>JBIQJS010000196.1:0-2883 GCA_044507405.1 Rubrivivax sp. | reverse complement strand
GCCCGCTGGTACGACAGCGACGTTGGCTACAGTTTCCGCACGTCGCCGGTGGCGATCGTGGCGGCGGTGATTGCCTTCGTGTGCATCTTCTGCTCGGTGTTTGCCGGCTGGGTGGCGCCGCACAACCCGTTCGACCTGGCCTCGCTGGACCTGATGGACGCGCGGCTGCCGCCGGCGTGGATGGAAGGCGGCAGCGCCAAGTACCTGCTGGGCACCGACGACCAGGGCCGCGACATCCTCTCGGCGCTGATCTACGGCGCGCGCATCTCGCTGGTGGTGGGCGTGGTGTCGGTGCTGCTGTCGGTCTTCGTGGGCGTGCTGCTGGGGCTGATGGCCGGCTTCTGGGGCGGCTGGCTCGATGCCTTCCTGATGCGCCTGTGCGACGTGATGCTGTCCTTCCCGGCCATCCTGGTGGCGCTGCTGATCGCCGGCGTGGGCCGGGCGCTGTTCCCCGACGCGCACGAGTCGCTGGCCTTCGGCGTGCTGATCTTCGCCATCGCGCTCACCGGCTGGGTGCAGTACGCGCGCACCGTGCGCGGCTCCACGCTGGTGGAGCGGGGCAAGGAGTACGTGCAGGCCGCCCGCGTGATGGGCGTGCCGCCGCTGCGCATCATGCTGCGCCACGTGCTGCCCAACGTGCTGGGCCCGGTGCTGGTGCTGGCCACCATCCAGGTGGCCACCGCCATCATCACCGAGGCCACGCTGTCCTTCCTGGGCGTGGGCGTGCCGCCCACCTCGCCCTCGCTGGGCACGCTGATCAACAACGGCAATGCGGTGCTGTTCTCCGGCGAATGGTGGGTGCTGGTGTTCCCCGGCGCGATGCTGGTGCTGCTGGCCCTGTCGGTGAACCTGCTGGGCGACTGGCTGCGCGATGCGCTCAACCCGCGCCTGCGCTGAGGAAGGACGCCCGCCCATGAGCCTTCTTCAAGTCAGGAACCTGATCGTCGAGTTCCCCACGCGCCGCGGCACGCTGCGCGCGCTGGACGACATCTCCTTCGACATCGCGCCGGGCGAGATCCTGGGCGTGGTGGGCGAGTCCGGCGCCGGCAAGTCGCTCACCGGCGCGGCCATCATCGGCCTGCTGGAGCCGCCCGGGCGCGTGGCCGGCGGCGAGATCGTGCTGGAGGGCCGGCGCATCGACACCCTGGGCTACGAGCAGATGCGCCACATCCGCGGGCGGCGCATCGGCGCGATCTTCCAGGACCCGCTGACCTCGCTGAACCCGCTGTACACCGTGGGCCGGCAACTGGTCGAGACCATCCGCACGCACCTGCCGGTGGGCGAGGCCGAGGCGCGCCGGCGCGCCGTCTCGCTGCTGCAGGACACCGGCATCCCCGCCGCTGAGCAGCGCATCGACCACTACCCGCACCAGTTCTCCGGCGGCATGCGCCAGCGCGTGGTGATCGCGCTGGCCCTGGCGGCCGAGCCCAAGCTGATCGTGGCCGACGAGCCGACCACCGCGCTGGACGTGTCGATCCAGGCGCAGATCATCACTCTGCTCAAGCGCCTGTGCCGCGAGCGCGGCGCGGCGGTGATGCTCATCACCCACGACATGGGCGTGATCGCCGAGACCTGCGACCGCGTGGCCGTGATGTACGCCGGGCGCATCGCCGAGATCGGGCCGGTGCGCGAGGTCATCCACCAGCCGGCGCATCCCTACACCGCGGGGCTCATGGCCTCCATCCCCGACATGGACAGCGACCGCGAGCGGCTCAACCAGATCGACGGCGCCATGCCGCGGCTGAACGCCATCCCCCAGGGCTGCGCCTACAACCCGCGCTGCCCGCGCGTGTTCGAGCGCTGCCGGCAGGCCCGCCCCGAGCTGCTGGCCGCCGGCGCGACGATGGCCGCCTGCTGGCTGCACGACACGCAGGTGCGGCCATGAATGCAGCAGTGAACACCGTGAACACCGCCCCGCTGGTCGTCGCCCACGACCTGGCCAAGACCTTCGACGTCTCGGCGCCCTGGCTCAACCGCGTGCTCGAGCGCAAGCCGCGCACCCTGCTGCACGCGGTGGACGGCGTGAGCTTCGAGATCGAGCGCGGCAGGACGCTGGCGCTGGTGGGCGAGTCCGGCTGCGGCAAGAGCACCGTGGCGCGCCTGCTGGTGGGCCTGTACGAGCCCACGCGCGGCGGCATGCGCTTCGACGGGCAGGACGCGCAGGCCGCCTACGTCTCGCGCGAGGGCCGGCAGCTGCGCCGGCGCATCCAGATGATCTTCCAGGACCCCTACGCCAGCCTGAACCCGCGCTGGCTGGTCGAGCAGATCATCGCCGAGCCGCTGCGCGAGCACGCCATCCTGCAGGACAAGGATGCCATCCGTGAGCGCGTGGGCGAGCTGCTGCGCTCGGTGGGCCTGTCGGCGCTGGACATGGCCAAGTACCCGCACCAGTTCTCCGGCGGCCAGCGCCAGCGCATCTCCATCGCCCGCGCGCTGGCCACCGCGCCCGAGTTCCTGGTGTGCGACGAGCCCACCTCGGCGCTGGACGTGAGCGTGCAGGCGCAGGTGCTCAACATCATGAAGGACCTGCAGCGCGAGCGGGGCCTGACGTACCTGTTCATCTCGCACAACCTGGCGGTGGTGCGCCACGTGAGCGACCAGGTGGGGGTGATGTACCTGGGCCGGCTGGTCGAGCTGGCCGACAAGGCCGAGCTGTTCGCGCGGCCGCGCCACCCCTACACGCGCATGCTGCTGGACGCCATCCCGCAGATGCACGCGGTGGGCCGCGCGCGCACGCCGGTGCAGGGCGAGGTGCCCAATCCGCTGAACCCGCCCACCGGCTGCGCCTTCCATCCGCGCTGCCCGCATGCCAATGCGCGGTGCTCGGCCGAGCGGCCGGTGCTCACTTCCATCGGCGGTGTGCGCGTGGCGTGCCACGCGGTC
>JBIQJS010000073.1:0-19845 GCA_044507405.1 Rubrivivax sp. | reverse complement strand
GGTTCTGGCTCAAGCTCGGCTTCGTGAGCTTTGGGGGGCCGGCGGGGCAGATCGCGATCATGCATGCCGAGCTGGTGGAGCGGCGCCGCTGGATCAGCGAGCGGCGCTTCCTGCATGCGCTCAACTACTGCATGGTGCTGCCCGGGCCCGAGGCGCAGCAGCTCGCCACCTACATCGGCTGGCTGATGCACCGCAGCTGGGGTGGGATCGTGGCGGGTGCGCTCTTCGTGCTGCCCTCGTTCTTCATCCTGGTCGCGCTCTCGTGGGTGTACCTGGCCTATGGGCATCTCACGTGGGTGGCCGGCATCTTCTACGGCATCAAGCCGGCCGTGACGGCCATCGTGCTGCATGCTGCGCACCGCATCGGCACGCGTGCGCTCCGGCACCGCTGGCTGTGGGTGATCGCGGCCGCCGCGTTCGTTGCGATCTTTGCCTTCGACACGCCGTTCCCCGCCATCGTGCTGGCCGCCGCGCTCATCGGCCACGTCGGTGGGCGACGCGCGCCGCAGGTGTTTGCGGCCGGCGGCGCGCAGGCCACCACGGCGCATGCAGACGGCCCCGCGCTGATCGACGACCACACGCCCACGCCGGCGCATGCGCGCTACACCCGCGGCGGCCTCGTGCGCGTGGTCGCGGCGGGGCTCGTGCTGTGGTGCGGCGTGATGCTCGCGCTCGCCGCGCTCGGCGGCCTGCAGGGCCCGCTCGCCCAGATGGGGCTCTTCTTCAGCAAGGCGGCGCTGCTCACCTTCGGCGGCGCCTACGCCGTGCTGCCCTACGTCTACCAGGGGGCGGTGGAGCACCACCAGTGGCTGAGCGGCACGCAGATGATCGACGGCCTCGCGCTCGGCGAGACCACGCCCGGGCCGCTCATCATGGTGGTGGCCTTCGTGGGATTCGTCGGCGGCTGGCTCCGTCAGGTCTTCGGGCCCGAGGCGCTCTTCCTCGCCGGTGCGGCCGGCGCCGCGGTGGCCACCTTCTTCACCTTCCTGCCGTCCTTCGTCTTCATCCTCGCCGGCGGGCCGCTGGTGGAGGCCACGCACGGCGACCTGCGGTTCACCGCGCCGCTCACGGCCATCACCGCCGCGGTGGTGGGCGTGATCGTCAACCTCGCGCTCTTCTTCGCGTACCACGTGCTGTGGCCGCAAGGCTGGGCCGGCCCCTTCGACGCGGCCTCGGCCGTGATCGCGCTGCTGGCGGCGTTGGCGCTCTTCCGGCTGCGCTGGGGCGTGATGCCCGTGCTCGCCGGCTGCGCGTTGCTCGGGCTCGCGACGACGCTCTGGCGCTAGCCCGCGCGCGCCCCCTGGCGCAGCTGGGCGAGCAGCGCGTCCACCGCCTCGAAGTCCACCGGCTTGACCAGGTGATGGTCGAAGCCGGCGTCTTCCGAGCGCGACCTGTCGTGCACCTGGCCCCAGCCGCTGGCCGCGATCATGAGCACCTCGCGGCCCCAGGGCAGGGCGCGCACCTCCCTGCAGACGGCGTGGCCGTCGAGATGGGGCATGGCGATGTCGAGCACCATGGCCTGGGGGCGGAAGACCTGCGTGAGCGCGAGCGCTTCGGCGCCGTCGTGGGCCACGCGCACCTCGTGGCCGTGGGCTTCGAGCAGCAGGGCGAGGCTGGTGGCGGCATCCACGTTGTCGTCGGCCACCACGATGCGCAGGCCGCTCGCCATGGGCCTGGCGTGGCGTTTCGCCTCGGCGAGGGGCGCGGCCGCGGGCGCGCCGAGCGGCAGCGTCACGGAGAAGACGCTGCCCTGGCCCGGGCCGGCGCTTGACGCACGCACCTGGCCGCCGTGGCGCTCGACCAGCTGGCGCACGAGCGTGAGCCCGATGCCGAGGCCGCCCCCCACGCGTGCATGCGAGCGCTCCACCTGCGTGAACATCTCGAACACGCGCTCGGTCATCTCGGGCGGGATGCCGATGCCGGTGTCGCTGAACTCGATCACCGCCGCCTCGCCCTCGCGGCGCAGCGTGACGCCGATGCGCCCGCCCTTGGGCGTGAACTTGCTCGCGTTGTGCAGCAGGTTGGAGCAGACCTGCACGATGCGTGTCTCGTCGGCGTCGACGATGCACGGCTCGTCGGTCAGCGCCACCGCCAGCGTGTGGCCGGCTTCCTCGATGGAGGCCCGGTGGTTGTCGATCACCTCGCGCAGCGTGTCGGCCAGGACGAGCGGCGCGCGGCGCAGCTCCACCAGCCCGCGCGTGAGGCGCGAGACATCGAGCAGGTCGTCGATCAGCCGCACCATCTGCAGCACCTGGCGCTCGATCACGTCGCGCGTGAAGGTGTGCACCCTCGGTTCGTCGGAGCGGCGCTGCAGTGCGAGTGCGTTGCGGATCGGCGCCAGCGGATTTCGCAGCTCGTGGGCGAGGGTGGCGAGGAACTCGTCCTTCGTGCGGTTGGCCTGCGCCAGCTGCTCGGCGAGCTCGCGGTGCCGCGCCTCGCTCTCGCGCAGCGCCTGGTCGGCGAGCGCGCGGTCGGTCACGTCGGCGCCTTCGACGAAGATGCCGGTCACGCTGCCGTCGCGCCCCTTGATGGGCTGGTAGACGAAATCGACGTAGCGCTCGACGAAGGGCGAGGCGGGCTCCAGCTGGAACACGAAGCGCGCGCTGCGCGCGATGTAGGCCTCGCCGCTCGCGTAGACCTGATCGAGCAGGCCGATGTAGCCCTGCTCCAGCGTCTCGGGCAGCGCCTCGGCCACCGGCTTGCCGACCACCGGGCGCTGCCCCACGAGGCGCAGGTAGCTGGGGTTGGCGATCTCGAAGCGGTGTTGCGGGCCGCTCAGGAGCGCCATGAAGTTGGGCGACTGCTCGAAGAGCTGGCCGAGCTGGTCGCGCTCGGCGGCGACGCGCTTGTTGGCCAGCACCTGCTCGGTCGTCTCGGTGCACACCACCAGCACGCCGCCGATGCCGTTGGGGCTCGCCTCGTCGTCGATCGGGCTGTAGCTGTAGGTCCAGTAGACGTCTTCGCGGCGGCCGTGGCGCGTGATCGGGACGAGGTGGTTCACGTGCCAGGTCGCCCCGCGGCCCTCGCGCACCTGCTCGATCTGCGGGCCGATGATGTCCCAGATCTCGTCCCACACCTCGCGCGCCGGCCGGCCGAGCGAGCTCGGGTGGCGCTCCGGGCCGATGGACTCGCGGTAGGCGTCGTTGTAGAGGCAGGCGCCGTCGCGTCCCCACCAGATGTACATCGGGTGGCCGGTGTTGAGCATCAGGCGCACCGTCGTGCGCAGCGACTGCGGCCAGGTGTGCGGCGAGCCCAGGCTCGACGTGGACCAGTCATGTGCGCGCATGAGCGCGCCCATCTCGCCGCCGCCGCGGAGGAAGCTGAGCGACGAGGCGGGGGTGGCGGGCGTAGAGGTGGCAGTGTCCATGGGCGGGGCGTGCGGCGCGGCCCGGACGGGCCTGGAAGGGCCCATTGTGGGCCCCCACGCCGCCGCGCGCTCAGACCGCCGCCAGCGCCTGGTCGAGGTCGGCGATCAGGTCGTCGATGTGCTCGATGCCGATGGACAGCCGCACCGTGTCCTCGCCCACGCCGGCGCGCTGCAGCTCGTCGGCGCCGAGCTGGCGGTGCGTGGTCGACGCCGGGTGCGTGGCGAGCGACTTCACGTCGCCGATGTTGACGAGGCGCGTGAAGAGCTGCAGCCCGTCGAGGAAGCGGGCCCCCGCGGCGCGCGCCTCGCCCTGTGCGCTCTTCACCCCGAAGGTGAGGATGCCCGAGGCCTTGCCCGACAGGTACTTCTGCACCAGCGGGTGCTCGGGGTGGTCTTCGAGCCCGGCGTACTGCACCCAGGCCACCTTGGGGCTCTGGCGCAGGTGCTGGGCGATCCTGACCGCGTTGCTGCTGATGCGGTCGACACGCAGCGCGAGCGTCTCCAGGCCCTGCAGGATCAGGAAGGCGTTGAAGGGCGAGAGCGCCGCGCCGGTGTTGCGCAGCGGCACGACGCGCGCGCGGCCGATGTAGGCCGCCGGGCCGAGCGCCTCGGTGTAGACCACGCCGTGGTAGCTGACGTCGGGCTCGTTCAGGCGCTTGAAGCGCGCCTTGTGCTCCGCCCACGGGAACCTGCCCGAGTCGACGATCGCGCCGCCGATGCTGTTGCCGTGGCCACCGATGTACTTGGTGAGCGAGTGCACGACGATGTCGGCACCGTGCTCGAACGGGCGGCTGAGGTACGGCGAGGGCACGGTGTTGTCGACGATCAGCGGCACGCCGTGCCGGTGGGCGATGGCGGCGACGGCCGCGATGTCGGTGATGTTGCCGGCCGGGTTGCCGAGCGACTCGACGAACACGGCCTTGGTCCTGTCGTCGATCAGCTTCTCGAACGACGCCGGGTCGCGGTGGTCGGCGAAGCGCGTGGTGATGCCGTACTGCGGCAACGTGTGCGCGAAGAGGTTGTAGGTGCCCCCGTAGAGCGCGGTCGAGGAGACGATGTTGTCGCCCGCCTCGGCGATGGTGAGGATGGAATAGGTGACCGCCGCCTGGCCCGACGCCAGCGCCAGCGCGCCCACGCCGCCTTCGAGCGCTGCGAGCCGCTGCTCCAGCACGTCGTTGGTCGGGTTCATGATGCGCGAGTAGATGTTGCCCGGCACCTTGAGGTCGAAGAGGTCGGCGCCGTGCTGCGCGCTGTCGAAGGCGTAGGCGGCGGTCTGGTAGATGGGCACCGCCACCGCCTTGGTGGTCGGGTCAGGCCGGTAGCCGGCGTGCACCGACAGGGTTTCGAAGTGCCACTTCTGTGGGGGGGTGGGGTCGGGTTGCGGCATGTCGCGCCTCTTTCGTCAGGGGGAATGAAAACGCCCCAGCGTAGGCACACGCTGCGCAGGCGTGAACCTCGGATTGCGCATATGCATGCGCCCCAGGGGCAGGGCGCTATTTGCGCGACGAGGCCGGCGGCGTGCTCGTGCTCGGGCCGAACAGCTCGTCGAAGAGGTCGTCAGGCACGGTGTTGGGGCCGTCGTCCACCTCCACGCCCTTGAGCAGGTCGTAGGTGGACCGGCGCCAGCCGGCGGGTTCGACGTCGTGGGGATCGGGCCGGGGAGGTGCCGGCGGCGGCAGGCTGGGATCGACCCATTCGCCCAGCGGGGCGTGGTCCGAGATCCGCCAGACCAGCCGCTTGGTCTTGGCAGGGGCCTTGTGGCGGGCCATTCGCGTCCTCCAGTTACTGCTTGCGGAAGTGCGCGCTTGCGCAGGGGATCGAATCTAGGCCCGCGGCGATCGCGCCACAAGTCCATTTCCCGAGTACCAAAGCCGTGCAGAAGGTCTTGGTCCCCGCCGATTTTTCTTCTGGTTACGCCTGCCCCGCGCGGGGGCTCGATACGCTGGCAGCCCGATCCATTTCCGACCCGCCCATGAGCAGCAATCCCTACGCCCCGCCGCGCGCCGAAGTCTCCGACGTGGGGACCGAGTACGAGTACGCCGGCTTCTGGATCCGCACCGGCGCCGCGCTGATCGACGCGGTGCTCATCATGGCCGTGACCTATCCCATCCTCTATGCGGTCTACGGCGCCGACTACTTCGACGACACGGCGAGGCAGGGCCTCTTCGCCGGGCCGGTGGATTTCCTGCTCAGCTGGGTCGCGCCCGGCGTGGCGGCGGTCGCCTTCTGGCGCGCCAGGCAGGGCACGCCGGGCAAGCTCGCGCTCTCGCTGCGGGTGGTGGATGCGCACACCGGCGAGACGCTCACGCTCTGGCAGTCCATCGGGCGGTACTTCGCGTACTTCGCGTCCATGCTGCCCCTGGGGCTCGGCCTGCTCTGGGTGGGCATCGACGCGCGCAAGCAGGGCTGGCACGACAAGCTGGCCAAGACGGTGGTCGTGCGCGCACGGTCGGTGGCGGCGCAGCCTGTCCGGTTCCTGAAACAGCCCTGACAACGCGCAGGCATGCCCGCGCGGTGCCATGATGCGGGCCCCGATCGCCGAGGAGCCCCGCATGGTCCACAAGAACACCATCTGCCTCTGGTTCGACCGCGCGGCGCTCGACGCCGCCGAGTTCTACGCGCAGACCTTTCCCGACAGCTCGGTCGGCCGCGTGATGCGCGCACCGGGCGATTTCCCGTCGGGCCAGCAGGGTGACGTGCTCACGGTGGAGTTCACCGTCGCCGGCATCCCCTGCCTCGGCTTGAACGGCGGCCCGGCCTTCACGCAGACCGAGGCCTTCTCCTTCCTGATCGCCACCGACGACCAGGCCGAGACCGACCGCCTGTGGCACGCGATCGTCGGCAACGGCGGCCAGGAGAGCGCCTGCGGCTGGTGCAAGGACCGCTGGGGCGTGTCGTGGCAGATCACGCCGCGCGCGCTCACCGAGGCGATCCACGACCCCGACCCGGCGGCCGCCAGGCGCGCCTTCGACGCCATGATGAAGATGACGAAGATCGACGAGGCGGCGATCGAGGCCGCGCGGCGCGGCTAGCGGCCGCGGGCCGGGCCCGGCGGCTCGGCCATCGCCTGCATCTTGCGGCGCAGCGCGCGCTCGCGCCGCTCGTGGTCGTGCCAGTCGTCCTTGATCGCCCGCAGCAGCGCGACCACCAGCAGGAGGATCACGAAGGCGAAGGGCAGGGCGAAGACGATGGTCGCGGTCTGCACCGCCTGCAGGCCGCCCGCGAGCAGCAGGCTCGCGGCGATGCCGGCCACGAGCGTGCCCCAGACGATCTTCACCCACGCCGGCGGGTTCTCCGCGCCGCGGGTGCTCATCATGCCGAGCACCAGCGTGGCCGAGTCGCCCGAGGTCACGAAGAACACCAGCACCAGCACGGTCGCCACGATCGACATCAGCGTGCCGAGCGGCAGCGCGTCGAAGAGGGTGAAGAGCGCGGTGGAGACATCCGTCGTCACCGCCTCGGCGATGGGCAGCCCGCGCGCCATCTCGAAGTGGAGCGCCGTGCCGCCGAACACCGAGAACCACACGAAGGCCGCGAGCGCGGGCACGGCCACCGTGCCGAGGATGAACTCGCGGATCGTGCGCCCGCGTGACACGCGCGCGATGAAGAGGCCGACGAACGGCGCCCACGACACCCACCACGCCCAGTAGAAGATCGTCCAGCCGCCGACCCAGGTGCTGTCGCGGAACGGCGTGGTGCGCAGGCTCATGCGCACGAAGTCGCTGATGTAGGCGCCCAGCGTGTTGGTGAGCGTGTCGATGATGACGATGGTCGGCCCGAGCACCAGCACCGCGAGCGCGAGCAGCGATGCGAGCGCGACGTTGAAGGTCGAGAGCCACTTGATGCCGCGCTC
This sequence comes from Rubrivivax sp., assembly GCA_044507405.1. Taxonomy (GTDB): domain Bacteria; phylum Pseudomonadota; class Gammaproteobacteria; order Burkholderiales; family Burkholderiaceae_C; genus Rhizobacter. Next base: position 12,625 of record JBIQJS010000073.1, on the reverse strand, counting down.
CACGCCCGTGACCGCCGAGGTCACGAAGATCACCGTGGTCACGACGATGATCGCGAGCTGGGGCCCGGTGCCCACCGGCAGGCCGGCGATGCGGTACAGGCCGGTGTTGATCTGCAGGGCCCCCATGCCGAGCGACGCCGCCACGCCGAAGGCGGTCGCGATCACCGCGAGCGTGTCCACCAGCGGCCCGAGGCGCTGCACCGCACGCCAGGGCAGCGACTTCACCGCGGTGCTCACGAGCGCGGCCCCGCCGCGGCGGAACTGGAAGAAGGCGATCGCGAGCGCCACCACGCTGTAGACCGCCCAGGGGTGCACGCCCCAGTGGAAGAAGCTGTAGCGCATGGCGGCGTTGGCCGCCTCGGGCGTGCGCGGCGCGACGCCCGGCGGCGGCTCGCCGTAGTGCGAGATCGGCTCGGCCACGCCCCAGAACACGAGGCCGATGCCCATGCCGGCGGCGAAGAGCATCGAGAACCAGGCGCCGAGCGAAAACTCCGGTTCGTCGTCCTCGCCGCCGAGCTTCAGGTCGCCGTAGCGGCTGAAGGCGAGCACCACGGCCATGAGGACCAGCCCGAGCACCAGCCACAGATAGAACCAGCCGAAGTTGCGCGTGAGCCCGGCCAGCGCCACGTTGAAGACGGCGGCGAGCGACTCGGGCGCCACGAGCCCCCAGGCGACGACCGCGCCGATGAGGCAGGCCGAGATGACGAGTTCAGGGCGACGTTCCATGCGGCGCGCGAGCAATCGGTGTACCGAGAGGCGGTGCGTGACCGTGCGCAGAGCGTGCCGCTTATCCGCTGAGCGCGTAAGCAGAGCCGGTTTGCTTCGTTTGCGGGCGAAAGGGCGCTTCCTAGAGTGCCGCTTCCTTCGTTCATCCGCCGACGATCCCATGGCCGCTGTCCTCTCGTCCCCGGCAACCGCCCACGCCGTGCAGATCCGTCTCCTCGATGCGCCGCTGGGTGCCGAGGTGATCGGCCTCGACCTGCGTGAGCCCGTCACGCCCGAGCTCTTCCAGCGCCTGCACCGCGCGCACCTCGACCACCATGTGCTGGTCTTCCGCGACCAGCGCATCACGCCTGAGCAGCAGATCGAATTCAGCCGCCGCTTCGGGCCGCTGCAGATCCATGTGCTGCACCAGTTCGGCCTCGCCGGCCACCCCGAGGTGCTGGTCGTCTCCAACATCAAGGAGAACGGCCAGCCCATCGGCCTCGGCGATGCGGGTCACTACTGGCACAGCGACCTTTCCTATAAGGAGAAGCCGAGCCTCGGCTCCTTCCTGCATGCGCAGGAGCTGCCGGCCGAAGGTGGCGACACGCTCTTCGCCAACATGCACCTCGCCTGGGTCAACCTCGCGCCCGAGCTCAAGCGGCGCGTGCTGGGCCTGAAGGCCGAGCACAGCTACCTCAAGAAATACGGCGAGCTGCAAAAGCGCAGCCCCTGGCGCCCCACGCTCAGCACCGAGCAGATCGCGCAGGTGCCGCCCGCCGTGCACCCGGTGGTGCGCACCCACCCCGAGACCGGCCGCAAGGCGCTCTTCGTCAGCGAGCACTTCACGACGCGCATCGTCGGCCTGCCCGAGGACGAGAGCGAGGCGCTGCTGCAGGAGCTCTTCGCCCACAGCGTGCGCCCCGAGCACCTGTATCGCCACGTGTGGCAGCCGCACGACCTGGTCTTCTGGGACAACCGCTCGCTGATGCACCTGGCCGCCGGCTGCCCCGACGACCAGCGCCGCAAGCTCTACCGCACGACCATCGAAGGCGACGTGCCGTTCTGACCCACTCAACAGATCCCCACACCATGTTCCAACGCACAGTCACCCGCCGCCTCTTCGGCGCCGTCGCCGGCCTCTCGCTGGCCTTCGCCGCCTTCGCGGCGCAGGCCGAGGGCCGCATCCGCATCGCCGAGCAATACGGCGTCGTCTACCTGCTGCTCAACGTGGCGCAGGAGCAAAAGCTCATCGAGAAGCACGCCCAGAAGCAGGGCGTCGACGCCAAGGTCGAATGGGTCAAGCTCTCGGGCGGCTCGGCCGCCAACGACGCGCTGCTCTCCGGCTCGGTCGACATCGTGGGCGCGGGCGTGGGCCCGCTGCTCACCATCTGGGACCGCACCCGCGGCCGCCAGAACGTGCGCGGCGTGGCCTCGCTCGGCAACTTCCCCAACTACCTGGTCACCACCAACCCCAACGTCAAGACCCTCGCCGACCTGGGCGAGAAGGACCGCATCGCGCTGCCTGCGGTCACGGTCTCGGTGCAGGCGCGCATCCTGCAGATGGCCGCGGCCAAGCAGTGGGGCGACAAGGAGTTCAACCGCCTCGACAAGTACACCCAGACGCTGCCGCACCCCGATGCTGCCGCCGCCATCATCTCGGGTGGCAGCGAGATCAACGGCCACTTCGGCAACCCGCCCTTCCAGGACGAGGAGCTCGCGCGCAACCCCAATGCCCGCGTCATCCTCACGAGCTACGACGTGCTGGGCGGCCCCGCCTCGGCGACCGTGCTCTACGCGACCGAGAAATTCCGCAACGAGAACCCCAAGACCTACCGCGCCTTCCTCGACGCGCTGGTCGAGGCGTCGCAGTTCGTGCGCCAGAACCCCGAGGCTGCCGCCGATCTCTACCTGCGCGTGAACAAGGGCAAGACCGACCGCGACCTGCTGCTCAAGATCATCAAGAGCCCGCAAGTGGAGTTCAAGGTCGCGCCGCAGAACACCTACGCCTTCGCGCAGTTCCTGCACCGCGTGGGCGCGATCAAGAACCAGCCGACCTCGTGGAAGGACTACTTCTTCGACGACGCGGCCATCGCCCAGGGCAGCTGAGGACACCACCATGGCCGCTCCCCTGCACGTCGTCGGCAGCGCGCAGCCGGCACCACTCCTGAGCGTGCGCGGGCTCTCGCTCGAATACCGCACCGAGGCACGTCGCGTGCGCGCCACGCACCGCGTCGATTTCGACGTGCACCGCGGCGACCGCTACGTGCTGCTCGGCCCCTCGGGCTGCGGCAAGTCCACGCTGCTCAAGGCGGTGGCGGGCTTCATCCCGCCGCACGAAGGCAGCATCACGCTCGACGGCCGGCCCGTCACTGGCCCGGGCCCCGACCGCGTGGTCGTGTTCCAGGAGTTCGACCAGCTCCCGCCGTGGAAGACGGTGCTCGAGAACGTGATGTTCCCGCTGGTCGCGAGCGGCCGGCTCGACCGCACGCAGGCCAGGGCACGCGCGCTGCAGTGGCTGCACAAGGTGGGCCTGTCGGACTTCGCCAACGCGTACCCGCACACGCTCTCGGGCGGCATGAAGCAGCGCGTGGCGATTGCGCGGGCGCTCGCCATGCAGCCCGAGGTGCTGCTGATGGACGAGCCCTTTGCCGCGCTGGATGCGCTCACGCGCCAGAAGATGCAGCGCGAGCTGCTGGCGCTGTGGGAGGAGCTGCGCTTCACGCTGCTCTTCGTCACGCACGGCATCGACGAGGCGCTGCTCGTGGGCAGCCGCATCCTGCTGCTCTCGCCGCACCCGGGCCGGGTGCGCGCCGAGCTCAACAGCCATGCCTTCGGCGCCGACAGCGTGGGCAGTTCTGCCTTCCAGGCCGCCTCCCAGCGCATCCATCGCCTGCTCTTCGAGACCCCGACGGCATCGGCACCGCAACCCGCCGTGCGTGAACGTGTGGAGGTGGCGCTGTGAGTGCCGTGCTGCATCCGCCGATCCGCGCCGAGTTCGAGCGCGAGCTGGAGCCGCTGGGTGGCATCGCCCCTGAAGTGCCGCTGCCTGTCGTGCAGCGCCTGTGGCTGCAGGGCGGGGTCCGCAAGGGCGTGATCCTCGTGCTGCTCGCGCTGGTGTGGGAGCTCGTCGCGCGCTGGCAGGACAACGACCTGCTGCTGCCCTCGGCACTCGCCACCGGCCGGGCATTGGCGGAAGGACTCGCGAGCGGCGAGCTCTTCCAGCGCGTGGGCGCTTCGCTGCTGGTGCTGGGGCAGGGCTACGCGATCGGCGTGGCCGGGGCCTTTGCGCTGACCGCGCTGGCGGTGTCCACCCGCATCGGCCGCGACCTGCTGGAGACGCTCACTGCCATGTTCAACCCGCTGCCCGCGATCGCGCTGCTGCCGCTTGCGCTGCTGTGGTTCGGCCTCGGCAAGGGCAGCCTCGTCTTCGTGCTGGTGCACTCGGTGCTGTGGCCGCTCGCGCTCAACACCTATGCGGGCTTCCGCGGCGTGCCCGAGACGCTGGGCATGGTGGGCCGCAACTACGGCCTCACGGGCCTGCGCTTCGTGCTGCAGATCCTGGTGCCCGCGGCGCTGCCTTCCATCGTGGCCGGCCTCAAGATCGGCTGGGCGTTTGCGTGGCGCACGCTGATCGCCGCCGAGCTCGTCTTCGGCACCACCTCGGGCCAAGGGGGCCTGGGCTGGTACATCTTCCAGAACCGCAACGAGCTCTACACCGACAAGGTGTTCGCGGGGCTCGCGCTCGTGATCGTCATTGGCCTGCTGGCCGAGCACCTGCTGTTCGCGGCGCTGGAGCGTGCCACCGTGCGGCGCTGGGGCATGCAGCGCTGAGAGCGTTACGCTCTGGCGATGGACACGCTCCCCCTCATCGACGTGGGCGCGCTCGTCGCGCCCGACAGCACTCCCGCCGACCGCGCCGCCGTGGCGCGCGAGCTCGACGCCGCTGCGCGCCGCTACGGCTTCTTCTACGCACGCCATCACGGCGTGGACCCCGCGCTCATGGAGCGGCTCGTGGCCCTCTCGTGGCAGTTCTTCCGCCAGCCCGAGGTCGAGAAGCTGCGCATCCCCATGTCGGCCGGCGGCCGCGCGTGGCGCGGCTACTTTCCGCTCGGCGGCGAGCTCACCTCCAACCGCCCCGACTGGAAGGAAGGCCTCTACCTCGGCAGTGAACTCGGCCCCGAGCACCCGCGCGTGCAGCAGGGCCTGATCCTGCACGGCCCCAACCTGTGGCCCGGGATCGAGGGCTTCCGCGAGACGGTGCTGGCGTACCTCGACGCGACCGCACGCCTCGGCCATGCGCTCATGGCCGGCCTCGCGCTCGGCCTCGGCCTGCCCGAGCGCTACTTCCACGAGCACGGCACGGCCGACCCGCTCTTGCTCCTGCGCCTCTTCAACTACCCGAGCCGCCCGGTGCCCGAAGGCTCGACGGCGCAATGGGGCGTGGGCGAACACACCGACTACGGCTACCTCACCCTCTTATGGCAGGACGACGTGGGCGGCCTGCAGGTGAAGACCGACGAGGGCTGGATCGACGCCCCGCCCATCCCCGGCACCTTCGTGTGCAACATCGGCGACATGCTCGACCGCATCACGGGCGGGCGCTACCGCTCACTGCCCCACCGCGTCGCCATCAACACCAGCGGCCGCGACCGCCTCTCCATCCCGCTCTTCTTCGACCCCGACTTCGACACCCGCATCGAGGCCGTGCCGGGCAGTGAGGCGGGTGTGGACGACAGCGGGCGGCGCTGGGATGGGGCGAACCTGCAGGCGTATCAGGGGACGTATGGGGACTACGTCACGGCGAAGATCGGGAAGGTGTTTCCGGATCTGAAGCAGGTGGTGAGCCGGACGAGCGACGCGGACGCTTGAGGCGTTGCTCTGAACGCGTGAGCACCGGGCGGTGTCTCTGGTGAGGCTGGTCCCGCCGACAGGAATCGAACCTGTATCTGCCGCTTAGGAGGCGGCCGTTCTATCCATTGAACTACGGCGAGCCGGGGCGGCGATTATTGCAGCCCTCATCCAGGTGCCGGGTGGAGCCAGCGCAGCGAGCGACCGATCCAGCCACGCCCGAGGGGCGGGTTCCCCGGCCCGATGGGTGGCGCCCCTTGGGGGCAGGAGCGCAGCGACTGGGGGGCCGTCTTACTCCCAGCGCCAGGTGCCGATCAGGTCGATCGAGCGATCGAGCCCTGACTGCAGCCGCATCACGAAGCGCTGCGCGATCCGGTACGTGACCTGGAAGCTGCCCGCGCTCGTCGCGAGGTTCTGCTCGTAGGCCACGTACACGCGTTTGGAGAGCTGCTTGCCCACCGACACCACGGTCTCGCGGCTGTCGCCTTCGGTCTGGCGCAGGCCGAGGTCGTCGATGCCGAAGGCGCGGGTGATGGCGCCGGGGCCGCCGTCGCCGTCACCGGCGAGCAGGGCGAAGGCGGCGCGTTGCACGAGGGCGGTGTCGGTCTTGCCGAGGCCGTCGCTCGCGCGGCCGAGCATGAGCCACGAGAGCTTCTCGTTGTTGGTCATGTCGGGCTCGGAAAAGAGCTTCACGCGCAGGTTCTGCAGCGGGCCGGTCACCTGCACGCCCACGCGCACGTCGAGGTTGGGGCGGGTGGCCTCGATGTCCAGGCGCATGTCGCTGGGCGCGCCGTTGAAGGTGATGACGCCGCGGTCGATCACGAGCTTCTGGCCATAGTTGGCGAAGGTGCCGTCCTCGGCGGTCACGCGGCCGACGAGCGCCCACTTGCCGCCGGGGCGCGCCACGCGCAGCTCGCCGCGCAGCCGGGTGTCGATGCCGAGGCCGCGCATGCGCAGGTTGTCGCCGAGGTTCACGAGCAGGTCGAGCGCGATGCGGTTGCCGCTTTGCACGCTGGGCGTGGTGGGGGGCGCCTCCAGCGGGTCGGTGCTGCGGCCGGTGACGATCACGTCGTCGCCCAGGCCGGGCGAGCTCAGGCGCGTGAAGTCGATCAGTCCTTCGTCGACCACGAAGCGGCCGTCGCCCTTGACGCTCTCGCCGTCGATGGCGACGCTGGCCTCGCCGCTCGTGACCACGCGCAGGTCGACGCGTCCGAGCACCTGGAACCTGTCGGCCGTGAGCTTGAGCCGCGCACGCCAGGTGTCGTCGAGGGTGGCATCGCCCTCGATGCGCACGGTGCCGCCGCCGCCACGCGCGCTGAAGGTGTTGATGCGCGCGGTGTCGCCCTGCAGCGAGATGTCGACCTGGCCATCGGTGACGTTGATGCCCTCGACCATGTTGCGCACGCCGATGCCGCTGCCGACCATCTTGCCGGTGTATTCGGGCGCGCCGAAGCGCCCGCCGAAGCTCGCGCTGATGTTGAGCCGGCCGTCGAGCCGCCAGCCCGCGGGCACCCAGGCGCCCCAGGTGCCGAGGTTGGCGACCTGCGCCTCGAGCACCCCCTGCACGGGCGCGTCGGCGCCGGGCCAGGCCGATTGCGGCGAGGTGCGCACCACGAGTGCGCCGCCGAGCACGCCGAGCGTCTCGCCGGCGAGACCGGCGGTGAAGCTCCACACCCCGTCTTCGGCATCGAGGCCGATGCGCAGGTCGGTGAGGCCGAGGGCCTGGGTGCCGCTTTCTTCGGTGACGGTGAGGTCGCCGCGCAGCCGCTCGAAGACGATGTCGGCGCGGAAGCTGTCGGTCTGCTTCACGACCACGCGGCCGGCCACGACCAGGTCGCCGCCCCAGCCGAAGTTGGGCTGCACACGGCGCAGCAGCGGCGCCACTTCCAGCGGCTCGAGTTCGGCCTGCATGTCGAGCTGCTGCGTGACGATGCCGCGGCCGGCCTCCCAGTCGATGCGGTTCCAGCGCAGCCCCGCGCCCAGCACCTCGGCGCGCCCGGCCGACATGCTGGCCGAGAGCGGCGGGCCGCCGCGCAGCGCAAGGCCCACGTCGCGCAGCGTCAGCAGCGGCGCGGCGCCGGGCTGCGTGGTGCGCATCTCGAGCTGCTGCAGCATGCCGCTCCACGACCAGGGCGCTCGGGTCTCCGGCGTGCCCCCGAGGGGCACCTGGCCGGTGAGGCTGCCGTGCGCGGCGGCGGTGACGAGGGTGCGCACCGGCGTGTTGGAGGGCGGCGCCAGCGCGAAGCTGCGACCGCCTTGCAGGCTCTCGATCCACACCGGCGGCGCGGCGCGCACTTCGCTCCTCAGGTCGAACTGGTGTTCGCGCGCGCTGCCCTTGAGCTTCACGTGCGTGTCGCCGATCTGTCGCTCGGACCAGGCGGCCTGGCCGATGTCGATCTGCACGTCGAGCGGCGCGTCGAGCGCGGTGCTGACCTGCCAGCGCGCCTTGGCCTGGCCCACCGTCCAGGCGCCGCTGCGCACGCCTGCGAGCGTGGCCTGGCCCTGGGTGCTCATGTCGGGCCAGCGGCCGCTTGCGCGCGCCTCGGCGACGAGCGAGCCGGCCAGGTTGTCGGTCATCCGGCCAGCGGTGCCTTCGGGCATGAAGCTGTGCAGCAGCGGTGCGAGGCGGGCGAGCGCGGGGGCGCGGGCGTCGAGCGTCCAGCGGTCGTTGCGGCCGTGGGCATCGGGCGCGACCTGGCCCTCGACATGGAGGCGGTTGCCGCCGAGGTCGAGCTGCGCCCGGGTGTGCATGGTCTGGCCGTCGGGGTGGCGCCAGGTGAGTTCGCCGACGACGGGCACGTTGCCGATGGTGGTGTCGGTGATCGACACGCGTGCATCGCCGCGCAGGCCGGCCAGCCGCTCCATCGGCACGCGGCGGTCGCCGGGGCCGCGCGAGCGCAGGCTGTCGGCGACCGTGAGCGCCGTCTCGCCCTTCAGGTTGATGCGGTGCTGCCCGCTGCGCCAGCCGCCGTGCGGCCCGGCGGGGAACCACGGCTTGGGGTCGAAGTCGACCAGCGCTGCGCGCGCGTTCACCTGCCAGTGGGCGGGGCGGCGCTCCGCGGTGCCACTGAGCTCGGCGCTGGTGCCGCCGGCCCGCGCACGCAGCTGGCGCAGCTCGATGCGCTCTTCCGAGCCGGTGGCGTCGAGCCGCAACTGCACGGGCTGCGCCGGCTCGACCAGCTGGCCGGCCAGTTCAGCCAGGGCGGTGAAGCGCGGCGAGGCGGTGCTGCCGTCTGCGGCAGGCGGGGGCAAGGTGCCCGAGACCTTGACGGGGCCGCTCAGCGTCATGGCCATCAGGCGCGCGTCGAGTGCGCTCGGCTGCACGCGGGTGAGCGTGGCGGTGAGGTCGAAGTCGCGCGCCTTCCAGTGGGCGTTGCCCTGCAGCGTGCCGGCGGCACGGCGCTCGTCGGAGAGCGTGGCCTCGAAGCGCGTGAGCGCGAACTCATCGGCCTGGTCGCTGCGCCAGCGCGCCGACATGGCGAGCTCGCGCACGGGCAGTTGCTGCAGGTCCCAGCGGCCCGGGCGGGTGTTGCGCAGGTCGGTGGTGAAGGCGAGGGTGCTGGCGTCGCCGCGGGTCTCGGGCGTGATGTCGAGCCGGCCTTCGAGCGCCGTGAGGGGCGCGCGCTGGAAGAGCGCCGAAAGGTCCAGCCCCTGGGTCTGCGCCTGCAGCCGCGTGAGCGCCCAGGGCGCCTCGGGCTCCACGCGCGCGCTCGCGTCGAGCGACTGGCCCTGCGCGCGCACCTGTGCGCTCAGATCGAACTGCGCCAGCGGCCCGACCGAGCGCGCATGCGCACGCCAGTCGGTGCGCAGCGCCCTCGCCCAGGCCGGCAGCGCCGGCATGGCGTCCTGGCCTTGCGGGCTCTGCACGGCCTGCAGGTCGACGTCCATCGCCATGGCGCCGGTGGCGTCGATGCGGGCGTGGCCGGTGATGTGCAGCGGGCCGAGCCGCCCGCTCAGGCGCTCGAAGTGGTGGGCATGCCCGTGGCGGTGCCCGAGGTGGGCCATGCCGCGCACGTCGTGGAAGGGCCGGTCTGCGCCGAGACCGGGCACCTGCAGCTCGCCGGCCTGCACGTCGTCGACCTGCAGCTCCACCGGCAGGTGCAGGTGGCGCGGCAGGCGGAAGCGCTTGCGCTCGCCGCTCGATTCCACCGACACCACCACCTTCTCGGCCACGAGCGAGTCGACGTGCACCCGTGCCCACAGACCGGGATAGGTGGTGTAGTGCACGCTCAGGCCGCGCCACACCGGTCGGTCGACGGTCACGCGCGTGTTGGCGACCCGCACCACCACCTGCCGCGCCTTGAAGTCGCCGAGCAGCGTGCCCTCGAGCTCGCTCACGTCCACGTGCACGCCCACGAGCGCGAGGCGCGCGACGAGCCAGTGGCTGCCGGCGGTGGTGCTGGCCGCCCAGTACACGCCGACGAAGAGCGCGCAGACCAGCGCGCACAACGCGAAGAAGGCGGCGAAGGTCCACAGCGTGCGGCGGGCCAGCGGCGCCCACACGCGCGGTGGCGAGGCGGCAGGCGCCCGGCGGGACATGTCGTCGTCTCGGGCCATCAGAACACGATGCCCACGCTGAAGTGGAGCCGGGCGCGGCGCACCTCCTCGCCGTAGGCCCAGTCGATGCGCAGCGGCCCGACCGGGCTGCGCCAGCGCACGCCCACGCCGTAGCCGAGGGCGGGCTCGAACTCCGACCAGTCGTTCATCGCGTTGCCGGCATCGAGGAACACCGCCCACCAGATGGCGGGGCGGCTCAGGGAGAAGGGCCGCGCGATCTCGACGCTGGCGGTCAGCAGCTGGCGGCCGCTCGTGAGCACGCCGTTGACCACCGGGCCGAGGTCGCGGTAGCCGTAGCCGCGCACCGACTCATCGCCCCCGGCGCGAAAGAGCAGCGTCTCCGGGATGCCGACGTTGGCCTTGGCGAAGACCTCGGCCACCTCCACGCGTGTCTGCGAGTGCCAGTTGCCGCCGAGCGGCCAGTAGAGCGTGTTGCGGGTGTAGAGGCGGGCGAAGGGGCCGTCCTGCTGGCTTTCGGAGAGGGCGTAGCCCACGCCGCCCTGGATCACGGTCGTCAGCCCGCGGGTGGGCAGGATGATGTCGTCGACGTCGCGCCAGGTCCAGTTGTAGTTGGCCGAGAGGGCGCGGCTCGTGTACTCGCCGAGCGCGTTGGTGACCGTGGCGTTGAGCAGCTCGCCGAAGATGAGCCGCTCGATGCGCTCGGTGTAGAGCGTGCGGCCGATGCGGGTGCGCCACGAGAAGGTGGTGTCGACGTCGGTGTCGAGGCGGCTCACGCCGCCGGCGAGCAGCTTGCGGTACTGCGCGTCGCCGGGGTCGCTCAGCCATTCGCCTTCCCAGGTGCGCTGGGTGCGGCCGAGCTCGATCTTGTTGCGGATCTGGCCGTTCAGGCCGAAAGGCCGCAGGTGGCGGTGCTCGAGCGTGAGGCGCTCGCGCGTGTTGTCGGAGAAGCCCACGCCGGCCACCGCCTGCTGCAGCGACTGCTCCGTCACGCGCACCATCACCGGCACCGCCTTGGCCCGGCTCTCGTCGGGCTCGATGCTGACCGTCACGCTGTTGAAGAGGCCGAGCTTGAGCAGCCGCTCCTGGTAGTCGTACAGCCGCTTCTCGCTGTAGGGCGTGCCGGGGCCGAAGTCGGCCACATTGCGGATGCCCTGCTCGCTGTAGCGCTTGAGGCCTTCGATGTGCAGCTCGCCGAGGATGAAGAGCGGCCCGCTGTCGAGCTCGACGGCGAGCGTGGCCTCGTTGGCCTTGGCGTCGACGTGCGCGGTGGTCTCGCCCGCCCGCGCGGCCGGGTAGCCCTCGGCGCGCAGCTGCGCGAGCGTGCCGTTCTTGGCGCTGTTCCAGGCCGACTGGCTGAAGGGCTGGCCCTCGTCGAGCGGCCAGCGCTTGCGCAGGCGATCGAGCAGCTCGATGGCGTCGGGGTCGCGGTTGATCACGCGCTCCTGGAGCTCGCCGATGATGTTGAGCTCCCACTGGCCCACGCGCGTGCGCGGGCCGGGGTCCACGTGCAGCGTGATGAGCGGGGTGTCGTCGGGCGGGTCCGCACGCGTGACGCGGATGCCGGCGTTGAAGTAGCCCTCGGTCTCGAGCAGGCTGCGCGCCTGCGAGGGCGAGGCGGCGGTGAGGCGGATCAGCTCGGCGTTGGTGATGCCGCCGGTCTGCGGCGCGTTCTGGAAGCGCGCGAGGTCGAGGTAGGTGAGCAGCAGCCGGCGCAGGTTCTCCGGGGCCTGCACTTCCACGCGGTACGCGACGGTCGGCAGGGCCGACGAGGCCGCGGGGGAAGGAGAGGGCGCCGCCTCGGCGGCCTGGGCCTGCGGGGTGGACTCGGGCGGGTCTTCCGCAGTGCCGGGGGCCACATGCGCGCAGCCCCACAGACCGGCCACGAGCAGCAGGCCCAGCCCGTGGCGCACTCGGATCATTTGCTCAGCAGGCGCATGGCCCCTTCGAGGCCTTGGAGGGTGAGGGGGAACATGCGCTGGTTCATGAGCTGCTGGATGATGGAGATGCTCTGGCGGTAGCTCCACACGCCCTGCGGCTCGGGGTTGATCCAGGCGAACTTCGGGAAGGCGTTGGTGAGCCGCTGCAGCCACTCGGCGCCGGGCTCCTCGTTGTTGTATTCGACGCTGCCGCCGGGCTGCAGGATCTCGTAGGGGCTCATGGTGGCGTCGCCCACGAAGATCAGCTTGTAGTCCTTGTTGTACTTGCGGATCACGTCCCAGGTGGAGAACTTCTCGCTGTAGCGGCGGCGGTTGTTCTTCCACATGAAGTCGTAGACGCAGTTGTGGAAGTAATAGAACTCGAGGTGCTTGAACTCGCTCTTGGTGGCGCTGAAGAGCTCTTCCACGCGGTGGATGTGCTCGTCCATCGTGCCGCCCACGTCCATCAGCAGCAGCACCTTCACCTTGTTGTGCCGCTCGGGGATCATCTTGATGTCGAGCATGCCGGCGTTGGCCGCCGTGCTGTGGATGGTGTCGTCGAGGTCGAGCTCGAGCTCGTTGCCCTCGCGCGCGAAGCGGCGCAGGCGGCGCAGCGCGACCTTGATGTTGCGCGTGCC
>JBIQJS010000195.1:0-2916 GCA_044507405.1 Rubrivivax sp. | reverse complement strand
CCGCGCAGCCGCTGGCTGGCGGTGATCCTGCTCGTCATCGTGCTGGGCCTGGCGCTCACGCCCTTCGTCTTCCCGAGCACCAAGGCGCTCAACGTGGGCGCGAAGATCCTCGTGTTCATCGTGCTCGTCGCGAGCTTCGACCTGCTGCTGGGCTACACCGGCATCGTGAGCTTCGCGCACACCATGTTCTTCGGCATCGGCGCCTATGGCGTGGCCATCGCGAGCTCGCGGCTCGGGGCCGGGTGGGGTGCGCTCGCGCTCGGCGTGGGGGCGGCGCTGGTGCTGGCGCTGGCGCTCTCGCTCGTGATCGGGCTCTTCAGCCTGCGGGTGAAGGCGATCTTCTTCGCGATGATCACGCTCGCCGTGGCCTCGGCCTTCCTCTCGCTCGCCTCGCAGCTGTCGGATTTCACCGGCGGCGAAGACGGCCTCAACTTCAAGGTGCCCGAGGCGCTGCAGCCGGGCACGCAGTACCTCGAGGAGCCCTTCCTCGGCGCGAGCATCGACGGCCGCTTCCTCAGCTACTACCTGCTCTTCTTCGCGGCGGTCGGACTGGTGCTCGTGATGCTGCGCATCGTCAACTCACCCTTCGGCCGCGTGCTGCAGGCCATCCGCGAAAACGACTTCCGGGCCGAGGCCATCGGCTACCGCGTGGTGGTGTACCGCACGGCGAGCAACGTGCTGTCGGCGCTCTTCGCCACGCTCGCCGGCTGCCTGCTTGCGATCTGGCTGCGCTACAACGGGCCCGACACCTCGCTCAGCTTCGAGATCATGCTCGACATCCTGCTCATCGTCGTGATCGGCGGCATGGGCACGGTGTATGGCGCGGTGGTGGGCAGCGTGCTCTTCGTCATCGCGCAGAACTACCTGCAGGACCTGCTGCGCCTGGGCGCGGGCGCCGTCGAGGGCGTGCCGCTCGTCTCGCAGATCGTCTCGCCCGACCGCTGGCTGCTGTGGCTCGGCCTGCTCTTCGTGCTCTCGGTCTACCACTTCCCCACCGGCGTGGTGGGCCGCCTGCGCGCCCTGCGCCGCAAGACCTGATGCCGCCTGCTGCCATGAGCCACACCTCCCACTACCTGAGCTGCGAAGGCCGCGAGCTGCACTACACCCTGTGGGGTGCGCAGCACCGCGAGACGGTGATCGCCTGGCACGGCCTTGCGCGCACCGGGCGCGACATGGACGACATCGCCCTGCACCTCTCGCAGCGCTACCGGGTGATCTGCCCCGACACCCTCGGCCGCGGCCTGAGCCAGTGGAGCCCCAAGCCCGAAGCCGAGTACTGCCTCGCCTTCTACACCCGGCTCGCCACCGCGCTCGTCAACCAGCTCGGCCTCGAGCGCTTCCACTGGCTGGGCACGTCCATGGGCGGCGCGATCGGCCTCAAGGCGGCGGCCAGCACGCTGCGCGGCCGGCTGCTGCGCCTGGTGCTCAACGACATCGGCCCCGAGATCGCCCCGGTGGCGGCCGATCGCATCCGCAGCTATGCCGGCTCGCCGGCGGCCTTTGCGACCGTGAGCGAGCTGGAGGCGTACTTCCGCACGGTGTACCAGCCCTACGGCTGGCTGAGCGATGCGCAATGGCGGCGCCTGACCGAGACCTCGGTGCGCCGCCTGCCCGACGGCCGCGTGACGCCGCACTACGACCCGGCGATGGTGATGCAGTTCATCCACCACCCCGACGACTACACCCAGTGGGAGGCGTGGGACACGCTGGACCTGCCCGTGCTCTGCCTGCGCGGCGAGAGCTCCGACCTGCTCACGGTGGAGACCGCCGAGGCCATGCGCCAACGCGGCCCGCGCGCGGTGGTGGCGACCATCGCCGGCTGCGGCCATGCGCCGGCGCTCAACACGCCGGAGCAGTTCGCGCTGATCGAGCGCTTCTTCGCGGCGGCCTGAGCCGGGCGGTGGGCGCGGGCGGGCAGGGCCACTTCCTGCCGGTCAGCTGCCAAGCCCTTGCCGGCGGCCGGGCACGGGGGCGGCTCCTAGAATTTCCGCCCCCTCTCGTCTGCGCGCCTCCCGCACCCCATGACTTCCGGCCTCATCCGCATCCGTGGCGCCCGCCAGCACAACCTCAAGAACCTCGACCTCGACATCCGCACCGGCGAGATGACCGTGGTGACCGGGCCCAGCGGCTCGGGCAAGAGCAGCCTGGTGTTCGACACGCTGTACGCCGAGGGGCAGCGCCGCTACGTGGAGACCTTCAGCGCCTACGCGCGCCAGTTCCTCGACCGCATGGACCGCCCGGCGGTGGAGCGGGTGGACGGCGTGCCGCCGGCCATCGCCATCGACCAGACCAACCCGGTGCGCACCTCGCGCTCGACGGTGGGCACGATGACCGAGCTCAACGACCACCTCAAGCTGTTGTTCGCGCGGGCGTCGGAGCTGTTCGACCGCAAGACCGCGCAGCGGGTGCGGCACGACTCGCCCGAGACCATCTATGCGGAGCTGATGGCGCGCACCGCGTCGGACGACCCGCGGCTGGTGATCACCTTTCCGGTGGAGCTGCCGGCGAACACGAGTGCCGAGGAGATCGAGCAATGGCTGGCCGCGAGCGGTTTCACACGGGTGCAGGCGGAGCGCGAGGTGGCCTCGCCCACGGGGCCGCGCAAGGTGCTCGACGTGGTGGCGGATCGCTTCCGCATCCAGGGCGTGGAGAAGGTGCGCGCGATCGAGGCCATCGAGATGGCGCTCAAGCGCGGCAGCGGGCGGGTGAATGTGTATGTGCTCGGGCCCGCTGTCCCCTCCGTTCGCCCTGAGCTTGTCGAAGGGCCATTCCCCGTTCGGGCTGAGCCCTTCGACAGAGCTCAGGACAGGCCTGTCGAAGCCGCCGCGCAGACCGAGGAGGGGCTTCGACAGGCTCAGCCCGAACGGATCGGGGCTGAGCCCGAACGGATGGGGGCTGAGCCCGAACGGATGGGGG
>JBIQJS010000072.1:0-20181 GCA_044507405.1 Rubrivivax sp. | reverse complement strand
ACAAGGGCGAGGCCATCATCTCCAACGCCTCGTGCACCACCAACTGCCTGGCGCCGCTCGCCAAGGTGCTGAACGACAAGTGGGGCATCAAGCGCGGCCTGATGACCACCGTGCACGCCGCCACCGCCACGCAGAAGACCGTGGACGGCCCGAGCAACAAGGACTGGCGCGGCGGCCGCGGCATCCTGGAGAACATCATCCCGTCCTCGACCGGCGCGGCCAAGGCGGTGGGCGTGGTGATCCCCGAGCTCAACAAGAAGCTCACCGGCATGAGCTTCCGCGTGCCGACCTCCGACGTGTCGGTGGTCGACCTGACGGTGGAGCTGAACAAGGAAGCCAGCTACAAGGACATCTGCGCCGAGATGAAGGCGCAGTCCGAAGGCGCGCTCAAGGGCGTGCTGGGCTACACGGAAGACAAGGTGGTCGCCACCGACTTCCGCGGCGACCCCCGCACCTCGATCTTCGATGCCGAAGCCGGCATCGCGCTCGACGGCACCTTCGTCAAGCTCGTGTCCTGGTACGACAACGAGTGGGGCTACTCCAACAAGGTGCTGGAGATGGTGCGCGTCATCGCCAAATAAGCGCGGCGACCCACCTCAACCGAAAAGGCCTCGCAAGAGGCCTTTTTCGCGCCTGGACGGTCTTTGTTGCAACCGGCCGTGCCAATCGGTGACGCGCGATGTTTGCCACAGCGGCGGGCGCGCGGCTTGCCTACACTGCGCGGTCGCGGCGCCAGCACCGAGGGGTGCGTGCAGTCCGCCGCCCGCTTCCATTCTTCGGTCTGCAGGAGCTTCGTCATGCGCACATCGTGGCCCGCCGTGGTCGCCCTCGCCTTGCTGGCGCCGCTGGGCACGCACACGCAACCCGTCCAGGCACAAGCCGCCCCGGCCGCCGTGCCGCAGGCGCGTGTGATCGTGAAGTTCAAGGCCGATGCGGCCGTGGTGCGGCAGCGCGCGCTCTCGGCATCGGCGTCCGCTGCGGCGGGTGAGCGCGCCTCGGTGCTCGGCCAGCGGGCGGGCGTGGCGTTGCAGGCCGGTGCCATGGCCGGCGAGCGCTCGCAGGTGGTGATGGCGGCGGGCCTCAGCTCCGAAGCGCTGGCACGCCGGCTTGCCGCCGACCCCGAGGTGGAATACGCCGAGCCCGATGTGCGCCAGCGCCGCATGGCGCCCCCGAACGATCCCCGCTATGCCGCGGGCCTGGGGGGCAACGGGCCGGCGGCAGGGCAGTGGTACCTGCGCCCGCCCACGGGCACGCTGGTCTCGGCGATCAATGCCGAGGCCGCGTGGGACGTCACCACCGGCAGCAACTCGATCGTGGTCGCGGTGCTCGACACCGGCGTGCGCCTGGACCACGCCGACCTCGGCGCCAACCTCCTGCCGGGCTACGACTGGATTGCCGCCGACAGATCCGGCACGGGTCTCTTCTACACCGCCAACGACGGCAACGGCCGCGATGCCGACCCGTCCGACCCCGGCGACTGGGTGAGCGACGCCGACCTCGCGAGCGGCAACTTCAACGGCTGCGTCGAGGAAGACAGCAGCTGGCACGGCACGCAGACCGCGAGCCTGATCGGCGCGCTCACCGACAACGGGCTGGGCATGGCCAGCGTGGGGCGCAACGTCCGCGTGCTGCCGGTGCGTGTGCTCGGCAAGTGCGGCGGCTACACCTCCGACATCGTGGCCGGCATGCGCTGGGCGGCCGGCATCACGGTGGATGGACTGACCAATCCGAATCCGGCCCATGTCATCAACATGAGCCTCGGTGGGGCGGGCGCCTGCACGCAGACCTACCAGGACGCCATCAATGAGGTCGTGGCACGTGGTGTGACCGTCGTCGTCTCCGCCGGCAACAGCGATGGCCAGGCCGTTTCTTCGCCCGCCAACTGCAACGGCGTCATCGCCGTGACCGGCCTGCGCCACGCCGGCACCAAGGTCGGCTTTGCCGACGTGGGGCCGCAGGTGACGATCGCGGCACCCGGTGGCAACTGCGTGAACCTCACCGGCGCATGCCTCTATCCCATCATCACCGCCACGAACAGCGGCACCACCACGCCGGTGGCCAACAGCTCCGTCTACACCGACAGCGTGAACCCGGCGTATGGCACCAGCTTCTCCGCGCCGCTGGTGGCCGGCACGGTGGGCCTGATGCTGTCGGAGCGTCCGGACATGACCCCGGGCGAGGTGCGGGCGGCGTTGCAGGGCTCGGCCCGCGTCTTCCCCGCGACCGGCGCCGATGCGGGTGTGGCCCGCTGCCACGCGCCCAACGGCCAGCAGCAGCTCGAGTGCTACTGCACCACCAGCACCTGTGGCGCCGGCATGCTGGACGCACGCGCCGCGGTGCTCGCGGCCGACCGTGGCCTGCAGGCGCGCATCACGCCGCCCACGGGCACCCTGCGCGCCGGCGTGCCGATGACGCTCAGCGCCAGCGGCAGCTACGTCGCCGACCCGCGCACGATCACCGCCTACCAGTGGGAGATCGCCGACGGTGGCGGCATCGTCACGAGCCTCACGCCCTCCGGCGCCTCGGTGTCCGTCACGGCCACCGGCACCGGGCGCTACACGCTGCGCCTCACCGTCACCGACAGCACCGGCGCGCAGTCCTCCACCGAACAGGCGGTGGACGTGACGGTCGGCGCGCTGCCGCCGCCCTCCGATGGCGGTGGCGGCGGCGGCGCCCTGGGCCTCGCGTGGCTTGCCGGCCTGGCCGCGGCGGTGATCGCGCTTCGGCGCGCCCGCCAGGCGCCGTGACCGCCAGCGCCTGACGCGCGGGCTGCAGGCGCCGCCCGCGGGCGGCGAGCGCTTCCGCGCGGAACAGCATTTGCCCGCTTCCTGCGTGCACACAGGCGTGTGCGGCGGCCGGCCTCGCCGACCGCGGACGGACAGGGAGCAGTCAACACATGGTGGGATGCAGCAGGAAGGCCCTGCGATCGATGGCGCTGGCGCTCGTCGCAGCGGGCGCGGCCGCGATGGCCTCGGCCCGGCCGGTCGAAGGCCTCATCGTCAAGCTCAAGGATGCGCCCGGCCACGAGCGTGCGGCGCGGCTCGAGGCAACGCGCGAGCGACTGGCCCACGCGGATCGTCTGCAGCGCGTGCTGCAAATGTCGCGTTTGACCGATGCGCAGGCGCGTGCGGTGGGGCGCGATGCGGAGGTGCTGCGTTTCGGGCGCCCTCTCTCGCCCGACGAGGCCGAGGCCATGGCCGAGCGACTGCGCGCCTTGCCCGAGGTCGAATGGGTGGAGACCGACCGGCGCGAGCGGCTGCTGCAGGCGGCGCCCACGCCCAATGACCCGTACTTCCCGTACCGCTCGGCCTCCGACCTCGGGCAATGGTGGTTGCGTGCCCCGGGCGAGACGCTGGGCGGCCAGGACCCGAGCCACGGCGTGCCCGGCGTGCAGGACGCCTGGGCGCTGCAGGCCGGCCGGCCCAGCGCGGTGGTGGCCGTGCTCGACACCGGCATCACCCCGCACCCCGACCTCGTCGGCCGGGTGCTGCCGGGGTACGACTTCGTCTCCGGCGTCGAGTTCGCGAACGATGGCAACGGCCGCGACGCCGATCCGTCGGACCCGGGCGACTGGGTGAGCGAGGCCGAGGTGACGGCGCCGGGCAGCCCCTACAGCGCCTGCAGCGTTGCGCCGAGTTCGTGGCACGGCACCATCATCGCGGGCATCGTGGCCGCCGCCACCCAGAACGGCGCCGGCGTCGCGGGCATCAGCTGGAACGGGCGCGTGCTGCCGGTGCGCGTGGCCGGCAAGTGCGGCGCGAGCGTCACCGACATCACCGACGGCATGCGCTGGGCGGCTGGGCTGCCGGTGGCGGGCGCTCCGCCCAACGCCAACCCGGCGCGCATCATCAACATCAGCTTCGGCGGCGACGCCGCCTGCAGCCGGCTCTACCAGGACACCATCGACGAACTCGCCGGGCGTGGCGTGGTGGTGGTGGCGGCGGCCGGCAACGGCATGGGCGGCGTGTCGCGCCCGGCCAATTGCCAGGGCGTGGTCAGCGTGGCGGCGCTTGCGCGCGATGGCCTCAAGGCCTGGTACAGCAATTTCGGGCCGCAGGTGACGCTGGCCACCGTGGGGGGCGACGACAGCGCCGATGGCGGCCTGCTCACGCTGCTGAACACGGGCACGCAATCACCCGGGTCGCCGGGTTACGGCCACGTGGCGGGCACGAGCTTCGCGGCGCCGGTGGTGTCCGGCGTGGTGAGCCTGATGCTCAGCCAGAACGAGCGCCTGAGCGTGGCGCAGGTGATCGCAGGGCTGCGCGCGACGGTGCGGCCGCATGTGCGTTCGTCGAGCGGCGTGCCGGTGTGCTCCGCCTCCAACGCGTCGGTGTGCGTGTGCACCACCAGCACCTGCGGCGCCGGGGTGCTCGATGCGCCGGGCGCGGTGCGTCATGCCGCCTCGCCGCCGCCCGCGGCAGGCGGTGGCAACGACGATGGCGGCGGCGGGGCGCTCGGCGGCGTGTGGCTGGCGGGCCTTGCGCTGGCGGTGTGGCAGCTCGCGCGGCTGCAGGCGCGCGAGGCCGGCGCGCTCAGGCGCGTGGCGCGCAGGCGGTGAAGGCCTTGCCCTGCAGCGCTTCGGCGCGCAGGCCCGCCAGGCGCGATTGCAGGGTGGCATCGGCGCGCTCGACGCGCAGCGTGTGCAGCGCCGTCGCAGGGGTGAGCGCGACCACGCGGGCGGTGCGCACGCCGCGCTGCGCCACGTCGGCGAGCGCCTTGTCGGCCGCGGCACGGCTGGCGTAGCGGCCGAGCGCGAGGCCGCCGTCGAAATCGGTCGCGGTGTTGCGCAGCTCCTCTGCGGTGATGCGCAGGCGCCGCAGCTCCTCGGCCTTCTTCTGCAGGGCCTCGCGGTTGGGGTAGCGGCCCATGTAGACGATCCACACCGGCGGCGCCTCGCTGCGCACCGTGGCCCAGCTTCCCGCGGGCAGCACGGTCTGCAGCACGCCTTCGGCCGCACCGATCTGCGCGGCGGTGTAGGGCCCGGCTTCGAGGCAGAGCGCCGGCGCGGCCGCCGAGGCCGCAGGTGCTGCGGTTGCCACCACGGCCGCCGAGGCGGGCGGCAGGATGCGGATCGACTCGGGGCGCACCTGCTGGTGGAGCCGCTCGGGCTCGCGGTCGCCCTGCGCGCGCACGCCCACCAGGCTGTCGAGCGAGCCCTGCGTCCAGGCGTAGAACGCGAGGTTCGCGAGGATCAGCAGCACCACGAGCAGGCGCAGCATCAGGACCCGCCTCCGGCGCCGCCGTCCAGGCGCACGCTGACTTCGCCGCTGCTCACCTCGTGCAGGGTGTCACCGTCGCGCACGAGCAGCGCCCCGCGCGGCGAGATGCCTTCGGCCACGCCCGCCGGCACGCCCGACTGCGTGGTGGTGACGGGCTTGCCCCGGAGCAGGTCGCGCGCGGCATAGCGTGCGGCAAACGGCGCGTAGCCCTGCGCATCGAAGGTCCTGATCGCCCGCACCAGCGGCTCGGCCACCTGGGCGAGGGCCCGCGGCGCGGAGGCTTCCGGGTCGAGCTCCTGCAGGCAGGCGTAGCCGCTGCTCAGGTCTTCGAGCGGCAGCGGCAGCACGTTCAGGCCCACGCCCACCACGGCGAGGCGCACGCTGCCCGCGGTCACGGTCTCGATGAGGATGCCGCCCAGCTTGCGCCCGCCGCTCGCGTCGAGCAGCCACAGGTCGTTGGGCCACTTGAGGCCGATGCGGGGTGACGCCGCGCCGGGCTCCAGCGCTTCGGCCAGGGCCACGCCCACGGCGAGCGACAGGCCCGACCAGTCGGCCGGGTTCATGGGCAGCGAGAGCGAGAAGGTGAGCGAGGCCCCGGCACTGGACTGCCAGGTGCGCCCGAGCCGCCCGCGCCCGCCGGTCTGGTGCTCGGCCACCAGCAGGCAGGGCTGCACGTCGGCGGCACGCCGGCCGAAGGCGGCGCTCTCGATGCTGCGGCGCACCTGCACCAGCTCGTCGGTGGGCGGCTCGGCGCGCACGCGGGCGCGCTCCAGCAGCGCGCTGTTGGTCGAGGTGCTGCGGGCGACCACCTCGACCGACAGGCCCGGCAGCAGCGGCTCCAGCCGCTGCCACAGCGCTTCGGCGCCCCATTGCAACGATTGGGTCTGGCTCATCGCGATCCGGTCAGCGTTTGGGCGACAGCATGGTGCCGCGGCAGTTCGTGGCCCCGCAACGGCACGCGTATTCCTTCTTGAGCTTCGGGGTGTAGGGCTCGTCGATGGTGAGGCCGTAGTCGTAGAAGAGCTCCTCGCCCGGCTTGATCGCGCGCAGTGCCTTGATGAAGACGCGGCCGCTGTCCTCGTCGGCTTCGCAGTTCGGGTTGCAGGCGTGGTTGATCCAGCGTGCCGAGTTGCCGCCGACGTTGGCGTCGATCGCGTCGCCGCTCTCGAGCGAGAAGTAGAAGGTGTGGTTGGGGTCGTTCGGATCGTGCGGATGGCGGCGCAGCGCCTCCTCCCACGAAATGATCTCGCCCTTGTACTCGATGATGGTCTCGCCCTTGGCGATGGGGGCCACGGCATACACGCCCTTGCCGTGCACGCCGCTCCTGCGCACCTGGATGCGCTTGCCGCCGGCAGGGGCCTGCGTCGCGGCGGTGGGGGTCTTGCGGGCGGCCTTGGCCCCTCGGGCTTGCGTCATCGTGTTCTTTGGGTACATTGAATTCATGGGTGCGCGCGTGCGTGTGTGCGCGTACATGTGCGCATATACGCATGCGCGCGAGCAGTCCGGATTGTAGAGAGGCGGCCGCCACCAGCGGTGCGCCACAACACAGAAAGAACCATGAGCAAGTCTTTGATCATTGCGGAGAAGCCGTCGGTCGCGCAGGACATCGTGCGCGCGCTGACGCCGGTCGCCGGCAAGTTCGACAAGCACGACGAGTACTTCGAAAGCGAGACGTACATCGTGACCTCGGCGGTCGGCCACCTGCTGGAGATCAAGGCGCCCGAGGAATTCGACGTCAAGCGCGGCAAGTGGAGCTTCGCGAACCTGCCGGTGATCCCGCCGCACTTCGAGCTCAACCCGATCGACAAGAGCAAGGGCCGCCTGAACGCCATCGTGAAGCTCGCCAAGCGCAAGGACGTGAGCGCACTCATCAACGCCTGCGACGCCGGGCGCGAGGGCGAGCTGATCTTCCGCCTCATCCAGCAGCACGCGAAGAGCAAGCACCCGGTCAAGCGGCTGTGGCTGCAGAGCATGACGCCGCAGGCCATCCGCGAGGGCTTCGAGAACCTGCGCTCGGACGAGGAGCTGCTGGGCCTGGCCGAAGCCGCGCGCAGCCGCTCGGAGGCCGACTGGCTGGTGGGCATCAACGGCACGCGTGCCATGACCGCCTTCAACTCGCGCGACGGCGGCTTCTTCCTCACGACGGTCGGCCGCGTGCAGACGCCCACGCTCAGCATCGTGGTGGAGCGCGAGGAGAAGATCAGGAAGCACGTCGCGCGCGACTACTGGGAGATCAAGGCGCACTTCGCCGCCCAGGCCGGCGAATACGAAGGCAAGTGGTTCGATCCGAAGTGGAAGAAGAACCCCGACGACCCCGAGCAACGTGCCGACCGCGTGTGGGACGCGAAGGCCGCGCAGGCGATCGCCGACGCCGTGCGCGGCCAGCCCGCGACCGTGATGGAGGAGAGCAAGCCCAGCACGCAGAGCTCCCCCGGCCTCTACGACCTCACCACGCTGCAGCGCGAGGCCAACTCGCGCTTCGGCTTCTCGGCCAAGACGACGCTGTCCATCGCCCAGGCGCTGTACGAGAAGCACAAGGTGCTCACCTACCCGCGGACCGACAGCCGCCACCTGCCCGAGGACTACGTCGCGGTGGTGAAGAACACCGTCGAGATGATCGCCGGCGAGGACCTCCCCGGCCCGCTGCGCGAGCTCGTGCCCCACGCGAAGAAGGCGATCAAGGAGGGCTACATCAAGCCCAACAAGCGCATCTTCGACAACGCCAAGGTGTCGGACCACTTCGCCATCATCCCGACGCTGATCGCCCCCAGGAGCCTGACCGAGGTCGAGGCCAAGCTCTACGACATGGTGGTCAAGCGTTTCCTGGCGGTGTTCTTCCCGCCGGCCGAGTTCATGGTCACCACGCGCATCAGCACCGCCGCCGGCCACAGCTTCCAGACCAACGGCAAGGTGATGGTCAGGCCCGGGTGGCTCGCGATCTACGGTCGCGAGGCGCAGGAGGACGATGCCAATCTCGTGGCGGTGGGCCAGGGCGAGGTGGTGCGCACGGAGGCGGTCGACGTCAACGCCCTCAAGACCAAGCCGCCCGCGCGCTACACCGAAGCCACGCTGCTGTCGGCGATGGAAGGCGCGGGCAAGCTCATCGACGACGACGAGCTGCGCGAGGCCATGCAGGAGAAGGGCCTGGGCACGCCGGCCACGCGCGCGGCCATCATCGAAGGCCTGATCCTCGAGAAGTACATGGTGCGCGAGGGCCGCGAGCTCATCCCGACCGCCAAGGCCTTCCAGCTCACCACGCTGCTGCGCGGCCTGGGCGTGGAAGACCTCACCAAGCCCGAGCTCACGGGCAACTGGGAGTACCAGCTCGCCGAGATGGAGAAGGGGCGCCTCTCGCGCGACCGGTTCATGGCCGAGATCGCCGCGATGACCAAGCGCATCGTCGCCAAGGCCAAGGAATACGACCGCGACACCATCCCCGGCGACTACGCCACGCTCAAGACGCCGTGCCCCAACTGCGGCGGCATCGTGAAGGAGAACTACCGCCGCTTCACCTGCAACGGCCAGGACGGCGACAGCGAAGGCTGCGGCTTCTCGATCAGCAAGATCCCGGGCGGGCGCAGCTTCGAGCTGCACGAGGTCGAGGACTTCCTCGCGACCAAGCGCATCGGCCCGCTGGAGGGCTTCCGATCCAAGGCCGGCTGGCCCTTCACCGCCGAGCTCAAGCTGGCCTATGACGACGAGATCCGGAACTGGAAGCTCGAATTCGACTTCGGCGAAGACGCCAGGAAGGAAGGCGAATCGGGCGAGCCGGTCGACTTCTCCGGCCAGGAGTCGCTCGGCGCCTGCCCCAAGTGCCAGGGCAAGGTCTTCGAGCACGGGACGAGCTACGTCTGCGAGCACGCGGTGGGCGCGCACGTCACCTGCGATTTCAAGAGCGGCAAGATCATCCTGCAGCAGCCGGTGGCGCGCGAGCAGATGCAAAAGCTGCTCACCACGGGCAAGACCGACCTGCTGGAGAACTTCGTCTCCAACAAGACACGGCGCAAGTTCAAGGCCTTCCTCGCCTTCGACAAGAAGGAGGGCAAGGTGACCTTCGAATTCCAGCCACGTGCGGGCAAGGCGCCGCCGGCGAAGACCGCGCCGACCAAGACCGCGGCTGCCAAGACCGCGGCTGCCAAGGCGCCGGCGAAAAAGGCCGCGGCCAAGAAGGCGGCCTGAGGCGCGGCACAATCCCCGCGCACGTCACCACCCGCGGGGAACACCATGAAGAAGCACCTCAGCATCGCAGCGCTCACCCTCGCCATGGCCGGCGCGGCCTGGGCGCAGCCGGTGGTGGTGCGACCACTCGTCTCGCTCGGCTTCACGGGCGGCGGCGACACCGTGGCGCGCGTGGTGTACAGCAGCGGTGAGTCCGACAAGGTGCGCGCGGGCGGGCTGATCGCGCTCAACGCCGGCCTGGAGCTGGGCTTCACGCCGCTCGTGTCCACGCAGATGACGGTGGGCTACCACGTGGACAACGTCTCCGCCTCCAACGGCGAGGTGCGCTTCGACCGCGTGCCCATCGAGGCGCTGGGCCACTTCCGCCTGAACGACCTCTTCCGCGTGGGCGGGGGGGTGCGCTACACCACCAACGCCCGCACCCGCTCCTCGGGTGCGGCCAGCGGCGTGGTGCCCGATGAAGACTTCAAGCCTTCGCTCGGCACCGTGGTCGAGGGCGAGTTCACCATCGGCCGCAACCTGGGCGTGAAGCTGCGCTACGTGTCGGAGAAGTTCAAGTCCCGGACCTTCCCCGGCGCGCCCGACCTCAAGGGCAACCACGCCGGCATCTACATCGTCGGCTACTTCTTCTGACCCGATGCCCACACCGCGGCGCGCCTGAGCGCGCCGTGCACCGCGCGCCGCCGGCGCGCTCCTGCCACGACCGATGTATTCCGCCGTCCTGCTCAAGCTCGTCGCCATCCTGCTGATGGTGGCCATCGGCTACGCAGTGGGGCGCAGGCAGTGGCTGGGCACCGGCGACGTGGCGCGCGTGCTGAGCAACGCGGCCTTCTACATCTTCGTGCCGGCGCTGCTCTTTCGCACCACCTCGCGCATCGATTTCGCGACGCTCCCCTGGGGCACGCTGGCCGCCTTCTTCGTGCCGGTCGTGGTGCTGATGCTGGGCGTGTACCTGGTCGAGCAGCGGCGGCCGGCCGCGTCCATCGCCGCGCCCGGCGTGCGCGCCATCACGGCGAGCTTCGGCAACACGGTGCAGCTGGGCATTCCCATGGCCGCGGCCATGTTCGGCCCGCAGGGCCTGCCCATCCACGTGGCCATCGTGAGCCTGCATGCGCTCACGCTGCTGAGCGTGCTGACCGCGCTCGTGGAGCTCGACCTCGCGCGCGAGAAGGCGCGGACCGGCCAGGCCGATGCGCACATCGGGCGCATGCTCGCCGACACCGCGCGCAAGACCATCGTCCACCCGGTCGTGCTGCCCATCCTCGCCGGCCTCGTGTGGAACGCGCTGGGCGCGCCCACGCCGGCGCTCATCGACGAGGTGCTGGTGCAGTTCGGGCAGGCCGTCGTGCCCCTGTGCCTGGTGCTGATCGGCCTCTCACTCGCGCAGCATGGCCTGCGCGAGGCGGCCTCGGGCGCGGTGCGCCTGTCGGTCTTCAAGCTCGTGGTGCTGCCCGCGGTGGTGCTGGGGGTGGGGCACTGGGGCTTCGGCCTCTCGGGCCTGCCGCTCTCGGTGGTGGTGATGGCCGCCGCGCTGCCCACCGGCAACAACGCCCTGCTCTTCGCGCAGCGCTACGGCGCGCTCGAAGGCGAGACCACCGCCACCATCACGCTGTCGACCTTCGCCTTCGCCCTCACCGCGCCCGTGTGGCTGTGGATCGTGACCCACCTGTCCTGATCGACGACGCATGACCCTCTCGCAAGCCTCGACCCATCGCCTCACGGCCTCCGACGGCCATCCGATCGACGTCCATGCCTGGATCGGCCCGCAGCCGGTGCGCGCGGTGGTGCAGATCGCGCACGGCATGGGCGAGCACGCGCGGCGCTACCAGGCGCTCGCCGAGGCGCTCGCGCACGTGGGCGTGGCCGTCTACGCCAACGAGCACCGCGGCCACGGCGAGGAGGCGCTGCGCCGCGACGAGAAAGGCGAGTTCGGCCCGCGCGGCTTCGCGGGCCTGGTGGCGGACATGCGGCAGGTGAGCGATTTCGCGCAGGCACGCCATCCCGGCGCGCCGCTCATCCTGATCGGCCACAGCATGGGCTCGTTCGCGGTGAAGGTCTACCTGCTCGACCACGCCGAACGCGTGGCGGCCGCGGCCTTCACCGGCACCGTGGCCCTCGACCTCGCCGAGGCGGGCAATGCCTCTGCCTGGAAGCTGCAGGACAAGGCCCCGGTGCTCACCCCGGTGCGCCGCACACCCTACGACTGGCTGAGTCGCGACGAGGCGCAGGTCGACGCCTACATCGCCGACCCGCTGTGCGGCCATCGGCTCAAGGTGACGTCACGCCAGTCCATGTATGCGGCCTATGCGCGCACCACGGTGCCGGGTGCCTACGACGGGCTGCCGCGGCACCTGCCGCTCTTCTTCTTCGTCGGGGAGGACGACGCGATGCACCGCCGGCTCGCCTACTTCCATCCGCTGGTGGAGCGCTTCCGCTCGGCCGGCCTGGACGACATCACGGTCAAGGTCTACCCCGGCGCGCGGCACGAGGTGCTGCACGAGACCAACCGGCACGAGGTGATCGCCGACGTGGTGGCCTGGGTCGAGCGGGTCCTCGCGAAGCGGGCGTAGCGCGCCGGCCCGCGTCAGGCCAGCACTCAGAGCCCGGCCTGCGCGAGCATGGCCTCGCTCACCTGCCACAGGCGCGCCGCCGCCTCGCGGTCGCGGATGTGCGGCATGTAGCCGTAGCGCCGCTCGCCTTCAGGCGAGGGCACGGCCTCGTTGCAGTCCTCCAGGTAGAGGCCGCCGTGGCCCTGCAGCTCGGGCGCGGTCGCGGCCCAGACGGTGGTGGCCGCGCCCTGCTCGGGGGTCTTGAAGCCGGGCGGGATGTGCCCCGGCTCCGCGCCCGGCTTCACCCAGCCGAGCGCTTCCATCTCCTCGCGGGTGATGTGGCGCGACAGGCCGGTCTTGATGCCGCCCGGGTGCACCGCGTTGGCGGTGAGGCCGTCCTTCGCATGCAGCGTGTCCAGGTGCAGCGCCATCAGCGCATTGGCGGTCTTGGCCTGGCCGTAGGCCTTCCACTTGTTGTACTCGCGGCGCTCGAAGTGGATGTCGTCGAAGACGATGGGGCTCAGCCGGTGGCCCGAGGAGCTGAGCGCGACCACGCGCGGCGCGTCGCTCGCGAGCAGCACCGGCAGGAGCGCGCGCGTGAGCGCGAAGTGGCCGAGGTGGTTGGTCGCGAACTGCGACTCCCAGCCGAGCGCGTTGCGGCTGAGCGGGCAGGCCATGATGCCGGCGTTGTTGATGAGCAGGTGCAGCGGCTCGCCGCTCGCACGCCACCCCTCGGCGAACTGCTGCACGCTCGCGAGGTCGGCGAGGTCGAGCCGCTGGACGCGGATGTGGCGGCTGCCGGTCGAGGCGCCGAGCGCCGCGGCCGCCGCGGCGCCCTGCGCCATGTCGCGCACCGCGAGCGTGACCGTGGCGCCCGCCTGGGCGAGCGCGCGCGAGGTTTCCAGGCCGAGCCCGGAGGCGCCGCCCGTCACGATGGCGCTTCGGCCTTCGAGCGAGAGGCCTTGCACCACCTCCAGCGCCGTGCTCTTGCGTCCGAAGCGCGAGGTGATGCGGGCGGCAGGGCGGGGATCGGGGGTGGCGTCGCTCATCGGGGCTCCTGGGCTGTGCGTCTGGGGAGGTCGACTCTAACGCCGCAAAAAGCACGGGCGTTCCGTGTGATGCACCACCGTCGCGGGGCGGGCGCCCGAGAGGTACTGCACGAACCGCGGGGCAACCCCGAGTCAGTTTCGAGGCGGGTGCGCCGATATCGGCGAGACATCCCTGGAACGCACAGGAGGCACCTTGCGCGCAACGAACATGCAGTCTCGACTCCCTACCTGGTGGCTGAAGCCCGGCGTGGCCGTGATGCAGCGGATGCGTTTGCCGGGCAAGCTCGCCGTGCTCGCGCTGCCGCTGCTGGCCGCGCTCGTGATCCTGATGGCCGGCGCCGGCTCGGGCGTCGAACACCTGCTCGCGGCACTGGGCGTGGCGCTGTGGGGCTATGTGGCGCTGTGCTTCCACGCGAGCCTGAGCGGCTCCATGCGCGCGCTGGAGGAGATGGTCAAGGCCGTGGCCTCGGGCGACCTCACGCAGTCGCGCGTGCTGCCCGGCCGTGACGAGCTGGCCGGCATCGCGCGCGACATGGAGTCGATGACGCGCCGCTTCTCGCAGCTCGTCTCCACCATCCGCAGCGAAGCGCAGCTCGTCGCCATGGCCGGCGACGACCTCACGACGAGCGCCCACGAGCTGCACAGCCGCACCGAGGAGCAGGCCAAGCGCCTGCTCCAGACCTCGGAGCACGTGGCCGCGCTCGTGGACACGGTGCAGGTGAACGCGAGCGACGCGCAGGAGGCCGATGGCCTGGCGGCCCGCGTGCGCCACGCCGCCGAGGGCGGCACCGCGATCGTGGAATCGGCCGTCACGGCGATGCAGGGCCTGGAGCAGCGCTCCAGCCAGATGACCGACATCATCGGCGTCATCAACGGCATCGCCTTCCAGACCAACATCCTCGCGCTCAACGCGGCGGTCGAGGCGGCGCGCGCGGGCGAGGCCGGCCGCGGCTTCGCGGTGGTGGCGAGCGAGGTGCGCACGCTCGCGCAGCGCTGCGCCCAGGCTGCGACCGAGGTCAAGACGCTGATCGAGGGCTCGGCGAGCGACGTGTCGGCGAGCATGGGCCGCATCCGCGAGGCAAGCGCCTCGCTGCATTCGGTGATGCAGGGCATCGCCCAGGTGGCCGACAAGGCGCGCGTGATCGCCCAGTCGAGCGCCGCGCAGCGCAGCGGCTTGCAGGGCATGGAGCTGTCGGTGCAGAGCCTGGACGGCATCACGCAGAGCAACGCCCGCATGGTCGACCGCTCGGTCACCTCCGCCGAGCGCTTGCGCGAACAGGCGCGCCAGCTCTCCGCCGCGGTGGGGTCGATGAAGCTGCGCCAGGGCTGTGCCGACGAGGCGCGCGCGCTGGTGGAGAAGGCGCGCGAGCTGATCCGCAGCGCCGGCCTGCCGGCGGCGGTGAGCCGCTTCCACGCGCGCGACGGCGGCTTCATCGACCGCGACCTCTTCATCATCGTGCTCGACCGCCAGGGCGACTTCCGCGCCTTCGGCATGGACCCGGGCAAGGCCGGCAAGCCCGCGGTCGCCGCCCCCGGCGTCGACATCGCCGAGCTCAACGCCAAGACCTACGCGCGCGCCGACGAGGGCGGCGGCTGGTTCGAATTCAGGAGCCTGCACCCGCAGACGAAGCTGCCGGTGGACAAGATGGCCTATGTGCTGCCGGTCGGCGAGTTCGTCGTGATGTGCAGCGTGAACAAAAGCGACGGCGGGGCCGCGCCGGTGGCGGTGGCGGCGCCCGCCGCCGCCACCGGTGCGCCGTCGCTCCGGCTCGCCGCTACTGGCAGCTGAAGCTCGACGCCAGGTTCACGTCGCCGCTGCCGTTGTAGCGTGCCACCTGCGGGTAGGGGCACAGCGGCCGGGTGCGGTCGGGCGCCCAGTCCGCCGGCAGGTCGCCGTTCACGCCGGCGGCGTTGCCCGCGCCGCGCGCGCTCGCGGTGACCGCGCCCGGCGCCACGCCTTCCTCGACCCAGCGCACCAGCGGCGTCAGCATGTCGAACTGGTCGGTGGCCGGGCCGCCCGAGCAGTGCCCCATGCCGGGCACGCGGTAGAACTTCGCGAAGCTGCCGGCATCGCCACCGTTGCTGGCGCGCAGGCCGTCGTACCAGGCCTGGGTGTCGTCCACCGAGAAGATCGGGTCGGACACGCCGTGGTAGACCATGACCTTCGCGCCGCGGTTCTTCAGCGTGCCGAGTTGCGTCGGGTTGGGCGGTGTCATGAAGCTCATCGCCGACTCGGTGTAGGTCGCATCGGTGGCGGCGACCTTCGCGAGGGCCTGGTCGATGTCGAGGCCGAGCGCGTAGGCCGGGCCGTTGAAGGTCGCCGGGTCCTCGGGCGGCACACCCCAGATGAGGGCGACCCCGCCGCTGTCGAGCAGCAGCGGCGCGGTGAACTCCCAGAACGGGATGCCGCTGCCGGCGATGCCCGGGTCGTACGGGAAGCTCGCATAGAAGGGGCGCCCCGAGCCGTCGACCGCACCGCTGAAGATCGGCGCGAGGGCCGTCTTCTGCGCCGCGCTCAGGCAGCTGCCGTCGCGGGCGCCGGCGCAGGTCGGCACGTCGCGCTGCAGGTCGAACGCGGTGCGGCAGGCCTCCACGTCCTGCACCAAGCCGTCGGCGATGCCGTCGAGGGCGTCGCAGCGGGCGAGCACGGCATCGGCCACCGTCCGGCGTTCGGCAGTGGTGAAGCCGGTGGAGAGGTCGCCGGGGGTGGTGGCCACGCTCGCGTAGCGCTGCGCGCTGTAGATGTTGGCGATGGCCGCGAGCGGCAGCCGGTAGCCGGGCGCGCCGGCGAGGTAGCCGTCGTATTCGCCGGGCATGCGCGACATCGCCACCATGGTGTGGCGCCCGCCGTTGGAGCAGCCGCCGATGTAGGAGCGGTCGGGGCGCTTGCCGTAGGCGATCTCGATCGCGCTCTTGGCCATGGGCGTGAGCTTGGCCACGGCCTGGTAGCCGTAGTCCAGGCGCGCCTGCGGGTCGACGCCGAAGGTGGGCCCGAGCGCGCCGTCGTGGCCGGCGTCGGAGCTGATGACGGCGAAGCCCATGTGCAGCGCGTTCGTGAGGCCCCCGCCGCCGTTGACCGCGCCCTCGGCGGTCACGACGCTGCCGTCGATGCCGCCGTTGCCCTGGTAGAAGAAGCGGCCGTTCCAGTCGAGCGGCAGGCGCATCTCGAAGCGGATCGCGTAGGGCGTGCCGCCCACGCCGGTGCGCGAGTGCATGGCACCGGTGACCCGGCAGTGCGCCGGCACCGGCTGGCCGGCGACCGTGAGGCCGCCGGCGGCCACGTCCTCGGCGGCGGTGATGGTGGTGTCGGCCAGGCCCGCCAGGCGCGTGGCGAGGCTCGCGCAGGTGCCGGTCAACGCGGCCGGCGTGGCGGCGCTCAGGCGTGGCAGGGGCGGCGGCGGATCGTCGTCGTCGTTGCCGCCGCAGGCGGCCAGCGTGAGGGCGACGGTGGTGGCCGTGAGGGCGGCCCGGGTCAGCGGGGTCAGTTGCATGCGCTTGTCTCCTGGGTGTGGTGGCCCGCTCTGCCGGCGGGTGCCTTCCCTGCGCATCCGGTGTCAGCCGAATTGCTTATTCAATTTAAGCAACCGGCGCGCGCCGCGTCTGCGGACATTCCCGCAAGGCAGCCAATTCCCGCCCAAGTGGCGCGCCACGGAGCCGAGGTGGCAGGTGAGCTGGGCGCCGCCGCCATGCAAAAGGCCCCTTGCGCGGCCTTTATTGTTTATATGTCGTAATGGTTTTTGCGTCAGCGCCCCGTGGGGGCCAGCGGTCTCGCGTGCGCCATCGCCGCCTTCAGGCCGCCCCACTGTTCGCGGAAGATGCCCGGGTCCATGGTGCGCACGTCCTTCATCACCGGCTTGAAGTCCATGTGCGCGAGCACATCGCGCTCCAGGTCGATGCCCGGGGCGATCTCGACCAGCTCCAGGCCCTCGGGCCCGAGGTGGAAGACCGCGCGCTCGGTGATGAAGAGCACCTGCTGGTGCCGCTGCACCGAGCCCGGGCCGCTGAAGGTGATCTGCTCGACCTGCGAGATGAACTTGCGGTGCGCGCCTTCCTTCGTCACCTTGAGCAGGCCGCCGCCGATCTCGAGCTCCAGGCCGTCGGCGGTGAAGGTGCCGCAGAAGACCAGCTTCTTGGCGCTCTGCGTGATGTTGATGAAGCCGCCGCAGCCGACCGGCCGCCCGCTGAACTTGCTCACGTTCACGTTGCCGGCCGCATCGGCCTGCGCGAGGCCGAGGCAGCTCACGTCGATGCCGCCGCCGTCGTAGAAGTTGAACTGCAGCGGCTGCTCGATGATGGATTCGGCGTTGACCGAGAGCGCGAAGTCGCCGCCCATCTGCGGCACGCCGCCGTTGACGCCGCTCTCCACGCTCAGCTCGAAGGCATCGCCCAGGCCTTCTTCATGCGCCACCGCCGGCACGCCCGCGGGCACGCCGATGCCGAGGTTGACCACCGCGCCTTCGATCAGCTCGGCCGCGGCGCGGCGGGCGATCACCTTGCGCGCATCCAGCGGCATGGGCTTCAAGGCGCTCACCGGCACGCGGATGTCGCCCGACAGCGCCGGGTTGTACTGCGTGCTGATGGTCTGCATGTGGTGCTCGGGCCTGCCGATCACCACGTGGTCGACGACGAGGCCGGGCACCTTCACCGACTTCGGGTGCAGCGAGCCGGCCTTCACGATGCGCTCCACCTGCGCGATCACGATGCCGCCGTTGGCCTTGACGGCCTGCGCGACCGAGAGCGTCTCCAGCAGCACGCCTTCCTTGTCCATCGAGAGGTTGCCCTTCTCGTCGGCGAGCGTCGCGCGGATGAGTGCCACGTCGACCTTCGGACTCGGGTAGAAGAGCCACTCGTCGCCGGCGAACTGCACCACCTGGTTGAGGCTTTCGGTGGTGGCCGCGTTCATCTTGCCGCCTTCGATGCGCGGGTCGACGAAGGTGCCCAGGCCCACCTTGGTGAGCAGGCCCGGCGTGCGCGCGGCGATGTGCTTGGGCAGGTTCGCGAGCGATCCCTGCGGGAAGTTGTAGGCCTCGATCTCACCGGCCATCACCATCTTCATCAGGTTGGCGCCGCACTGGCCGTAGTGGCCCGCGATCATGCGCTTGAGCAGGCCAGGGTGGGCGAAGTGCACCATGCCGCCGTCCTTGGCGTTGCCGATGGCGCCCGAGGCCCAGGTGGTGAGGTTCCGGGGGTGGCCGCTCTCCAGGAAGCGCGCCTCGATCGCACGGGCGATCTCTTCGGCGAAGCCCATCATCGCCAGGCCCCCCAGCCACACGGTGGCCCCGTCGGGGATCAGCCCGGCCGCAGCCTGGGCGTCTATCAGTTTGCTCATGTGCAGTCCCGTGAGTGTGTGGCGCTCGCCCGCGCGGCGGCGCCGTGGAATTGATTATGTTATTGAACTATATAGATGCCATTTCCAGGGTAAACACCTACGCCATGGCGCCAGAGAGAACTTGCGAAACGCAGGAGGCGGCTCCTAAGATGGCATGCCGAAAAGTAGTTCTATCTTTTAACTAATCCCTTCCCAGGCCGCCGCCGACCATGAGTACAGATTTCCGCCCCGCCTCCGGCCTTCTGGCCTCGCTCGACCTGCTGCAGGTGAGCCAGGCCGGGCCGGTGCTGCATCTGCGCCTGGCACGGCCGGCCAAGCGCAACGCCATCTCCGACACGCTGATTCAGCAGATCCACACGGCCTTCGTCAACCTGCCCGACGACGTGCGTGTGGCCATCGTGAGCGGGGAGGGTGATCACTTCTGCGCCGGCCTCGATCTTTCCGAGCTGGTGGAGCGCGACGTGGGCGAGGGCGTGCTGCACTCGCGCATGTGGCACGCCGCCTTCGACCAGGTGCAGTTCGGCCGCGTGCCGGTGATCGCCGTGCTGCACGGCGCGGTGGTGGGCGGCGGGTTGGAGCTCGCGTCGTCCGCGCACATCCGCGTGGCCGAGCAGTCGGCCTACTTCGGCCTGCCCGAAGGCCAGCGTGGCCTCTTCGTGGGTGGCGGCGGCTCGGCGCGCATCCCACGCCTGATGGGCGTGGCGCGCATGGCCGACATGATGCTCACCGGCCGCGTGTACGACGCGCAGGAAGGCCTGGCGGCCGGCCTCGTGCAGTACGTGGTCGGCCAGGGCGAAGGGTTCGCCAAGGCCTACGAGCTCGCGCAGCGCATCGCACAGAACGCGCCGCTGTCCAACTACGCCGTGACGCATGCGCTGCCGCGCATCGCCGACCAGTCGCAGTCCGAAGGGCTCTTCACCGAGTCGCTCATGGCGGCGGTGGCCGAGAGCACGCCCGAGGCCAAGGAGCGTCTGCGCGCCTTCCTCGAGAAGCGCGCGGGGAAGGTGGTGAAGTCGTGAGCGCGACCCGCCTGCCTCGGTATCGCGATGCCAAGGTGGGTGGCGCCATCAGCGCCACGCTGGAGGCGCGCGCCGACGGCATCAAGGTGCTGCGCTCCACCGAGGCGCTCGAGGCCTACCCCGAGCGCCTGACCGACTGCCTGGAGCGCTGGGCGGCCGAGGTGCCAGAGCGCACCTTCGTCGCCAAGCGCGCGAAGCTGCCCGATGGCCGCACCGGCGACTGGCGCCGCATCACCTACGCCGGGATGCTGGCGCGCGCCCAGGCCGTGGGCCAGGCGCTGATCGACCGCGGCCTCTCGGTCGAGCGGCCGGTGGTGATCCTCTCCGACAACGACCTGGAGCACCTCACGCTGGTGATGGGCGCGCTGTGGGTGGGCGTGCCGCACGCGACCATCTCCTCGGCCTACTCGGTGGTCGCGCAGGACTACGGCAAGCTGCAGTACATCCTCGACAAGCTCAACCCGGGGCTGGTCTTCGCCTGCGACGGCGCCGCCTATGCGCGTGCGATCGACTGCTGCGTGGGTGCCGACACCGAGGTGGTGCTCGCCGAAGGCGAGATCGCCGGTCGCAAGACCACGCGCTTCGAGGCGCTGCTCGACACCGTGCCCGGTGCGGCGGCCGCGGCGGCGCATGCCAAGGTCAACGCCGACACCATCGCCAAGTTCATGTTCACCTCGGGCTCGACCAAGCACCCCAAGGGCGTGGTCGTGACCCAGCGCATGTGGTGCGCCAACCAGCAGATGCTGCGCCAGAGCATGGCCTTCCTCGCGGAAGAGCCGCCGGTGCTGGTGGACTGGCTGCCCTGGAACCACACCTTCGGCGGCAACCACAACGTCG
>JBIQJS010000071.1:18228-20194 GCA_044507405.1 Rubrivivax sp. | reverse complement strand
GCGCAGCCGCCGCCCCAGCTGCAGCAGGCGAGCGCCGCTCAGCGCCTCGCGCACTGGATGCTCTCGCAGCTGCACTTCATGATCCCCGCGCCCGAGCGGCCGGTGCGGGCGCAGAAGATCGCGCGCTTCGCCGCCCGGCTGGCGGCCTCCATCGTCAGCGCCCCGTCGGGCACGCGCGTCGTGCCGCCCGAGGTGATGTGGACCGCGGCGCAGGCGCGCGATGCCGCGGCGTTTGCCGACGCCTGGCTCAGCGACCCTCCGCCGCCCGAGACGCTGCCACCGCCATCGCGACCCTGAGCGTGGCCGGCGGGGGTCGCCACCGCCGCGCGGCCTGCACCAGCGCCTCGCGTTCCCGGCGCGACGCCGGCCGCAGGTGGCTCGCCACCCAGGCCACGCGCTCGCGGTTGGCGTCGCCATGGCGGCCGAGCAACGCGAGCTCGCGGTCGGGGTTGTGCAGGAGCGTCGCGAGCCACACCGCCTCGACCGGCGTGAGCGCGGCCGCCGGCTTGCGGAAGTAGTGCTGCGCGGCGGCCTGCGCGCCGCACTGCCCGTCGCCCCAGGGCGCCATCGCGAGGTAGAGGTGGAGCAACCGCGCCTTGCCGAGCGTGCGGTCGAGCTCGACCGCATACAGCAGCTCGCGCAGCTTGCGGCCGTGGTGGCGGCTGTCGCCGGTGTAGAGCAGCTTGGCGAGCTGCTGCGGCAGCGTGCTGCCACCCGCGAGGCTGTCGCCCTGCCGCCGGTTGCTGAACCAAGCGTCGACGATGCCGCCCAGGTCGTAGCCCGCGTGCTCGTGGTAGCGCTGGTCTTCGGCCGCGATCACCGCGCGCGGCAGCCAGGGGCCGAAGTCGGTGATCTCGCCGCAGGCGGGTTGAGCATGCAGCAGCGCCTCGGTGCCCAGCCCCGTGACCCGCAGCCCCTCCAGCCGCGGTGCCACCTGCCACTCGTGCGAGGGCCAGCGCCACTGCGCTTGCACATGCACACGGCCTTCGATGCGCACCTGATCGAACTCCGGGATCTTGTCACGAAACAGCGCGAAGGCGCGCGCCGCCGGCTCGTCGGCGATGCGCAGCTGCACCACCACCTGCCGCGCCTCGATGCGCGAGGACCAGCGCCCCTGCAGCGGCTCGACGCCGCCCTGCCCGTCGCCGAGCGCGAAGTGCCCCTGCAGGTTCATCTGCACGTCGGGCACCACCGTGAGCTCCACGCGCGAGAGCCGCACCGGCTCACGGCCGAGGCCGCCCAGCGGCAGGGTGCAGGGCGCACACACGGCGCGCCAGGTGTTGGGGGCCTGCATCGCCTCCCACTGCACGGTGCCGTAGGGGGTGGCGATGGTCCGGCCCGACATCAGGTTGAGCATGAACGGGTGGCTCGCAATGCGCAGCACCGCCGGCATGCTGACCTCGCGCGTCCAGGGGCCGACGCGCAGTGCGCGGCTCCACTCACCGGGCGCCGGCTCCAAGGTTCGCAGCACGATCACCCCCACCAGCACGGCTCCGACCAGCAGCGCCGCCGCCAGCCCCAGCAAGCCCTTGAGCAGCGCCTTCACAGCACCCTCGCCGTGGTGATGGCGCGCCACGGGCCGGTGGAGCGGCCGAGCGCCGCCGCCCAGAACCAGCTCGACGCATCGGTGTAGGCCTCGCCCTGCGCATCGACGATGCGCTCGCACACCCGCAGGCGCTGGCCGTCGCGCGTGGCGATGAAGCAGCGCCACAGCTGCGCCTGCGCATCGCGCTCCAGCCGCGCGTCGGCGATCGTGTAGCCCAGGCCGCGGTAGCAGTCGACGGCCGGATGCAGCATGCGCGTGGGCGTGTGCACCTCACGCATCACCACCACCTGCGCGCCATCGCTCAGGCGCGCGATGTGGCCGGGGAAGCGCTCGGCGAAGCGCATCTCCACCGCGCTCAACGCGAGCGGCCTCAGCGCGCGCCCTTCCCACACGGTGGGCCACTCGGGCGCCGCCTCGCGC
>JBIQJS010000071.1:0-18128 GCA_044507405.1 Rubrivivax sp. | reverse complement strand
CAGAAGTACGCCATCCACACCATCTGCACGCCGGAGCACGGCGCATCCACGATCACGAGGCGCCCTTGCACCCACATCGCGGTGCCACTGCGTTCGGCGGCGTAGCCGAGCAGCTGCAAGGCCCAGGTGCTGAGCTCGGCCGTGACGATGCGCAGCGGAAAGCCCGCATAGAACTGCAGCGACGACACCACCGGCAGCGCCAGCACCGCCAGGCCCGCGACGGGCAGGAACGGCTGCCCCGCCGGCATCACGCTGCGCAGCGCGGTGGCGAGCGCAAGCACCGCGAAGACGGCGCCGAGCAGCGGCGGCAGATGGAACACCGAGGCCGTCGCCAGCACGGTCAACACCGCCGCGGCCCACAGCCACGCCGGGTGCGGCGTGCGGCGCAGCTCGCGCTCGTGCCGCAGCACCCACGCCACGAGCGCCGCGAGCGCCGCGAGGCCCAGCGGATCGTCCGACCCATCGGCAAGCCGCGCCCCGGCCCAGCGCCAATGCGGCCAGAGCGCCGCGGCCAGCAGGCCCAGCCACGCGAGCGGCGACAGCGCTTCGAGCCGCGCCTGCCAGCGGCCGAGCGGATGCGTTGCAACCACGATGGCAACCATGACGCGTCAGCCCCCGCGGCGGCGGCGCGAGCGCCACAGCGTCGCGCCCACGATGCCCATCACCACCAGCAGCGCGGCGAGCGCGCCCGGCTCCGGCGTGCTCGGCACCTCGGCCCCGATGGCCGCCTCGCTCACGCCCTCGGGCAGCGGCGACGGCTGGTCCACCTTCGCGGTCTGCATCGGGTTGGGGTTGCGCACGCGCTCGTCCACCGCGATGAAGCTGGTGTACTGCGTGAGCAGGTGGTAGGTGAGGCCGAGCTGGGTGATCTGCGCCTTCTGCCCGCTGCCGCCTTCGAGTGCCTCCTGGTCGCTCAGGCCCGCGATGCGCTGGCGCGCCCACAGCTGGCGCAGCGCGGACGGGCCGCTGCCGTTCACGAGCACCGGCAGCTCCTCGCGGTAGGGTCCGTCGGCCGTGCGCCCTTCGACGATGAGCCGCGCGCCCGCCGGGTCACCGCGCCACTTGCCGTAGAGCACCACCGGCCGACCGCCCAGCACGTCGGGCAGCGTCTGCGGCTCCACGTCGTAGACCTCCAGGCCCTCGAACCGCGCCTGCACCTGCGTGAGCACCGGCGCCTCGATGATTCGGCGCAGCCGCTCGGCCTGCGCCGCCGCGTGCTGGGGTTGGGTGACGATGAAGGCCTCGCCCTGGCCGGCGCGCGCCATGCCTTCGATCAGGTGGCGGTTCACGCTGGCGCCGATGCCGAAGGCGAAGACGTTGGCCTGGTTGAGGTTCTGCCGGATCAGGCGGAAGACCTCGGCCTCCACGCTCACGTAGCCGTCGGTGATGACGACGATGCTGCGCGACACCTCCTCGGGCTTGGGCAGCGCCGCCAGGCGCTTGAGCGCGGGCACGATCTCGGTGCTGCCGCCCCCGCCCGTCTGGCTCAGCGTGCGGATCGCCTGCTCGATGTTGGCGCGCGTGGCCGGCACCGAGCTCGGCGCGAGCATGCGGCTGCTGCCGGAGAAGAGCATCACGTTGAAGGTGTCGCTCGGGCGCAGGCTGCCGATGAGGTTCTTCAGCAGCGCCTTGGCGGTGTCGAGCGGATGGCCGTGCATGGAGCCGGAGACGTCCACCACGAAGATGTAGTCGCGCGGGTTGATCTGGCGCGCGGGCACGGCCTTCGGCGGCTCGACCATCGCGAGGAAGAAGTTCTCCTCGCCTTCGCCGTCGTCGTGCGCGCCGCGGTAGACCACGAGGCCCGACTCGATGCGATCGCCGGCCAGGCGGTAGTTCAGGATGAAGTCGCGGTTCTGCGTCGGGGCGTCCACGGGCTTGAGCGACACCGCCGCGTGGCGCGTGCCCAGGCCATCGACCATCACCTCGTGCGAGGGCGAGGCCAGCGCCTTCACCGGCATGGGCGCATCGAGCAGCACGCGCATCGCGAAGGCGGTGTTCGACGCGTCGCCTGCCCGCAGGTAGGCGCCGCCGATGGCGCCGGTGTGGCCGCCGCGCGCTTCGGCGGCCGGGCTGTTGTAGCGCGGGCCGACCACGGTCGGGAAGACGAAGCTGTACAGCGCCTCGGTCGGGCGCAGCAGCTCGGTGTAGCGCAGCTCCACCGCCACGTCGTCGCCGGGCAGGATGTTGGCGACGTTCATCTCGAAGACGTTGGGCCGGCGCTGCTCCAGCAGCGCACTCGTCTTGCCCTCGCGCCGCGCCGCCTGGAACTCGATGCGGGCCTGCTGCTTCTCCCTGATGCGCGCGCTGAGCACGCGGTCGCCCAGCTTCACCGTCATCGCATGCACCGCCGCCTGCGTGGACCCGGGGAAGATGTAGCGCGCCTCGATCGGGCGCTGGCCTTCGTTGCGGTAGTGCTGCGTGACCGTCACGTCGGCGATCACGCCGGCAATGCGCACCTCCACCTGCGTCGACTTGAGCGGCAGCCGGTCGGTGCCGGGCTCGCTGCTGCTGACGGCGAAGTACGGGCTCTCGGCCGGCAGCGCCTCCACGTCGTCGGCGTGCGCCGGCGACCAGAGCAGCATCAGCACGGCCGAGAAGACGGCGAGGGCCACGCACCACAGCACGCGGCCGATGCGGGTGAGCGGGTGGTAGGGCAGACGCGGGCGTGACATGGGGCTTCTCCTGGGCAGGGCCACCACCGGGTGGTGGGCCTGCGTGAGGATGGGCGCCGCGCGAGAAGCCGGTTTGAAAGGGACG
Source organism: Rubrivivax sp. (assembly GCA_044507405.1). Lineage (GTDB taxonomy): Bacteria > Pseudomonadota > Gammaproteobacteria > Burkholderiales > Burkholderiaceae_C > Rhizobacter. The sequence continues at coordinate 15,371 of JBIQJS010000071.1, read as the reverse complement.
CGGGCTGTGTGAAGCCTGTGTGAAGTTCAGCGCAGGGGCAGCGACAGCGTGGCCACCGCGCCGCCGCCGCTGCCGTTGTGCAGCGCCACGCGGCCCTCGTGCAGCTGCGCGATCTCCTTGACGAAGCTCAGGCCGAGGCCGGTGCTTCTCTTGCGCGTGCGGGGCCGCGAGAGCGAATAGAACTTCTCGAACACCTTGCCGGCGGCGTACTCCGGGATGCCGGGGCCCTGGTCGCGCACGGTGAGCTCGGCGTGCCGGCCGCGCCGGCGCAGCGCGAGCGTGACGGTGCCGCCGGCGGGCGAGAAGTCGAGCGCGTTGTCCACGAGGTTGGAGATCGCGCGCTGCAGCAGGAAGGCGTCGCCCTGCAGCGTGAGCTCGTCGCCCTCCTCGACCACCACCTGCACGCCGCGCGCCGTGGCGGCCGGCTGCACGCTCGTCGCCAGCTCGTGCAGGAGCGCGCGCAGCGCCACCGGCGCGGTGGCGTCGAGCGTGCGGCGCGATTCGAGCGCGGTGAGCTCCATCATGCGATCGACCAGCGCCTGGATGCGCTGCGTCTCGCGCGCGATGTTGTCGGCGAAGCGCACGCGGTCGGCATCGGGCATGGGCTCCTGCAGCAGCTCGGCCGCGCCGCGGATGGCCGACAGCGGGCTCTTCACCTCGTGCGTCAGCGTCTGCACGTAGTCGTTGACGTAGGTGCGGCCGGCGAGCGCGTCGCGCATCTCGTCGAAGGCAGCGACCAGCGACCGCCACGCACGCCGGGCCAGGCGCGAAAGGCTCAGGGGGCGCTGCGACTTCACGTAGCGCACGTAGTCGCCGAAGACGCCGAAGGGCCGCACCAGCCACACCGACAGGATCACGACGAAGAGGATCACCGCCACCACGGAGGTCGTGCCCACGAGCAGGGTCTTGCGCCGCGCGGCCTGCACGAACTGCCCGAAGCTCTGCACGGGCTTGCCCACGCTCACCGCGCCGATGATGCTGCCGCCCGCGCGGATCGGCGCGGCCACGTACATCACCGAGCTGCCGGGATCACCCTCCACGTCGGGCGTGGTGCGCGCGCCGTATTCGCCCTGCAGCGCGCGGCGGATGTCGCGCCACAGCGAGTTGTCGGCGCCCATCCAGCGGTTGGTGGAGTCGAAGACCACCGTGCCCCCACGGTCCACCACCATGAGGCGCATCTCCACGCGCGTCTTCTCGAAACCGTAGATGTTGGCCTTGAAGCGGCGGGCATAGAGCGCCTGGAAGAGCGGGCCCAGCCCATCGACGCGCAGCGTGCCGTCGCGCGAGACGCCTTCGATCAGCGTCGCCATGAGCTGCGCGGTCTCGACCAGGTTCTCCTCGGCCGACTCGCGGTAACGCGGGTCGATGTCCTGCAGCTGGCGGTACATCAGCAGGCCCACGCCGATGACGTAGGCGAGGAGGATCCCGAGGAAGATCCGGTTCCGCTTGGTCACGAAGAGGGCAGCGTGGCGGGCAGGTCTTCGGCCAGCGCGTACCCCGCGCCGCGGTGCGTGCGAATGGGCTCCAGCGTGGGCGCCACGAGCTTGAGCTTGGCGCGCAGCGTCTTCACGTGCGCGTCGACGGTGCGGTCCAGGCTCTCGGTGTCGTCGCCCCACACGCGCGAGAGCAGCGCATCGCGGCTGTACACATGGCCCGGGCGGGAGACGAGCGTGTGCAGCAGGCCAAACTCGTAGCGCGAGAGCTCCAGCAGCCGGCCGTAGAAGCGGATCTGGCGCTTGCCTTCGTCCACCGTCAGCGGCAGCACCGGCACCGCGGGCTGCGCCGCCCTGGCGGTGCGGCGCAGCACCGAGCGCACACGCGCCACGAGTTCACGCGGCGAGAAGGGCTTGGGCACGTAGTCGTCGGCCCCCAGTTCGAGCCCGACCACGCGATCGATCTCGTCGCTGCGCGCCGTCAGGAAGACCACCGGCACGTCGGCCACCTCGCGCAGGCGCTTGAAGACCTCGAAGCCGCTCGCGTCCGGCAGCCCGACGTCGAGGATCACGAGGGCGGGCGGCTCGGCCTGGACCTGCTGCAGCGCCTCGGCCCCGGTGCCGACCCAGGCCGGGTCGAACCCGTCCGTCCTGAGTGCGTACTGCAGCGTGTCCGCGATGCCGGGTTCGTCCTCGACGATGAGGACCTTCGGCTTCATTCCCGCTCCAGCGGAGTGGCCCCGGCCGAGCGCCGGGCCGCCCCAAGCCTGTCCTGAGCCGGGTCGAAGGGCCGGCCGGCGATCCCCCCGGAGGATCGCTCACCGTACCCGGTGAGCGAGGGGCAGTCACTCATTCGGCAGGAAGCCTTCGATGGACAGATAGCGCTCGCCGGTGTCGTAGTTGAAGCCGAGCACCGTCGCGCCGGCCGCGATCTCGGGCAGCTTCTGCGCGATGGCCGCGAGCGTGGCGCCGGACGAAATGCCGACCAGCAGGCCCTCTTCGCGCGCCGATCGGCGGGCGTATTCCTTGGCGGCATCCGCCTCGACCTGGATCACGCCGTCGAGCAGGTCGGTGTGCAGGTTCTTGGGAATGAAGCCTGCGCCGATGCCCTGGATCGGGTGGGGGCTGGGCTTGCCGCCGCTGATCACGGGCGAGGCGGTGGGCTCCACGGCGAAGACCTTGAGCTTGGGCCACAGGCCCTTGAGCACCTTGGCGCAGCCGGTGATGTGGCCGCCGGTGCCCACGCCCGTGATGAGCACGTCCACGCCGCTCGGGAAATCGGCCGCGATCTCCTGGGCGGTGGTGCGCGCGTGCACGTCGATGTTGGCCGGGTTGTCGAACTGCTGCGGCATCCAGGCGCCGGGGGTTTCGGCGACGAGCTCGGTGGCCTTGGCGATCGCGCCGTTCATGCCCTTCTCGCGCGGCGTGAGCACGAAGCTCGCGCCGTAGGCGAGCATGAGCCGCCGCCGCTCGATGCTCATGCTCTCGGGCATCACCAGCACGAGCTTGTAGCCCTTGACCGCCGCCACCATGGCCAGGCCCACGCCGGTGTTGCCCGAGGTCGGCTCGACGATGGTGCCGCCGGGCTTGAGCTGGCCGCTCTGCTCGGCCGCCTCGATCATCGCCAGCGCAATGCGGTCCTTGACCGAGCCGCCGGGGTTGGCGCGCTCGCTCTTCACATAGACGCTGTGCGTGTTGCCGTAGAGGCGGTTGATGCGGATGTGCGGCGTGTTGCCGATGGTCTGCAGGACGTTCTGGGCGAGCATGGCGTGTCTCCAGGGAATGGTTCGGACGATTATGGGCCGACAGGGATAATCCGCCGATGTTCGCCCCTCTGCAAAACGACAGCTTCCTGCGCGCCTGCCTGCGCCAGCCGACCGACCACACGCCGGTGTGGCTGATGCGCCAGGCCGGCCGCTACCTGCCCGAGTACCGCGCCACGCGCGCCAAGGCCGGCAGCTTCATGGGCCTGGCCACCAACACCGACTACGCCACCGAGGTGACGCTGCAGCCGCTCGAGCGCTACCCGCTCGACGCCGCCATCCTCTTCAGCGACATCCTCACCGTGCCCGACGCCATGGGCCTGGGCCTGAGCTTCGCGCTCGGCGAGGGCCCGAAGTTCGCGCACCCGGTGCGCGACGAAGCCGCCGTCGCCCGGCTCGAAGTGCCCGACATGGCCAAGCTGCGCTACGTCTTCGATGCGGTCACCTCCATCCGCCGCGCGCTCAACGGCCGCGTGCCGCTGATCGGCTTCTCGGGCAGCCCCTGGACGCTCGCCTGCTACATGGTCGAAGGCGGCGGCTCCGACGACTACCGCCTGGTCAAGGGCATGCTCTACGACCGCCCCGACCTGATGCACCGCATGCTGCAGGTCAACGCCGACGCGGTGGCCACCTACCTCAACGCCCAGATCGAGGCCGGCGCGCAGGCCGTGATGGTGTTCGACAGCTGGGGCGGCGTGCTGGCCGACGGCGCCTTCCAGCGATTCAGCCTCGACTACACCCGCCGCGCGCTCGCGCAGGTCAAGCAGGAGCACGACGGCCAGCGCATCCCGCACATCGTCTTCACCAAGGGCGGCGGCGCCTGGCTGGAGGAGATCGCCGCACTCGGCTGCGACGTCGTGGGCCTGGACTGGACGGTGAGCCTGGCGGCCGCGCGCCGGCGGATCGGCCACCTGGCGGCGCTGCAGGGCAATCTGGACCCGGCGGTGCTCTTCGCCTCGCCCGACAAGGTGCGCGAGGAGGTGATCCGCACGCTCGACAGCTTCGGGCACTGGCACGCCGAACCCGGGCGGCGCGTGGGCCACATCTTCAACCTCGGCCACGGGATCAGCCAGCACACGCCGCCCGAAAGCGTGACGGCACTGGTGGAAGCGGTACGTGAGCACTCGCCCGGGCTCCATCGGGTGCCGTGAGCTACGTTGCAGACGGTTGCAACTTCATGGAACGTACGACAGTGCTTTCCCGGTGAGCGAGCACTCAGGGCTTGACTTATCCCCAAAACTTGCAATCCAACCCCTGTAGGACAACGCTGACGCGTTGCAGCATCGTGTTTTCAGGGGATGTCGCTAAGTGCTTGATTTCATTGAGCAAGAAATCTGCTTCGAAAGTGGGCAACGCAACGCCAAGCCCCAAAAATCAAGGCTCTACGTGCGGTTTTGGCAGGTTGCTCACAAAGTTATCCACAAGATTCGTGGAAACATTCAAAACCCGTGAAAAATCAGCCACTTATGGCATGTTCTTCACACGGATTCCCAGGTCGAGACGCCTGAAAACGGCCGCGCATGGATGACCGCCCCCTGCTGCGCGTGGCCGTCGAGGCGCCGCAGCACAGCGGCCTCGGCGGGGCGCTCGACTACATGAGCGAGCGCCCGCTTACGCCGGGAACGTTGGCCCGCGTGCCCTTGGGCAAGCGCGAGGTGACCGGCATCGTCTGGCCGGGTGTTCCGGACGCCGCCCCTGGCGTGGCGCTCAAGCTCGTCGCGCAGGCGCTGGAGGCGATACCGCCGCTGACGCTGCGCTGGTGCGAGCTCGTGGCCTTTGCGGCGTCGTATTACCAGCGCGGGCTGGGCGAGGTGGCGCTCTCGGTGCTGCCGCCCGAGTTGCGCAAGCTCGACAACGGCCAGCTGGCCCAGCGTGTCGCGCGCCTGCGCAAGGGCTGGTCGGCGCCCACTCCGGGCGAGCCGCCGCCACGCCCCGAGCTCACCGAGGACCAGGCGGCGGCGGTGCGCCACATCGCCGAGCGCAGCACGCCGGGCGCCGCACCGGTGATCCTGCTGCATGGCCTGACCGGCAGCGGCAAGACCGAGGTCTACCTGCGCGCCGCCGAAGACGCGCTCGCCGCCGGTCGCCAGGTGCTGGTGATGGTGCCCGAGATCAACCTCACGCCGCAGCTGGAAGCCCGCTTCGCCGAGCGCTTCGGCCGCGGCGCGAACCCGCGGCGCATCGTCTCGCTGCACAGCGGCCTCACGCCGGCACAGCGCCTCAAGCACTGGCTGGCCGCGCACCTGGGCCTCGCGGACCTGGTGCTGGGCACCCGCATGGCCGTCTTCGCCCCGCTGCCGCGACTGGGCCTGATCGTGGTCGACGAGGAGCACGACCCCTCCTACAAGCAGCAGGAAGGCGCGCGCTACTCGGCGCGCGACCTCGCCGTCTACCGCGGCCGGCTCGAAGGCGCCTGCGTGCTGCTGGGCTCGGCCACGCCCTCGCTCGAGAGCTGGCAGCGCGCCGAGGAAGGCCGCTACGAGCGTGTGACGCTCGCCCACCGCGTCGGCCACGGCGCCCTGCCCGCCGTGCGCCTGATCGACATGAACCTCCTCCCCAAGGCGCCGGGCGTGACCACGCTGCTCTCGCCGCAGCTCGTCTCGTCGCTGGCGAAGCGGCTCGAGCGCGGCGAGCAGAGCCTCGTCTTCCTCAACCGCCGCGGCTACGCACCGGTGCTGCACTGCGGCGCCTGCGGCTGGAAGAGCGACTGCCCGCATTGCAGCGCCTGGCGCGTCTTCCACAAGGTCGACCGCACGCTGCGCTGCCACCACTGCGGTTACACGCAGGCCGTGCCGCGCGCCTGCCCCGAGTGCGGCAACCTCGACATCGCCCCGCTGGGCCGCGGCACCGAGCGGCTGGAAGAGCAGCTCGCCGAGGCCCTGCCCGGCGCGCGCGTGGCCCGCATCGACGCCGACAGCACGCGCCAGAAGGGCGCGCTCGAACACCAGCTCTCGGCCGTGCACGCGGGCGAAGTCGACATCCTGGTCGGCACGCAGATGGTCGCCAAGGGCCACGACTTCCGACGCATCACGCTGGTGGCCGCGGTGAGCCCCGACAACGCCCTCTTCAGCAGCGACTTCCGCGCGCCCGAGCGGCTCTTCGCGCTGCTGATGCAGGCGGCCGGCCGCGCGGGGCGCGACGCCGCACAGGCCGACCGCAGCGAGATGCTGGTGCAGACCTGGCATCCCACCCACCCGCTCTACGCCGCGCTCACGCGACACGACTACGCCGCCTTTGCCGCGAGCCAGCTCAAGGAGCGCGAGATGGCGGGCCTGCCGCCCTACACCTACCTCGCGCTGCTGCGCGCCGAGGCGCGCACGGCGCAGGCCGCGCGCGAGTTCCTGCAGGCCGCGGCCGACCTCGCCGCGCAGGTCGAAGGCGCGGAGCAGCTGCTCGTCTACCCGCCGGTGCCGCACCACGTGGCGCGCGTGGCCAACGTGGAGCGCATGCAGATGCTGGTGGAGTCGCCCTCGCGGGTCGTGCTGCAGCGCGTGCTCGCGCCGTGGGTCGATGAGCTCACGCGCCTCAAGTCGCAGCATAAGGGCGTGCTGCGCTGGGCGCTGGACGTGGACCCGCTCGCGATCTGAGGTCTGGCCGGATCAGAGATCCAGGCTCGCCCACAGCGGCGCGAGCACGGCCGCGTCGGCGTCGCCCAGCTCCTTTTCGGCCCACAGGCATTCGCGGCGGATGAAGCGCATGCGGTAGGCGAGCTCGCGGCCCGCCAGGCTCATCTCGAAACGCGTCTCGGGCGAGTTGCCGGCCGCGTCGGCCGCCCACAGGCCCATCTCGTTCCAGCCGGCGCGCAGGCGAAAGAGCAGGTAGCCGGCGCGCTGCGCCACGGCGCGCACCAGCTGCGTGGCCGAGGGCGAGCGCTCGATCTCGTCGGCCTGCGCGAGCGCGGCCGCCAGCCGCCCGTCGACGAGGCTCAGCCCGCTGATCGCGAGCTCGTCGGGCTCGGCCAGCGGCTCGCGCAGCTCGCGCGCGCAACCGGTGACGAAGCCCACCGCCACCCCGTCGAACTCGCCCGGCACCATGCGCAGCGCAAAGCTCGCGCGCGCCCACGGCGCGTCGCCCTGCGCCATCACGCCGAGCACGAGCTCGGTCACGGCGAGCTGGCGGCCGAGCGGCGAGATCGCGTCGGCGGCGAGCCGGCCGGGGTAGCCGCTGCCGTCGAGCCGTTCGTGGTGCTCGGCCACGCCGCGCGCGAGCGCCATCGGGTACCCGGCGAGCCGCGCGAGGAGCAGCGCGCCGATGCGCGGATGCACCGCCACGTGGCGGTAGCCGAGCACGTCGAGGGGCTGCTGGGGGTCGAGGTGATCGGGGTGGAGGTACATCTCGCCCAGGTCGTGCAGCAGCCCGCCCATGAGCGCGAGATCGAGCTGCGTGGCATCGGCGCGCGCGGCCACAGCCATCGCGCCGGCGAGCGCCATGCCACGCACGGCATGGTCGAAGATGCCCGGACGCGCGGCCTGCGCGGCGGTGAGCATGAGCTGCGCGACCGACTGCAGCTTCAGGTCGCCCACGGCCGACAGCAGCGCGAGCCGATGCGCCTGCAGCCCCTGGGCGAGCGGATGGCCGGATGCGAGGAAGGCCTCGGTCGCGGCCTGGAGCTCCACGCCGTTGACGCCGTCGGCCGCTTCCAGCGTGGCCTCCAGCGGCTGCTTGAGCTTGCGCTCCAGGAGGCGCTGCTGCAGCGACTCGGACACCGCCTGGCCGCGCGCCCACAGCTTGACGCCGCGTTCGTCCACGATGTCTTCGGAGGCGACGATGGTGCGCGTGGCGCTGGCTTCGACGATGGCCGCGAGGGCGTGCGGGTTGGCCTGACCGAGGGAGTGCTCGCTGCTCATCTGGTGTGCGGGGGCGCCGGCGGGCGCGGGAGTCGGAAGCCCGCGATCCTAGTGCGGTTTTTCCGGGCGCCCGTCACTGCGCGGCGCCGGCCCGTTCAACGCAACCAGCCGGGCACCTGGGCGGCCAGCGCCTGCCGCTGCGAGACCGCCGCCCCGAGCAGCGCAAAACCGAGCAGCGCGCCATCGTCGCCGGCGTAGCGCGCGGTGCAGCCATCTTCGGTCACCTCGACCTGCCAGCGCCCTGCGGCGCCCGGCAGCGGCGGGCACACCACGGTCGGGCACGAGGGTGTCTTCACCGTCACCGGCATCGCGGGGTAGACCACGGGCGTCGGCGTGCCGGCGAGCGTGGCGGCCAGCGCCCGCGCCTGCTGCATGAGCGGCATCACGAAGGGCAGCGAATGACCGGCGACCTCGGCGCAGTCGCCCAGTGCGTGCACATGCGGCGCACTCGTGGCGAGCAGGCGGTCGGTGACGATGCCGCGGTTCGTCGCGAGGCCGGCGGCCTGGGCGATGCCGATGCGCGGCGCGAGGCCGATGGCCGAGAGCACCCGGTCGGCGTAGAGCGCGCTGCCGTCGCTCAGGCTGAGCTGCAGGCCCTCGCCGTCGCGGTCCAGGCGCGTGGCCGAGACACCGAGGCGGAAGGCCACGCCCGCCGCTTCAAGCTTGTTCTTCAGTACCGCGCCCGCCTCGGGCGGCAGCAGGCGCGACAGCAGCGTGGGCGCAAGGTCGATCACCGTCGGCGCGATGCCCCGGTGCAGCAGGTCGTTGGCGAATTCGCAGCCGATGAGGCCGCCGCCGAGGATGGCGACCGTGTCGGCGCCTTCGACCCGGTCGGCGAAGCGCGCGTAGTCGTCGAGGTCGTTGACCGACATCACGTCACCCGCCGCATCGCCTTGCAGCGGCAGGCGGATCGGGTCGGCGCCGAGCGCGAGCACGAGGTCGCGGTAGGCGATCGTCTCGCCGTTGGTGAGCTCCACGGTCTGCGCGGCGGTGTCGAGGCGGCGCACCTCGGTGTGGGCCTGCAGCGTGGCGCCGAGCTCCTCGCGCATCTTCTCGGCGGCCTTCATCACGAGCGTGGCCGCGGTCTTCTTGCCGGCGAGCGCGTTCGACAGCATGGGCTTGGAATAGAAGCCCGCGTGGTCGCGGCTCACGACGACGAGCGGCGTCTCCTTGTCGAGCTTGCGGAATTCGCGTGCGAGGTTGTAGCCGGCGAGGCCGGTGCCGACGATGACGAGGGGGAGCGTGGACATGGACAGTCGGGAAGCGAAAACGCGCGCAAGGCTATCACTTCACCTCGGCGCCACGTTCGGCCAGCAGCTCGCGCAGGAGCGAGCGGTGGCAGCGCGATTCGTCGGCGCAGTAGCAGCCCACCGCGAAGGCCGCGTGGTGCGACAGCGCCGCGAGCGTGTCCAGCAGGTGCGCGCACTCGGGCGCCTTCATCTCGGCGCGGTAGCCGCGGGCGAAGCGCTTCCACTGCGCCTCGTCGCCCGAGGCCTGGGCGGCCAGGCCCTCCTGCATGAGCCCGGCGCTGGGCGCGAGGTTGGGCAGCCAGACGTCGTAGTAGTCGCGGCGTGCGTACTGCGCCTTGGGCACGCCGCGCGGCGGCCGGCGCACGGTGCCGATGCGCAGCCCCTCGCCGGGCGCGCGCGGCTCGCCGAGTCGCACGATGCGGATGGGCATGGCGGTCTCCTGTGTCGCGGAGCCCGCATTGTGGTGCTCACGGCCTTGCGCGCCACGGCTGCACAGGGCCTGTGTCACCGACGCGCAGCGCACAAAAAGAAAAGCGGGCTGCGCTTGCGCGCATGCCCGCCGAATGAGCCACAGCATTCAGGGAGGGAGGGAGGAGGGAACCGTGGCCCGAAAAAGATGCTAAGGGCCGGCCCTGCAAACGCATGTAGGACAACACCGCGTCTTCCCGCAGGCGCCGGGCGCGCGGCCCGCGCGCGCGCCTTCCGTGACCTCGCAGGGCCTGGACACGCTCCCTTACAGTGACGTGGTTCACACCCTGGAGTCCTGCATGCCCGCTCCCCGTTCTGCCCTGCGCCGCTGGCTGGGGCGCCTCTGGTGGCTGATCGACGGCACCCGCCGCCTCGTGCTCAACCTGATCTTCCTGTTGATCCTCGCGATCGTGGTCGTGGTGCTGGCCACGAGCAGCCCGCCGGCGCTGGAGGACAACACCGCCCTCGTGCTCAACCTGCGCGGGCCGCTGGTGGAGCAGCATGCGCAGGGCGTGCGCGATGCGGCCGTGTCGCAGCTCGTGGGCGAGGCGCCGCGCAGCACCCAGCTGCGCGACGTGCTGACGGTGCTCGATGCCGCGGCCCGGGATCCGGCGATCGCGCGCGCCGTGCTCGTGCTGGACGAGTTCGACGGCGGCGGCCTCGCCAGCCTGCGTGAGGTGGCGGCGGCGATGCAGCGCTTTCGCGCGAGCGGCAAGCAGATCACCGCCTGGAGCGGCCAGTACGACCAGCCGCGCTACTACCTCGCCGCGCACGCGGACGAGGTGCTGCTGCACCCCATGGGCATGGTGTTCGTGAAGGGCTACGGCCGCTACCAGAACTACTACCGCGAGGCGCTCGACAAGCTGGGCATCAGCGTGAACGTGGTGCGCGCGGGCTCCTTCAAGAACTTCGGCGAGCCCTTCACCCTGACCGGCCCCTCGCCCGAGACCCTGGAGGCGATGGGCTACGCCTACAACGGCCTGTGGCGCACCTACGTCGAAGGCGTGGAGCAGGCGCGCGGCCTGCCGGCCGGCAGCCTCCAGTCGCTGATCGATGCGCTGCCGCAGCGCCTCGCCGAAGCCGGCGGCGATGCGGCGAGGCTCGCGCTGACCGCCAAGCTCGTCGACGGCCTCAAGACGCGCGACGAGCTGCGCGACCTCCTGATGGAGCGCGGGGCGAAGGAAGCCGACGGCACCACCTTCCGCCAGGTCGCCTTCGACGGCTACCTCGCGCGCCAGCGCCCGGTGCTCGCGGGCGACGCGGTGGGCGTGGTCGTGGCCGAGGGCGACATCGTCGACGGCCGCGCCCCGGCCGGCACGGTGGGCGGGCTCTCGACCTCCAACCTCATCCGCAAGGCGCGCGAAGACAAGACCATCAAGGCGGTGGTGCTGCGGGTCAACTCACCCGGCGGCTCGGTCTACGGCTCCGAGCTCATCCGCCGCGAGCTCGAGCTCACGCGCGCGGCCGGCAAGCCGGTGGTCGTCTCCATGGGCGACGTCGCGGCCTCGGGTGGCTACTGGATCTCGATGTCGGCCGACGAGGTGCTGGCGGATGCGGGCACGGTGACCGGCTCCATCGGCGTCTTCGCCCTGCTGCCCTCGGCCGACAAGGCGATGGAAAAGCTCGGCGTGCACACCGGCGGCGTGAGCACCACCTGGCTCGCCACTGCGGGCGACCCGCGCCGCCCGCTGGACCCACGCTTCGCCGAGCTGCTGCAGACCACCATCGACAGGATCTACGCCGACTTCACCAGCAAGGCCGCGCAGGCCCGCAAGACCACGCCGGACAAGATCGATGCCGTGGCCCAGGGCCGCGTGTGGACCGGCGCACAGGCGAAGGAGCGCGGCCTGGTGGACGCGCTCGGCGGCTACCACGACGCGATCCGCTCGGCCGCGCAGCGCGCGCAGCTCGGCGAGACGCCGCGCGTGATGGTGATCCAGCCCGAGCCCGGCCGCGCCGAGCGGCTGCTCGCCTGGCTGAACGGCCACGTGCAGGCCATGCTCTCCGGCGCGGTGGACGCGCAGGCGGGCCCGGTGGCCCCGGTGCTCGCCGAAGCGCGGCGCGAGCTGGGCTGGATCGGCGACCTGGCGTCGGGCCGCCAGCCGTTTGCGACGGTGGCGCACTGCCTGTGCAGCCCGCCCTGAGCGAGCTCAGCCGCGCCCGACGCCCAGCCCCCACGCGAGCAGCGTGAAGGTGACGAAGGCGAGCGCGGTGCTCGCCATGATGATGCGCGCCACGCGCCCGTTGTCGGCGCCGTAGCGCTCGGCGAGCAGCGACACGTTGCTCGCGCTCGGCAGCGCGGCGGCGAGCACCAGCACCATGAGCCCGAACTCGGGCACCGGCGCGCCTGCGGCTTGCAGCGCGAGGCCGGTGGCGAGCACCAGCAGCGGGTGCACGAAGAGCTTGATGAGCGCGACCGGCAGGTACTGCCCGACCGGCGTGCGGGTGTGCGCGTGCTGCCCCGCGCGCCACAGCACCGCGCCGATGGTGAAGAGCGCCACCGGCGAGGCCGCGTCCGCGAGCATCTTCACCACCTGGTCCACCGGGCCCGGCAACGTGACGCCGAGCGCCGCCACCGCGGCGCCCAGGCCGATGGACCACGGCAGCGGGTTGCCGAGTGCGCCGCGCAGCGAGCGCAGCGCGGTCGCGCCCATGCCGTCGTGCGGCGCGCCGTCCCCGGCCGGGCCGGCCTGCGCGAGCGCGATGCACAGCGAGCTGGTCAGGAAGAGGTCGGTCAGCACCGTGCCGATCACGGGGCCCGCCGCGCGGTCGCCCAGCAGGGCCACGAGCAGCGGCACGCCCATGAAGCCGGTGTTGGGGAAGGCGGCCACGAGCGCGCCGAAGGCCGCGTTCTTCATGTCCACGCCGCGGCCGCTCGCGCGCCGCAGCGTGGCCGCGACGGTGATGAAGACCACCGCCACCGCACACAGCGCATACACCGCGATCAGCGACGGGTTGATGAGCTGCGCGAAGGGCATGCTCGCGCCGAAGCGAAAGAGCATGCACGGCAGCGCGAAGAAGAGCACGAAGGCATTGAGCCCGGGGATGGCCGCTTCCGGCAGCACGCGCTGGCGCGCGGCGAGGTAGCCACACAGCACGAGCGCGAAGAAGGGAATGGTGACAGCGAGGATCGCCTGCATGGCGGGCGAGTATCGCCGCGCGGGCGGTCAGGCGACTTGCGCGCCGGGCCGTCCGTGCTCGACCACGAAGCGCGCCGCCACGTCCACCTCCGACGCCGGGTCGCGCGCATCGCGCACCGCGTGCAGCTCGGCCTGCAGCTGCCGTGCATCGAGCACGAAGCTCACGTAGCCGCGGCGATCGCTGCGGGCGAACTTCACGTGGGGGTTGTACGGCAGCGCCGATTCCAGCCGCGCCTGCGCCATGCCATGGCTCGCGATCGAGGTGCCGCAGAACTCGCTGGCGACGACCGGCGACCGAGCGTCGTCGTAGTCGACTTTCAGGTCGGCCACGTAATGCGCGTGCACGTCGCCGCCCAGCACCACCGCGCCGGGCAGCTGGCGTTCGGCGATGCCTTGCAGCACACGCTCCCGCGAGGCGGGGTAGCCGTCCCAGCCGTCGTTCCAGTAGGCGCCTTCCACGGCCGGGTCGGCCCAGGAATAGCGGGCCATCAGGGTCTGCTGCGCGAGCAGGTTCCAGGGGCGGCGCAGGTCCCAGCCTTCGGCCAGCCAGCGCTCCTGCGCGTGGCCGGGCAGCGAGCGCGCCGGGTCGCCCATCGCGGGGCAGCGGCTCGGCTCCACGGTGTTGGAGCGCGCACGGCCGAAGCGCTTGCAGACCTGCTCGTCGCGATAGGCGCGTCCGTCGAGCGTGTGCACCCGTGCGAGCGCGCCCCAGTCGTAGCGCTCGTGCCATCGCATCACGCTGCCGCGCGGGCGCATCGCCTTCGGCACCGGCATGTGCTCCCACCAGGCCTGCACGGCCCAGGCGCGGCGGCGCGCGAAGTCCCGGTGGGCGCCGCCGTGCTGCGGCACGTCGCCGGCGTAGTCGTTCTCGACCTCGTGGTCGTCCCAGAGCGTGATCCACGGCGCCATGGCATGCGCGGCCTGCAGCGCCGGGTCGCTCTTGTATTGCGCGTAGCGGGCGCGGTAGTCCGCCAGCGTGAGCACCGTCGTGCCCTCGTGCGCGCGCAGCGCCGTGGGCGGCGAGGCGTACTCGTAGATGTAGTCGCCGAGGAAGAGCACGAGGTCGAGCGCCTGCGTGGCCATGTGGCGCCAGGCGGCGTAGTGGTTGTGGTCGTAGCGCTGGCAGCTCGCGATCGCGAAGCGCAACGTGGCCGCGGCATCGGGCGCGGGCGCGGTGCGCGTGCGGCCCGTGGTGCTGCGCTGGCCGAGCGCGGTGAAGCGGTACCAGTACTCGCGGCCCGGCGCGAGCCCCTGCGGTTCGGCGTGCACGCTGTGCGCCCAGGCGGCTTCGGCGATCTCGGTGCCGCGCGCGGCGATCTTCGTGAAGGCTTCGTCGTGCGCAAGCTCCCATTGCACCTCGACCTGCCCGGGCAGATCGTCGCCCACGAGGCGCGTCCACAGCACCAGCCGGTCGTGGCGCGGATGGCCGGAGGCGACGCCGAGCGCGAAGCGCGACACCTCGGCGGCGCGTGCGTGGCGGACGAACAGCGGGGCGGCGACGAGACTGCCGACAAATTGGCGGCGGGAGGGATGCAGGGGCATGGCCCGGCGGTTTACCACAGGCCGGTGACGGGGCCTTGGCTATCATCCCCGGCGCTTTTCCGCAGTACCGACTTCCCCCGCATGGCCGACACCCTCAACCCCGCCCAGATGGACGCCGTGCACCACCTGGGCGGGCCCTGCCTCGTGCTGGCCGGTGCAGGCTCCGGCAAGACGCGCGTCATCACCCACAAGATCGCGCGCCTGCTGCAGGCCGACTACGCGCCCTCGCAGATCGCGGCCATCACCTTCACCAACAAGGCCGCGCAGGAGATGCGCGAGCGCGCCAAGGCCCTGATCGGCCCGCGCGCGGCGAAAGACCTGGTGGTGAGCACCTTCCACTCGCTGGGCGTGCGCATCCTGCGCGCCGAAGGCGAGCGCCTGGGCCTGAAGCCGCAGTTCAGCATCCTCGACAGCGACGACGTGCTGGGCGTGCTCAAAGACGCCGGCGGCAGCTCCGACAACGCGCTCGCGCGCCGCTGGCAGTGGACCATCAGCCTGTGGAAGAACGAGGGGCTCACGAGCGACACCGTCGAGCCGAACACCGACGACGAGCGTGTCGCGCGCGAGGTGATGAAGCGCTACGAGGAGCGGCTCGCGGCCTACCAGGCGGTCGATTTCGACGACCTGATCGGCCTGCCGCACCGGCTCTTCCAGCGCGACGCCGAAGCGCGCGCCAAGTGGCAGCACACGCTGCGCTACCTGCTGGTCGACGAGTACCAGGACACCAACGCCATCCAGTACGAGCTGCTCAAGTCGCTGGCCGGCGAGCGCGCGATGTTCACCGCGGTGGGCGACGACGACCAATCGATCTACGGCTGGCGCGGCGCCACCATCGAGAACCTGCGGCGCCTCCCGCAGGATTTCGCACAGCTCAAGGTGATCCCGCTGGAGCAGAACTACCGCTCCACCGGCCACATCCTGCGCGCGG
>JBIQJS010000070.1:1189-20245 GCA_044507405.1 Rubrivivax sp. | reverse complement strand
CGATGCAGTGGAGCCCCGACCGCAACGCCGGCTTCTCGCGCGCCGACCCGCAGCGCCTGTACCTGCCGCCGATCATGGACGCGATCTACGGCTACGAGGCGGTCAACGTGGAGTCGCAGCTGCGCGATCCCTCGTCGCTGCTGCACTGGATGCGCCGCATGCTGGCCGTGCGCGCGTCCAGCCGGGCCTTCGGGCGCGGCGAGCTGCTCTTCCTCAAGCCCGGCAACCGCAAGGTGCTGGCCTACCTGCGCATCCACGGCGAGGAGGTGATCCTCTGCGTGGCCAACCTCGCGCGCTCGGCGCAGCCGGTGGAGCTCGACCTCTCGGCCTTCAAGGGCAGGGTGCCGGTCGAGCTGCTCGGGCGCACCGCCTTCCCGCCGGTCGGCGAGCTGCCCTACATGCTCACGCTGTCGGCGCACGGCTTCTACTGGTTCCGCCTGAGCACCGACGCGGTGGAGCCGAGCTGGCACCAGACCACGCTGCCCGCCGAGGAGCGGCCCGTCGTGGTGCTCTTCGACGGCTGGAACAGCCTCTTCCGCGACCAGGTCGTGCCCTGGCGCATCGGGCTTGCGGTCAAGACGCGCCAGCAGTTCGAGAACGACACGCTCCCGCGGCACATCGAGCTGCAGCGCTGGTATGCGGGCAAGGGCACCGCGCTCTCGCGCGCGCGCATCGTGGACCACGCCGTGTGGGACAGCGGCGAGCCCGCGGCCACCGGGCGCGCCGATGGCTGGCTGCTGCCCATCCTGGAGCTCGACGGCCCGGCCGAGGCCTCGGCCTACTTCGTGCCGCTCTCGCTCGCATGGGAAGAGGGCGACGAGGAGCGCTACCGCACGCTCAGCAACGCCGCCATCGCCCGCGTGCGCCAGCAGGCCGCCGTGGGCGTGATGGGCGATGCCTTCGCCGACGAGCGCTTCTGCCGTGCGGTGGTGGCGGCCATGGGGCAGGGGCACGAGGTGCGCACGACCACGGGCACGCTGCGCTTCCTGCCGACCACCGCCTATGCCGACCTCGCCGGGCCCGACCTGTACAAGGTGCCGGTCGACCGGCCGCTCGGCCAGAGCAGCAACACGATCGTGACCTTCGGCGAGCGGCTCTTCCTCAAGGGCTACCGTCGCGTGCGCGCGGGGGTGAACCCGGAGTTCGAGGTGGGTCGCTTCCTGACCGAGGTCGTGAACTTCCCGCACTGCGTGCCGGTGGCGGGCGTCATCGAGTACCGCCACGCCGATGGCGGCGTGATGACGCTCGGCCTGCTGCAGGGCTATGTGGCCAACCAGGGCGACGGCTGGGCCTACACGCTGTCGTACCTGCAGCGCACGCTGGAGCTGCAGCGCACGCAGGGGGGGCGTGCCGAAGAGGTGCACGGCGCCTACCTCGCGCTCGCGCACACGCTGGGCCAGCGCACGGCGGGCCTGCACCTCGCGTTCGCCACGCCCACCGACGACCCGTCGTTCAGGCCCGAGGTGCTCACCGGCAGCGACGTGCAGTCGTGGCGCGACCTCGTGGCGGGCGAGGCGCGCCAGACGTTCGCGATGCTGGAGCACGCGCTGCCCAGGCTCGAGGGCGCCACGCTCGCCGACGCGCAGGCCGTGCTCGGCAGCCAGCGGGCGGTGATGGAGATGATCTCCCGCACCGCGGCGCCGGGCGGGCACGCGCTCAAGACGCGCATCCACGGCGACTACCACCTCGGGCAGGTGCTGCTCGCCCGCAACGACTTCGTGATCATCGATTTCGAGGGCGAGCCCGGGCGCAGCTTCGACGAGCGGCGTGCGCGCCAGTCGCCCCTGCGCGACGTGGCGGGCATGCTGCGCTCGTTCGGGTACGCCGGCGCCGGTGCGCTGCGCGAGTTCACCGTCTCGGGCGACGAGGCCGCGCAGCTGCACGCCCACGCCGCCGAGTGGGAGGCCGCCGCGCGCGATGCCTTCCTGCGCGGCTACGCGCAGGCCGTGCAGGGCAGCCGGCTCTACGAATCCTTCGAGCTGCAACGCGGCCTGCTCGCGCTCTTCGAGCTGGAGAAGGCGCTGTACGAACTGCGCTACGAGTTGAACAACCGCCCCGAGTGGGTGGGCATCCCGCTGGCCGGCATCCTCAAGCTGGTTGCGGCACGCTGAACCCTCCAAGGACGACACGATGGACCGAGTCGATGTGATGCTGGAGCCCGTGCGGGCGTTTCTCGTGCAGGTGGGCGCCTTCCTGCCGAGCCTTGCCGTGGCGATCGTGGTGCTGCTGGCGGGCTACCTGCTCGCAAAGGCGGCCCGCTTCGCCGTGCAGCGGGGGCTGAGGGCCATCAACTTCCACATCGTGACCCAGCGCTCGGGCATGGATGGCTTCCTCCAGCGAGGCGGCACCACGGCCGACACCGCCGACGTGCTGGCCACGCTCGTCTACTGGCTCGTGATCCTCGCCGCCCTCGTGGTCGCCTTCAACGGCATGGGCCTGTCGCACGTGACCGACCTGCTGAGCAAGGTGATGCTCTTCGTGCCCAAGGTGATCGTGGCGGTGCTCATCCTCGCCTTCGGTGCCTACTTCGCCCGTTTTGTCGGCAATGCGGTCGTCACCTACTGCCGCGGCGTGGGCATCCGCGATGCGCAGGCGCTGGGCGCCCTGTCGCGCTACGCGATCATGGTGTTCGTCGTCATGATCGCCTTCGACCAGCTCGACATCGGCGGGCAGATCATCAGCTGGGCCTTCCTGATCGTGCTGGGCGGCCTGGTGCTGGCCGTGGCGCTGGCCTTCGGCCTCGGCGGGCGCGAGTGGGCCGCGGCCCACCTGGAGCACTGGTGGCCGGCCCCCCGGCCCGAGGACGACGAGGACAAGCGGCCGCCGCACGTGGGCTGAGCCGGGCCGGGCCCGCGCCCGGTCGAGGGGCCGGCCAGCTGCGCGCAGGCCCGGGCGAGCTAACCCGCAACCCGTGCGTGCGGTGCACGGGTACGCCGTTTGCCCAATCCCCGTTCGTGACCCTTCCACTTCCTCCCGCACGGAAACGGGAGCCCCTCCCTTGAGCCGAGAAAACCCCATCACCACCGTCTGGCCCGGCCGGCCCTATCCACGTGGCGCAACCTGGGACGGAGAGGGCGTCAACTTTGCGCTCTTCTCCCAGCATGCCGAAAAAGTGGAGCTCGTCCTCTTCGACGACCGCGGCCGGCGGGAGCGCCAGCGCATCGCGATGCCGGAGCGCACCGACCACGTCTGGCACTGCTACCTGCCGCAAGCCCGCCCGGGCATGACCTACGGCTACGTGGTCCATGGCCCGTACCGCCCTGAAGAGGGGCACCGCTTCAACCCGCACAAGCTGCTCGCCGACCCGTACGCGCGCGATTTCGTCGGCAAGCTGCGATGGAGCGACGCCCTCTACGGCTACACCGTCAACCACCGGCGCGCCGATCTCTCCTTCGACCGCCGCGAGAGCGCGGGCTACATGCCCAAGTGCCGCATCGTCGACCCGGCCTACACCTGGGACGGCGACCGCCGCCCGCAGGTGCCGTGGAGCGACACCGTCGTCTACGAGACGCACGTGCGCGGCTTCACCATGCGCCACCCGGGCGTGCCCGAGCCGCTGCGCGGCACCTATGCGGGCCTCGCGAGCGAGGCGTCGATCGACCACCTGCGCCGCCTGGGCGTGACCACCCTCGAGCTGCTGCCGGTGCATTCGTTCCTCAACGACCGCCATCTCGACGAGCGTGGCATGCAGAACTACTGGGGGTACAACACTTTCGGCTTCTTCGCCCCCGAGGCGCGCTATGCCTTCGGCGACCCGGTGCGCGAGTTCAAGAGCATGGTCAAGCGCCTGCACAGCGCCGGCATCGAGGTCATCCTCGACGTGGTCTACAACCACACCTGCGAGGGCAACCACCTCGGGCCCACGGTGAGCCTGCGCGGCATCGACAACGCCGTCTACTACGTGCCCGCCGAAAGCCCGCGCTACTGCGGCGACTTCACCGGCTGCGGCAATTCGCTCAACGTGCAGCACCCGCGGGTGCTCCAGCTGGTGATGGACTCGCTGCGCTACTGGGTGGAAGAGATGCACGTCGACGGCTTCCGCTTCGACCTCGCCACCACCCTTGCGCGCGAGAACGGGCGCTACGCCCACCGCGGGGCCTTCCTCGCCGCCGTCCGCCAGGACCCGGTGCTCTCGCGCGTGAAGCTCATCGCCGAGCCCTGGGACCTCGGCGAAGACGGCTACCAGGTGGGCGGCTTCCCGGCCGGCTGGGCCGAGTGGAACGACAAGTACCGCGACGGCGTGCGCAGCTACTGGAAGGGCGATGGCGGCGTGATCGGCGAGTTCGCGCGCCGCATCACCGGCTCCTCCGACCTCTACGGCTACGCGCGCCGCAAGCCCACGACGAGCGTCAACTTCATCGCCGCGCACGACGGCTTCACGCTGCACGACGTCGTCTCCTACAACGACAAGCACAACGAGGCCAATGGCGAGGACAACCGCGACGGCCACAACCACAACCTCTCGTGGAACTGCGGCACCGAAGGCCCGACCGACGACGCCGAGGTGCTGGCCCTGCGCGAGCGCCAGAAGCGCAACCTGCTGGCGACGCTGCTGCTCTCGCAGGGCACGCCCATGCTGCTCGCCGGCGACGAGATCGGCCGCACGCAGGGCGGCAACAACAACGCCTATGCGCAGGACAACGAGATCAGCTGGCTCGACTGGGAGATGACGCCCGAGCGCGTATCGCTGCTCGCCTTCACGCAGAAGCTCATCGCCTTGCGCCGCGACCACCCGAGCTTCCGCCGGCACGATTTCTTCCGCGGCCAGCCGGTGGGCGACAGCGAGGTCAAGGACCTGCTCTGGCTGCGCCCCGACGGCCTGGAGATGACCGAGGCCGAGTGGGCGACCGACTTCGCGCGCTGCCTGGGCATGTACCTCGCCGGGCGCGCGCTCACCGGCACCGACGTGCGCGGCAAGCCGCTCTTCGACGACGACTTCCTGCTGCTCTTCAACGCGCACCACGAGGACATGGACTTCCGCATCCCCGAGATCGGGCAGGAGCCCTGGCGCGTGGTCATCGACACCTCGGACCCCTCGGGCGCGCCGCCGCAGGCGCAGCCGCTCGCCCCCGGGGCCACCTACACCATGAAATGCCGGGCGCTGGCGGTGCTGAGCCGCCGCGCGCCCGCACCGGAGAACCCAGCGTGAGCCGACACGACATGCCCTTCGGGGCCACCCTGCAGCCCGACGGCAGCACGCTCTTTCGCCTCTGGGCGACCGCGGCCCGCGAGGTCACGCTTCATCTCGAAGGCCGAGCGCCCGTGCGCATGCAGCCGCAGCTCGGAGGCTGGCACGAGGCGCGCGTCGCAAACGCCGGCCCCGGCACGCGATATCAATATGAGGTGGGCAACGGCCTGCGTGTGCCGGACCCGGCCTCGCGCCACAACCCCGACGACGTGCATGGCCCGAGCGTGGTCACGGACCCGCTCGCCTACGCCTGGCGCGATGCCGCGTGGCGCGGCCGGCCCTGGCACGAGGCGGTGGTCTACGAGCTGCACCTGGGCACCTTCACCGAAGAGGGCACGTTCACTGCGGCGGCCAAGCGCCTGCCCGAGCTCGCCGCGCTCGGCATCACCGCAATCGAGCTGATGCCGGTGGCCGATTTCCCCGGCCGCCACGGCTGGGGCTACGACGGCGTCTTGCCCTTCGCGCCCGACGCCAGCTACGGCACGCCCGACGAGCTCAAGGCCTTCGTGGATGCGGCGCATGGCCTGGGCCTCATGGTGCTGCTCGACGTGGTCTACAACCACTTCGGCCCCGACGGCAACTACCTGCACGCCTACTGCCCGACCTTCTTCAACGAGGCGCACCACACGCCCTGGGGCGCGGCGATAAATTTCGATGGCCCCGGCAACGAGACGGTGCGCGACTTCTTCCGCCACAACGCGCTGTACTGGGTGGAGGAATTCCACTTCGACGGGCTGCGGCTCGACGCGGTGCACGCCTTCCACGACAGCTCGCCGCTGCACATGGCCGGCGAGATCGGCCAGGCGCTGCGCGCCGGCCCCGGCGCCAGGCGCCACGTCCACCTGGTGCTCGAGCACGAGGGCAACCGCGCGAGCCTGCTCGAGCGCGGCAGCGACGGCCAGCCGCTCTACGCCACCGCCCAGTGGAACGACGACCTGCATCACGCGGCGCACGTACTGCTCTCGGGCGAGACCGACGGCTACTACGGCGACTACGCCGAGGGCCCGATCGGCCGCTTCGCGCGCGGCCTGGCGCAGGGCTTCATCTACCAGGGCCAGCCCTCGGCGCACCGCGGGGGCGTGCCGCACGGCGAGCCGAGCGGGCACCTGCCGCCGGCGGCCTTCGTGTCCTTCGTGCAGAACCACGACCAGATCGGCAACCGCGCCTTCGGCGAGCGGCTGTCGGATCTCGCCAACCCCGACCGGCTCGACGCGGTGTACGCCTGCCTGCTGCTCTCGCCGCACGTGCCCATGTTCTTCATGGGCGAGGAGTGGGCGGCCTCCACGCCGTTCCTCTATTTCTGCGACTTCGGCGACGAGCTCGCCAAGGCGGTGCGCGAAGGGCGACGCAACGAGTTCGCCCGTTTCGCCGCCTTCGCCGACCCCGACGCGCGCGAGCGCATCCCCGATCCCAACGACGAGGCCACGTTCCAGGCGAGCAAGCTGCGCTGGGACGAGCGCGAGCGCGGCCACCACGCGCGGCGGCTCGCGCTCGTGCGGCAGCTGCTGGCGCTGCGCCGCGAGCACCTGCTGCCGCAGATCGACCCGGCGCGCGGCGACGGGCGCTACCGCTTCGACGGCGGTCTGATGCACGTCGAATGGCCGCTGGCCGGTGGCGCGCGCTGGCACCTCGCGGCCAACCTGACCGACACGCCCGTGGCGGGCGGCGGCGCACCCGGCGGGCGGGTGATCCACGCCCAGCGGGTGGCGCCCGATGGCGTCTGGCAGCCCGGTGCGGTGCTGGTGGCGCTGGAGCCGGCCGAGGAGGTGGTCCATGGCTGAGGAGCGCGAGCGCCTGGCGCGCCTGTGCGCCGAGCATGGCGTGCTGACCGAGTACCACGACGTCTGGGGCCACCGCCACGAGCCGCCAGCCGACACGCTGGTGCGCCTGCTCGCCGAGCTGGGGGTGGATGCCCACCACCCGCAGGCCTCCGCCCGGCCCGACGACGCGCTGCCGCCGCTCGCGTCGTGCACGGCCGGCCAGCGCGACTGGCGCGTGCCGGTGCGCCTCGCCCATCCCGTCTCGCGCCTGCGCTGGACGCTGGTGGAGGAGGGCGGCACCGCGCACCAGGGCGAGCAGCTGCTGCCCGACGAAGTCGACGGCGTGGTGCACATCACCCCCGGCGTCGCGCTGCCGCCCGGCTACCACCGGCTGCGCGTCGAAGGGCAGGCGCAGGAGTCGCTGCTCGTCGCCGCGCCCGAGCGCTGCTACGAGCCGCCGCTGCTGGCCGAGCACCGCACCTGGGGGCCGGCGGTGCAGCTCTACGCGCTGCGCTCCGAGCGCAACTGGGGCATCGGCGACTTCGGCGACCTCGCCACGCTCATCGAGCAGTGGAGCACCCGCGGCGCGGGAGTGATCGGCGTG
Organism: Rubrivivax sp.; assembly: GCA_044507405.1. Taxonomy (GTDB): domain Bacteria; phylum Pseudomonadota; class Gammaproteobacteria; order Burkholderiales; family Burkholderiaceae_C; genus Rhizobacter. The sequence goes on along the minus strand of JBIQJS010000070.1, from coordinate 12,693 downwards.
AACCCGCTGCACGCGATGTTCAGCCACAACCCGCAGCACACGAGCCCCTACAGCCCGTCGTCGCGCCTGCAGCTCAACACGCTCTACCTCGACGTGGAGGCGATCGCCGACCTGCAGGAATGCGAGCCGGCGCGCCGGCTGCTGCGTTCGCCCGGCTTCCAGGAGCGGCTGTCGCGCCTGCGCGCATCCACCCACGTCGACTACGCCGGCGTGGCCGCGGCCAAGTCGGAGATCCTGCGCCGGCTCTATGCCTGCTTCCGCGAGCGGCACCTCGCCGGCAACACCCCGCGCGGCGCGGAGTTCCGCCGCTTCCAGCAGGCGCGCAACCCGGCCTTGCGGGTGCATGCGAGCTTCGAGGCGCTGCAGGCGCATTTCCATGCGCAGGACGAACTGGTCTGGGGCTGGCCCGTCTGGCCCGAGGCCTACCGCCGCCCCGATACGCCCGAGGTGCAGCGCTTCATCGCCGAGCACGAAGCCTCGGTGGAGTACTTCGAATACCTCCAGTGGCAGGCCGACCTGCAGCTCGCACGGCTCTCGCGCCGCTGCCGCGAGCGCGGCATGGCGGTGGGCCTGTACCTGGACCTTGCCGTCTCGGTCGACCGCGCCGGCTCCGACACCTGGGGCCACCAGGGCGCCTATGCGAGCGGCGCCACCATCGGCGCGCCGCCCGACGAGGTCAACCCCAACGGCCAGGGCTGGGGCCTGCCGCCGCTGCGGCCCGACGGCCTGCAGCGCGACGTGGGCCTGTTCATCGGCACCCTGCGCACGGCCATGCGCCACGCGGGCGCGGTGCGCATCGACCACGTGATGGGGCTGATGCGGCTGTACTGGATCCCGGCCGGCGCCTCGGCGCGCGACGGCAGCTACGTGCTCTATCCGCTGCAGCAGCTCATGGCCATCGTGGCGCTGGAGAGCGAACGCAACCGCTGCATGGTGATCGGCGAAGACCTGGGCACCGTGGCCGAGGAGATGCGCCACGCGATGCAGCAGTACCGGCTGCTGTCGTACCGGCTGCTGTATTTCGAGCGCGGCGAGGGCGGGGCCTTCAAGGCGCCGGAGCAGTACCCGCGCGAATCGTTGGTCGCGGTGAGCACGCATGACCTCGCCACGCTCGCCGGCTGGTGGCGCGGGCACGACCTGGAGGTGCGGCAGTCGCTCAACCTCTACCCGACGCCGCAGATGCACGAGCAGCAACAGCAGGAGCGCGCGCACGACCGCCTGCGCCTGCTCAACCTGCTGCAGCAGCGCGGCCTGCTGCCCGACACCGGCCATGTGGATGCGAGCGGCACGCAGCCGCTCTCGCCCGCGGTGGCCGAAGCCGTGCACGCCTACGTGGCGGGCACGCCGTCGCTGCTGATGATGGTGCAGCTCGAAGACGCGCTGGGCGTGCCCGACCAGGCCAATCTGCCCGGCACGGTGGACGAGCACCCCAACTGGCGGCGCAAGCTGCCGCTCGGGCTCGAGGCCATGGCGCACAACCCGCGCATCTCGTCGCTGTGCGCACGCCTCGCCGAGATCCGCCCGTCGCCCGCCAGTGCGCGCCAGGCGCCCAAGGGCCGCCCCGAGGCGGTGATCCCGCGCGCGACCTACCGGCTGCAGCTGCACAAGGATTTCAACTTCGACGATGCGCTGGCGGTGCTGCCCTACCTGCACCGCCTGGGCGTGAGCCACCTCTACCTCTCGCCGATCTGGCGCGCGCGCCCCGGCAGCCTGCACGGCTACGACGTGGTGGACCACGGCGAGATCAACCCCGAGCTCGGCGGGCGCGAGGGCTTCGAGCGCCTGGCGGGCGCCGCACGCGAGCTCGGCCTCGGGCTCATCCTCGACATGGTGCCCAACCACATGGGCGTGCTGGGCGCGCACAACCCGTGGTGGGCCGACGTGCTGGAAAACGGCCAGGCCTCGGCCTACGCCCGCCACTTCGACATCGACTGGCACCCCGTCAACGCCGACCTCGAAGGCAAGGTGCTGCTGCCCGTGCTGGGCGAGCACTACGGCGAGGTGCTGGCGGGCGGCGACCTCAGGCTCGCCTTCGAGCGCGACCGCGGCACGCTGGTGCTGCGCTACCACGACCACCGTTTCCCGCTCGCGCTGCGCAGCTACCCGCTGCTGCTCACGCACGCGGCGCAGCGCCTGGGCGACGGCCACGCCCGCGCGCAGGTCGAGGGGCTGGCCGATGCCTTCGGCGCGCTGCCCACGCGCAGCAGCTTTGACGGCGGCGTCGCCCGCACCCGCGAGGAGCTGAAATCCCGCCTGGCCGAGATCGCGCAGGCGCATGCCGAGGTGGCCGCGGCGATCGAGGCGGCGCTCGCCGCCGTCAACGCCGAGGAGACGCGCGACACCCTGCATGCGCTGCACGAGGCGCAGCACTACCGCCTGGCCTACTGGCGCGTGGCGGCCGACGAGATCAACTACCGGCGCTTCTTCGACATCAACGAGCTGGCGGCGCTGCGCATGGAAGAGCCTGCGGTCTTCGAGGCCACGCACGGCATGGCGCTCGACATGGCCGCACAGGGCATCGTGGACGGCCTGCGCATCGACCACCCCGACGGCCTGCACGATCCGGCGAGCTACTTCGCGCAGCTGCAGGCCGGCTACGCACAGCGCGCGGGCCTGGAGCTGCCGCCGGCGAACGGGCAGGAGCGCCCGCCGCGCCCGCTCTACGTGGTGGCCGAGAAGATCGCCGCACCCCACGAAGACGTGCCCGAGGAATGGGCCATCCACGGCACCACCGGCTACCGCTTCGCGATGGTCGTCAACGGCGTGCTGGTGGACGGCAGCGCCGCCGAGCGCTTCGATCGCATCTGGCAGCGCTTCAGCGGCGAGCGCGAGCCGTTCTCCGAGCTCGTCTACCGCGGCAAGCGCAACGTCGCGCGCACGGCGCTCGCCTCCGAGCTCACCGTGCTGGCCACGGCGCTCATGCGCATCGCCCGCGCCGACCGGCGCACGCGCGACTACACCTTCAACGCGCTGCGCGACGCGCTCGCCGAGGTGGCCGCGTGCATGCCGGTCTACCGCACCTACATCGTGGGCCAGGCTTCGGCGCAGGACCTCCGCTTCCTCGACTGGGCGGTGGCCCATGCCCGCAAGCGCAGCGACGCGCCCGACCGCTCGGTCTTCGATTTCGTGAGCCGCGTGCTGCGCGGGCAGGGGCCCGACGGCGCGCCGCTGCCGCCGGAGCATGCCGCCTGGCAGTTCGCGGCGCGCTTCCAGCAGTTCTGCGCGCCGGTGGCCGCCAAGGGGGTGGAAGACACCGCCTTCTATCAGTACCACCGGCTGGTCGCGCTCAACGAGGTGGGCGGCGACCCCGCGCCCTTCGGCATGACGGTGCGCGCCTTCCACGGCGCGAGCGGCGACCGCGCCCAGCGCTGGCCGCACACCATCCTCGCCACCTCCACGCACGACAACAAGCGTTCGGAGGATGTGCGCAACCGGCTCAACGTGCTGTCTGAGATGCCGGCCGCGTGGCGGCTGGGGCTGGCGCGCTGGCGTCGCATGGCGCGTAGCCACAAGAGCGAGGTGAACGGCGAACCGGCGCCCTCGGCGGCCGACGAATACCTGCTGTACCAGACCCTGCTCGGCACGCTGCCGGTCGAGGGCCTGAGCGACGAGACGCTGCCCGCCTACCGCGAGCGCATCGTGCAGTACATGCTCAAGGCGGCGCGCGAATCCAAGCGCCACACCAGCTGGACCTGCCCCGACGAGGCCTACGAAGGTGCGCTCACGGCCTTCGTCAACGCGGTGCTGGCGCGCGTGCAGCACAACCCCTTGCTCGGCGACCTGCAGACCAAGGCGGTCGGTCTCGCCTGGTACGGCGCGCTCAACAGCCTGTCGATGGTGCTGCTCAAGTTCACCTCTCCCGGCGTGCCCGATCTCTACCAGGGCAACGAGATGATGGACCTGAGCCTGGTCGACCCCGACAACCGCCGGCCGGTGGATTTCGCGCTGCGCGAGGCGACGCTCGCCGAGCTGCAGGCGCAGCAGTCGCAGCCCGGCCTTGCCGAGCGCATGAAAGCGCTCGCCGGGCGGCCCGACGACGGCCGCGCCAAGCTCTGGCTCACCTGGCGGCTGCTGCAGCTGCGCGCCGCGCACACCGCGCTGCTGCGCGACGGCCGCTACGTCGCGCTGGCCGCGAGCGGTGCGCGGCAGGAGCAGGTCGTGGCCTATGCGCGCGAGCTGGACGACGAGGTGCTGGTGGTCGTCGCCCCGCGGCTCTACGCTCGCCTGTGCCCGGAGCCGGGCGCACTGCCGCTCGGCGAGGCGGTCTGGGGCGACACGACGGTGGAGCTGGCGCCGCTTGCATCCGGTGGCGGCTGGCGCTGCACCGACGTGCTGGGCGGCGGCACGCTCGAGGCGCCCGATGGACGGCTGCGCCTGGCGCAGGCCTTCGGCCACTTCCCGGCGGTGGCGCTGCTGTTCACCCGGTAGCGGCCGCTGGCCGCGCCCGGGCGGGCACGCCGGATGCCACGCCAGAGGGGGCATGTCGCAAGGAGCACACGATGAACACCGACCGCCCCACATCCGCCAAGGCGAGCAAGCCCAAGGCGCGGGAGACCCGCGCCGTCGAGGACGAGAAGGAGAAGACGCGCCTGGAAGGCAAGGCCGAGGCGCCCGACGAAAAGGTGCCCACCTACCAGGAGCTGCTCGACGAGGCGCTCGACGCCACCTTCCCCGCGAGCGACCCCATCTCGCCCTCGGCGGCGATGGCGGCCGAGAAGCGCATCCGCACCGACAAGGACGCGACCGACTGGACGCTCAAGCCCGGAGCGTGTCCGCCATCCGACGCCGAGAAGAAATCGTGAACATCCCGCGTGACATCGGTCACGCGGCAGGCGGCGTTTACGTCGAGTAACGCCACACGGCGGCAACGCTTCCTACACTGGCTTGCATCGTTTCATCCGATGCAGGCTGTTCATGAGCGACCGTAACGAGACCGCGCTGTTGACCCGCGCTTTTTCACACCACGGGCACGACCACGCCGCCACGCTCGTCGACGAGTGTGCCGAGCGGTCGCTGCAGCTCCTGCGTGACAACCTCACGCCGCAGGGCATCCTCGCGGCCAGCCGCACCGATGCGGCCGAGGCCCGCAGCTACACCCGCATCTTCGGCCGCGACGCCGCGATCTGCGTGCTGGCCATGGCCGGCAGCGGCGACGAGCAGCTGGAAGCCGGCGCGGTGGCGAGCATCGAATCGCTCGCGCTCCTGCAGGCGCCCAACGGGCAGATCCCCAAGTACGTCGATCCGGAAGGCCGCGACGCCGATTTCTGGTACCTCGGCTGCATCGACGCCACGCTCTGGTGGCTGATCGCCGTCGACCACGTGCGCCGCCACAGCCCGATCCCGGGCGTGCAGGAGCGGTGGGCCGAGCAGGTGGACCGGGCGCTGCGCTGGCTGCTGGCGCAGGAACACCAGCGTTTCTTCCTCTTGCAGCAAAACGAGGCGAGCGACTGGGCCGACATCATGCCCCGCTCCGGCTTCGTGCTCTACACCAACGCCCTCTGGTACCGCGTGAAGTTGCTGTACGAACTGCCGAACCTGGAACAGACGCACTACCACTTCAACCACCTGTTCCACCCCTTCAAGCGCGACCTGCCCGAATACCGCCGCGGCCGCCTGCTCGGCCACTACGCCCGCCGCGGCCTGCGCGACCCCGGGCTCTACCTCAGCTTCGTCAACCTCTCCTTCGCGGGCGAGGAGGGCGACGTCTTCGGCAACCTGCTGGCGGTGCTCTACGGCCTGGCCGACGAATCCATGGCGCGCGAGATCCTCGCGACCTTCACCGAGGCGCGCGCCGCCGAGCCGTACCCGATCCGCGTGGTCACGCACCCGATCGAGCCCGGCCATGAACTCTGGCGCGACTACATGAACCGCCATCAGCAGAACCAGCCGCACCAGTACCACAACGGGGGCATCTGGCCCTTCGTGGGTGGCTTCTGGATCATGGCGCTGGCCCAGCTCGGCAAGCAGGACGCCGCCCGCCACGAGCTGCGCAAGCTCGCGCAGGTGTGCAGTCTGGACGGCTGGCGATTCACCGAATGGTTCCACGGCCGCACGCTGAAGCCCATGGGCATGGCCGGCCAGAGCTGGAACGCGGCCGCCTTCCTTTTTGCGCAGAAAGCCCTCGGATAAGCCAGCCATCCGGCGCGCCTGAATGGTGCGCGTGACCCTGCGCGCGGCAGGGAACACCGTTTGCCTATGTTCCGTCATGACGACGAGAACATCCTCATGAACAAACGACCCGAGAGCGTGCTGGCCTTCGTGATGGCTGGGGGGGAGGGCACGCGACTGCATGCGCTCACCGCGCATCGCTGCAAGCCCGCGGTGCCGTTCAACGGCAAGCACCGCATCGTGGATTTCGTGTTGAGCAACCTGGTCAACAGCGAGATCTACTCGATCTACCTCCTCGTGCAGTACAAGTCGCAGGCGCTGATCGAGCACGTGCGGCAAAGCTGGCAGCTGGCGCGATTTCTTCCCGACCACTTCGTGACGGTCGTGCCTCCACAGATGCGCAACGGGCCGGAATGGTTCCAGGGCACCGCCGATTCCGTGTACCAGAACCTCCACCTGATGGAGACCTTCCGGCCCGACATCGTGGCCGTCTTCGGCGCCGACCACATCTACCGCATGGACGTGCGCCAGATGATCGCCCACCACAAGGCGCACAACGCCGACGTCACGGTCGCCACGCTGCCGGTGCCGCGCGAGCAGAGCCCGAGCTTCGGCATCGTCGAGACCGACGACAACCTGCGCATCACCGACTTCCAGGAGAAGCCCGCCACCTGCCGCCCCATGCCGGGCAGCCAGACCCACGCGCTGGCCTCGATGGGCAACTACATCTTCTCGGCCGACGTGCTGATGAAGGAGCTCAAGACCGCCCATGAGAAGGGCGAGAGCGATTTCGGCAAGCACATCCTCCCGCGCCTCATGAAGACGCACAAGCTCATGGCCTACGACTTCGCCACCAACGAGGTGCCGGGCGTGGCCGACTACGAGGAAAAGGCCTACTGGCGCGACGTGGGCACCATCGACGCCTACTTCGCCGCCCACTTCGACACCCTGGGCGCCACGCCGCGCTTCAAGATGACCAACCCCGAGTGGCCGATCTACGCGAGCGCCGACCAGTCGGAATCGGCCAAGGTCGAATGCGGCGTGATCCGCCGCTCGGTGCTCGGCTCGGGCTGCGTGGTCAACGACGCGCGGCTCGACCACGTGATGCTGCGCCGCGCGGTGAGCGTGCAGCCCGACGCGGTGCTCGACCACTGCATCGTGATGGACCGCAACGTGATCGGCCGCGGGGCCAAGCTGCGCTGCGCCATCGTGGACCTCGACAACCACATCCCGCCGGGCGAGCAGATCGGCTACGACCTCGACCGTGACCGCGAGCGCTTCCACGTGAGCGAGGAGGGCGTCGTGGTGGTGCCGCGCGGCTTCTTCCCCGCGCCCGCTGCATGAGCGCGGTGGCGGCTGCGCTCAAGGTTCTCTTCGTCACCCCCGAATGCGCCCCCTGGGTCAAGACCGGGGGGCTGGGCGACGTGAGCGCGGCGCTGCCCGCCGCGCTTACGGCGCTCGGCCACGAGGTGCGCGTCCTCATGCCGGCCTACCGCACGCTTGCGCCTCAGGTGCAGCAGGCGAGCGAGCGCGTGCGCGTGCCGGCACGCGGTGTCTGGCCGGCGGCCGAGCTCGCCCGGGTGGAAGCGGAAGGCTTCGAGCTCTGGCTGCTCGACTGCCCCGAGCTCTACGGCCAGCCCGGCGGCCCCTATGGCGACGAACGGGGCGTGGACCACGCGAGCAACGCCGAGCGCTTCGGCCTCCTGAGCATGGTGGCCGCGCGCATCGCCTCGGGCGACTCGCCCTTCGCCGACTGGCGCGCCGACGTGCTGCACGCCAACGACTGGCCGACGGGCCTCGCCGCGGCTTACCTCAAGCGGCTGCCGGCGCCGCGGGCGCGCAGCGTCTTCACCATCCACAACCTCGCCTTCCAGGGCAACTTCCCGCCCGGGCGCCAGCGAGCGCTCGACCTCCCCGACGCCTGGATGCAGGTCGAAGGCCCGGGCATCCTGCACTGGGACCAGATCTCGATGATGAAGGCGGCGCTGCGCCACGCCGACGTCATCACCACCGTGAGCCCGACCTACGCCCGCGAGATCACCGACGAGGCGCTCGGCTTCGGCATGGACGGCATGCTGCGCGCGCGCAGCGCCGACCTGCACGGCATCCTGAACGGCATCGACACCCGGGTATGGAACCCGGCCACCGACGAGCTGCTGTACGCCCGCTATGACGCCGCGACGCTCGACCGCAAGGCCGACAACAAGCACGCCCTGCAGACGCGCCTGCAGCTCGCGACCCGCCCCGACGCGCTGCTCTTCGGCGTGGTGAGCCGGCTCACCGACCAGAAGGGCATCGACCTCATCCTCGACAACCTCGACTGGCTGGTGGAGCAGGATTGCCAGCTCGTCGTGCTGGGCAGCGGCGAGGCGCGCTACGAGCAGCGGCTGCGCGAGGCGGCGGCCGAGCATCCGCAAGCCATCACGGTGCGCACCGGCTTCGACGAGCAGCTCGCGCACTGGATCGAGGCGGGGGTGGATGTCTTCCTCATGCCCTCGCGCTTCGAGCCGTGCGGGCTCAACCAGATGTACAGCCAGGCCTACGGCACGCTGCCCATCGTGCGTGCGACCGGCGGGCTGGCCGATTCGGTGCGCGATGCGGCCAGCGGCGAGGGCACGGGCTTCGTCTTCAGCGGCGACACCGCCGAAGACCTGCGCGCCACCATCGAGCGCGCGGCGCGCACCTGGCGCAAGCCCGCCGCATGGCGCAGCCTGCAGCAGCGGGCCATGGGCCAGCGATTCGGCTGGGAGACGAGCGCGGCGCGCTACGTCGCCCTCTACCGCGCCGGCGCCACGAAGCCCGGCTGAAAGCAGCGGCGCATGCCGCGGGCGAACTCGATCGTGACCGAGAGCGCATCGGCGGCGACGACGATGCCGCGGCCGTAGCGGCGCGCCTTCACGGCGTCACCGGCGCTGAACTTCGGCTTGACCGGCTCGCTCGCGGCCGTCTGCTCGGCCTCGCCGGCAGGCTGCGAGGCCAGCCGATGCGCGGCCAGGCGCCGGCAGTTGTCGCAGCCCTGGCACTCGGCAGCGCCGGGGTCGCCCTCCAGGTGCTCCAGCAGCACCTGCCAGCGGCAGCGGCCGGTCTGGGCGTAGAAAACCATGCGTTCGAGCATGTCGCGGTCCTGCTCGCGCTTGGCCTGGTAGGCCGCGGCGAGCTTGCCGAGCGTCGCCGTGTCCAACGTCTCGCGCGCAAGACGCAATCGGCCTTCGCGGTCCTGCCTGGCGACGCGCATGCGGCGCAGCAGGCTGGTTGCCACGCGCAGCTTGTTGCGCGGGCTGCCGAGCTGCTCGGCCAGCTCGTCGAGCGTGAGGCCGGGCGTGTCGCGCATCGCGTGGTAGAGCGCGTCGAGCTCGTCCAGGCCCGGGTAGCGCCCGGCCATGAAGAACTGCTGCACGGCCTTGTCGCGCTGCAGGAAGAGCAGGGTGCAGCGCGCCGGCTCGCCATCGCGCCCGGCGCGGCCCGACTCCTGGTAGTAGGCGTCCAGCCCCGAGGGCATCTGCCAGTGCAGCACGAAGCGGGTGTCGGGCTTGTCGATGCCCAGGCCGAAGGCGTTGGTCGCCACCATCACCCGCGCGCGGCCGGCCATGAAGTCGTCCTGCGCCTCGCGCCGCTCGGCCGCGGTGAGCTTGCCGTGGTAGAGCGCGACCGAAAGCCCGTCGCCGGCGAGCTTGCCGTGCAGCTCCTCCGCCGCCTTGACGGTGGCGCAGTAGACGATGCCCGAGCCCTCTTCGGCGGCGAGCAGGGCGCGCAGACGCTCCAGCTTGTGCGCCTCGTCGGTGACGAGCTCCACCGCGTAGTGCAGGTTGGGGCGGTAGGCGCCGGTGTTGATGACGCCGTTGCGGGCGATGCCGAGCTGCTGGCAGATGTCGCGCGTGACCTGCTCGGTGGCGGTGGCCGTGAGCGCGAGCAGGGTGGGGTTGCCCAGGCGCCGGGCCGCATCGGCGATCTCGAGGAAGGCCGGGCGGAAGTCATGGCCCCATTGCGAGATGCAGTGCGCCTCGTCGACCACCAGCAGGCCGAGCGGGTGCTGCTTGAGCAGCTCCACGAACTCGGCACGCGCGAGCTGCTCGGGCGTCGTGAAGACGATGCGCGCCGAGCCGTCGGCCACGGCGTCCATCGCCGCGCGGCCGTCTTCGCCGCCCAGCGCGCTGTTGACCTGCACCGCGGCCACGCCCTGCTGCACGAGCTTGTCGCACTGGTCCTTCATCAGCGCGATGAGCGGCGAGACGACGACGGTGCGGCCCTCGATCAGGAGCGCGGGCAACTGGTAGCACAGCGACTTGCCGGCGCCCGTGGGCATGACGGCCAGCGTGGGCAGCCCGTCGAGCACGCGGCCGATGACGGCCTCCTGGCCCTCGCGCAGCTGCGAGAGGCCGAATGTCTTCTTCAGCGTGCGGCGCAGCTTGCGCGCCAGTGCGTCGGTGACCACGGCGCTCAGTGGCGCCGGTTGCGGTCGGTGGCGGCATCGCCGCCGTCGGGCTCGCCCGCGGCTTCGCGGCCGTCGGGGTCGTCGACCATCAGGTCGTCCACATCGAGCCGGTCCGGATCGTCGAGCGGATCGAGGTCGTCGGAGGCGCGCACCACGCGGTCGGGCGTGATGTCGGGGGCATCGCCGATGTCGGCGCCGTCGGAGGCTGCGCGCTCGCCGGTGCCGGCGGCATCGGTGTCGCTGTCGAGATCGGCGGGGATGGCGCCCACGCCGCCGTCGTCGGTGTCGGTGGCCAGTGCGCGTTCGCCCTGGATGTCGCTGCCGGAGTCGGAGCTGTCGCTCGGGCCGAGCAGGTCGGCCGTGGTGCCACGCGGTTGGCGGGGGGCGGCGCTGCCGCCCAGGATGCTGCTTTGTGCCATGTCGGGCTCCTCGTGTAGTGGATGAGCGAGTGTCTGGCGGGCGGCTCGAAACGCCCGTCGGAGCCCGGGGGCGCGCGATGTCGGTGCGGCGTGAGTGTGGGTGTCGGAGGCTTCCCACGCGCCCGGCGCGCGGGGAACGGGCCTTGCCCGCATCCGGTGTCGTCACTGCACAGGAGATCCACGATGGCCCAAGCCAAGCCGCCGACCCCCTCGCTCGAAGAGATCTACGCCCTGCTCAAGCGCGGCCTCGGCCACGAGCATGTGAACGACGACAACGTGCAGGCGCTCATCGAGCGCGCCGAGCGCGGGCGCGCCCCGCTGATCGCGCAGCAGCTGCGCGAATGGAGCCTGCCGTGCGGCGAAGAGGCGCCGGAGGTGCCCAAGACCATCGCCCCCACCCGCGGCTTCAACCGCGAAAACGTCAAGAGGTGACGCTTTCCACGCTGGAAACGCTATCGGCCGGAAAGGTTGGATATTCAATATCTTCCGCCGGCCGGTCACCTTTGATCTGCGTCATAACTTGCATCGGTGAGATAACTTTGCCC
>JBIQJS010000070.1:0-1089 GCA_044507405.1 Rubrivivax sp. | reverse complement strand
GCATTTCGATGCGAGTACCGGGCCGACCAAGGTGAAATTCAAGGTCACCAAGCCCGGCACCTTCAAGTTCATCTGCTCCGTCCCCGGCCACCGCGAGATCGGCATGGAAGGCGTGCTCGAGGTCGCAGGCACGGCCAGCGCACCGGCCACCGCGGCCGTGGTCGTGCCGACCGACGTGGTCAAGCCCGTGGCGGCACGCGCCAAGGCGCCCGCAGCCTCCGTGCCGGCCGGCGGGCTCGCGCCGGCAGCCGCCGATGCGGTGAGCATCTCGATGGACCCGAACGCCGTGCCCAAGCCGCTGGGCAACCGTTTGCCGCAACTCGTGAAGTACTCGATCGAGACGGTCGAACTCAACGGCAAGCTCGACGACGGCACGACCTTCACCTACTGGACCTTCGACAAGAAGGTGCCCGGCCCGATGCTGCGGGTGAAGCAGGGCGACACGGTGGAGCTCACCCTCACCAATGCCAAGAACAGCAAGGCCATCCACTCCATCGACCTGCACTCGGTGACCGGCGGCCACGGCGGCGGCGAGCACACGCAGGTCGCGCCCGGGCAATCGAAGACGGTGCGCTTCAAGGTGCTGAACCCGGGCCTGTATGTCTATCACTGCGCCACGGCCTCGGTGCCGCACCACATCTCGGCCGGCATGTACGGGCTCATTCTCGTGGAGCCGCCCGAGGGCCTGCCGGCGGTGGACCGCGAGTTCTACGTGATGCAGGGCGACCTCTACACCAAGCACGCCGCCGGCACCAAGGGCCACCATGTGTACAGCCCCGAGCGCGCGAGCGACGAGCTGCCGACCTTCTACACCTTCAATGGCTCGGTGGGCGCGCTCACCCAGGAGCACAAGATGACGGCCAAGGTCGGCGAGACGGTGCGGGTGTACTTCGGCGTGGGTGGCCCCAACAAGGTGTCGTCGTTCCACGTGATCGGCGAGATCTTCGACAAGGTCTACAGCGAAGGCTCGATCTCGACCGTCAAGAAGGACGTGCAGACGACCCTCGTCGCCCCCGGCGGCGCGACCATCGTGGACTTCAAGGTCAACTACCCCGGCAAGTTCCTGCTCGTGGACCACGCGCTGTCGCG
>JBIQJS010000069.1:0-20430 GCA_044507405.1 Rubrivivax sp. | reverse complement strand
TTGGCCTGCGACGAGAGCACGTCCATGCTCTGCGCGCGCGTCGTGCGCGGCGCGGCTTCGAGCGCGAAGCTCGTGAGGCCGGCGCCCGCGAGGCGCTGCAGGCCGGCGGCATCGAAGGGGTTGAGCATGCCCACGAGGGCTGCGCCGTTCTTCATGAGCGAGAGCTCGGAGTCGAGCGGCGAGCGCACCTTCAGCACGAGGTCGGCGCCGAAGGCGCCGGCCTGGTCGGTGATCTCGGCACCAGCGGCGACATACGCCTCGTCGGTGGCGCTGGCGGACACGCCGGCGCCCGACTGCACACGCAGCGTGTGGCCCTGAGCCTTGAGTTTCTTGGCGGTTTCGGGCGTGACGGCCACGCGCGTCTCGCCGGCCACCGTCTCGAGCGGTACCCCAATCAACATGGAATTGACTCCTCCGTCACGGCGCGTCCTTGCCGGACCTTGCGCCAAACTTGCAAAACACGCGAGCGTAACGCATCGCGCGAGGCTCGTCGCCCGTGTTCAGCGTCGCCGAGGCGACAGGCCGCTACCATCGCACCCCATGGCGCAACGTTGGAAACCCAGTGTCACCGTGGCCGCCGTCATCGAGCGCATCGACGACGGCGTGAGCCGCTTCCTGCTGGTCGAAGAAGACACGGTGGACGGCCGCCGCTACAACAACCCCGCCGGCCACCTCGAAGAAGGCGAGACCCCGGAGCAGGGCGTGCAGCGCGAGGTGCTGGAGGAAACCACCTGCACCTTCACGCCGCACTGCGTGGTGGGCGTGTACCTCTCGCGCTACCAGCGCCCGCGCCGCAGCGAGGACGTGACCTACCTGCGCCTCACCTATGGCGGCACGGTGAGCGAGCCCGACGCCACGCGCACGCTCGACCGTGGCATCGTGCGCACGATCTGGATGACGCTGGCCGAGCTGCACGCGAGCCGCGATCTCCATCGCAGCTCGCTCGTGCTCACCTGCATCGAGGACTACCTCGCCGGCAAGCGCTACCCGCTCTCGCTCGTGATGGCCGACCCGACGGTGCACGAGCCCGAGATCAAGCGCTGAGATCGCACTGCGGCCGCTCCTCGCGTGGCCGTCCTGCTGACACCACGTTGGCAGCACACGGGGCGCAAGCTCCAGGGCGTTCCGACTGCAAGGAAGCGCCATGCCCCTGCCCCGCGATCCCGCCTCGCCGCGTGACTTCGACTTCATCTTCGGCGACTGGCGCGTGCACCACCGCCGCCTCGACGAGCGCCTGAGCGGCTGCACCCGCTGGACCGAATTCGCCGGCCTGTCGTCCACCCACCCGACCCTCGGCGGCCGCGGCAACGTCGAAGACAACCTGCTGCACCTGCCCGAGGGCGACGTGCGCGCCGTCGCCATGCGCTCGTACGACCCCGCCACGCACGCGTGGTCGATCTGGTGGCTGGACGGCCGCCGGCCGCACCAGCTCGACGTGCCGGTGGTCGGGCGCTTCAGCGGCGGGCGCGGCGTGTTCTACGCCGACGACGTGCTGGACGGCCGGCCGATCCGCGTGCGTTTCATCTGGAGCGCCAACGCGGGCGGCCATCCGACCTGGGAGCAAGCGTTCTCGCCCGATGCCGGCACGACCTGGGAGACGAACTGGACGATGGAGTTCAGGCGCGCGGCCTGAGCGCGCCTCAGCGCGAGGCCTGACGCGCGCCTCACCTCAGCGCGCGGCGATCACCTCGAGCAGTTCCACCTCGAAGACGAGCGCCATGCCGGGCTCGATCCTGGCGCCCGCGCCGCGCTTGCCGTAGCCGAGCTCGGGCGGGATGTAGAGCTTCCACTTGTCGCCGACCTTCATCTTCTGCAGCGCCTGCGTCCAGCCGGCGATGACCTGGTCGACCTGGAAGGTCGCGGGCTCGCCGCGCTTGATGGAGCTGTCGAAGACCTCGCCGTTCAGCAGCGTGCCGGTGTAGTGCACCTTCACGCGGTCGCTGGCCTTGGGGCTCGCGCCCTTGCCGCTCGCGAGCACCTGGTACTGCAGGCCGCTCGGCAGCGCCGTCACGCCGGGCTTCTTCGCGTTCTCGGCCATGAACTTCGCCGCGGCCTCGGCGTTCTTCTTCTCGGCGGCTTCCATGCGCGCCTGCTTCTGCGCCATCGCGGTCTGCTGGAACTTGCCCATCACCTCGGCCTGCTGCTCGGGCGTGAGCGCGGGCCTGGCCTTCTTGAGCGCGTCCTGCAGGCCACGCTGCAGCGCGGCGGCGTCGATGTCGGGCACCTCCTTCGTGAGCGAGGCGCCGAAGTTGTAGCCGATGGAATAGGCGGCCTGCTGCGCCTCGGTCGCGAGCTTGGGCGCAGGATCGGCGGCCAGCGCCGGGAAGGCGACGCAAAGCGCCAGGGCAAGGGCGTGTTTCATGGTGTCGGACGGGGTAAAGAAAACGAGTCGCGAGTATCCGCCGTCGGCCGCGGCATCGCCTTTTTGCGACACCGCGCACGAGGCGCAACCTTCGCACAGTGCGAGGCTTGCTAAGGTGCATCGCATGAAGGTTTCGGAACTCGCGATCCGCACCGGCGTGTCGGTCCACCGGCTGCGGCGCTACGAAGATGCAGGCCTCATCCGCGCGGAGCGGGGGGCCTCGGGCTACCGTGAATTCGACGAGCGCACGGTGCGCGAAGTCGTCTTCATCTCCATGGGCCGCGACCTCGGCTTCTCGCTGCAGGCGCTGGCCGAGACGCTGCCGCTGCTGCGCGCGGGCACGCTGACCTTCGAGCACATGGTCGAGGCGATGCAGCGCCGCATCGACGAGGTCGATGCCGTGATCGCCGAGCAGCAGGCGATGCGCCAGAAGCTCGTGGACCACATCGCCTGGCTGCAGGCCCGCAGCCGCGAATCCACGCTGCGCCAGGCCGCGAAGGCCCAGGCCGCCGCACCGGCCTGGCCCCGCCGCCGGGCTGCTTCCGCCCCCCGCACCCGCAAGGAGTCCCGATGAACCACCCTGCCCCCACGCCTGCCACCCAGCTCGACCGTGTGCAACGCGCCGTGCTCGCGATGCCGATGGCGCGCACGCTCGGTCTGCGCTTCGTCCGCGTGACACCGGGCGGCGCGGAGATCGAGCTGCCCGTGCAGGACGCCTGGTGCCATGCCCCCGGCCAGTTGCAGGCGACCGCCGTCTTCGCCGCGGCCGACTTCGCCGCCGTCGCCGCGGCCGGCACGCTGCTGCCGCCCGGCAGCGTCAATGCCACCGTCGACGCCACGCTCAAGCTCGTGGCGCCGGCCGCCGGGCGCAGCCTGCGCGCGCGCGGCCGCGTGGTGCAAGAGAGCCGCCTGCTCACCGTGTGCGCGGCCGACGTCTACGCGGTCGATGCCGAGGGCCGCGAGACGCTGTGCGCCACGCTGCTCGGCACGGCGCGCAACCTCGAAGCGCGCGCCGAGCCCCGCCCGTCCGCATGAGCTTCAGGACGGTCGCCGGGCGGGCCTGATCCCGTCGAGCCCGCGGAAGACCAGCACCACGGCGTCGGCGCCGGCGCGCCGGTCGCGTGCGATCTCCTCGTACTCGGGCGATTCGGCGAAGGCCCGCCAGGCGTCCTCGCTCGGGAAGGACATCAGCACCACCTTGTCGCGCGGCCACTCGCCTTCGGCGACGAGCGGGTGCTCGTCGGCCGCGAGCAGCGTGCCCGCGAAGCGCGAGAAGACGCCGAAGAAGCGCGCCTGGTAGCGGTCATAGGCGGTGCGGTCGGTGAACCGGAGTTGGGCCATGGCGTAGATCGTCATCGCACGCTCCTCAGGCCCAGGCCGCTTCGGTCTGGCGGCGCCAGTGCACGATCTCGGCGATGGTGAGCGTGGGCAGCCCGTGCGCGAGCGCGAAGCGGCTGACCTCCTCGCCGCGCGCCATGGTGCCGTCAGGGTTCATGAGCTCGCACAGCACGGCCGCAGGCTTCAGGCCCGCCATGCGCATCAGGTCCACCGCGCCTTCGGTGTGGCCGTCGCGTTCGAGCACGCCGCCGGCGCGCGCGCACAGCGGGAACACATGGCCGGGGCTCACGAGGTCGACCGGCTGGGCGTCGTCGACGATGGCCGCGCGGATGGTGGTCACGCGGTCGGCCGCGCTCACGCCGGTGGCGACGCCGTGACGCGCCTCGATCGAGACGGTGAAGGCGGTGCCGTAGCGGCTCTCGTTGCACGGCACCATGGGCCGCAGTGCGAGCTGCTCCAGCCGCTCGGGCGGCAGGCACAGGCAGACGATGCCGCTGCCCTCGCGGATGAACATCGCCATCACCTCGGGCGTGACGTGCTCGGCGGCGACGATGAGGTCGGCCTCGTTCTCGCGCTCGTCGTCGTCGAAGAGCAGGATCGGGCGCCCGGCATGCAGCGCCCGCAAGGCGGTGCGCAGGCGGTGGGGATAGGTGTTGAAGGTCGGTTGAACTGACATGGAAACGCTCCTCGTTGGATGGACGAAAAACGTTCCAGGGCGCGCAGACGCGCAGCGGCCCACACCGGCGGACGGCCTGGGCTGCCATGCATCGGCACATCTTCTTTCATCCGGACTGTGACCGTCGGCCCTGGCCTCGCACCAGGTCTGCTGACCCTCGCTCCGTGCGGAACGAGGCGCTCGCGGGCTCGTGGCGTGCGCCGAAGGCGCCGCACCACATACCGCCGGTGGGGAATTCCACCCCGCCCTGAAGACGTGTGCCGGCCACAGCGGCCGGCGCGCAAATCCTAGGCGCGGCGCCACGGCCCGCGGTGTCACCTGCACGACAAGCCCAAGGCCGCACCGCCGCGCGGACGAGGGGGCCTTCCTACAATCCGCCGATGGTGAAAGAGCGTGTGGTCGTGGGCCTGAGCGGCGGGGTGGACTCCGCGGTGAGCGCGTGGCTCCTCAAGCAGCAGGGCCACGAGGTCATCGGCATCTTCATGAAGAACTGGGAAGACGATGACGACGACGCGTACTGCTCCTCGCGCCAGGATTTCCTCGACGCCGCTTCGGTGGCCGACGTGATCGGCATCGAGATCGAGCACGTGAACTTCGCCGCCGAGTACAAGGATCGCGTCTTCGCCGAGTTCCTGCGCGAGTACCAGGCCGGCCGCACGCCCAACCCCGACGTGCTCTGCAACGCCGAGATCAAGTTCAAGGCCTTCCTCGACCACGCCATGCGCCTCGGGGCGCACAAGATCGCGACCGGCCACTACGCGCGCGTGCGCGAGGTCGAGGGCGGCGAGTTCCAGCTGCTCAAGGGGCGGGACCCGCTCAAGGACCAGAGCTACTTCCTGCACCGCCTCACGCAGGCCCAGCTGAGCCGGACCCTGTTCCCGGTGGGTGAATTGCCCAAGACCGAAGTGCGCCGCATCGCCGCCGAGATCGGCCTGCCGAACGCGAAGAAGAAGGATTCGACCGGCATCTGCTTCATCGGCGAGCGGCCCTTCCGCGAGTTCCTCAACCGCTACCTCG
This sequence comes from Rubrivivax sp., assembly GCA_044507405.1. Classification (GTDB taxonomy): domain Bacteria; phylum Pseudomonadota; class Gammaproteobacteria; order Burkholderiales; family Burkholderiaceae_C; genus Rhizobacter. Next base: position 15,037 of record JBIQJS010000069.1, on the reverse strand, counting down.
CCAACCAGCCCGGCCCCATCCAGGACGACCGCGGCCGCACGATCGGCGAGCACGTGGGGCTGTCGTTCTACACGCTCGGCCAGCGCAAGGGCATCGGCATCGGCGGCGTGAAGGAGCGCGGCGCGGCCCGCGGCGGCAGCGAGCACGAACCCTGGTTCGTGGCGCGCAAGGACCTCGAGCGCAACACGCTCTACGTGGTGCAGGGACACGAGCACCCGTGGCTGCTGGCGAGCGGCCTCGCCGCCGACGACACCAGCTGGATCGCCGGCCACGCGCCGGCGGCCGGGCGGATCGCCGCCAAGACGCGCTACCGCCAGGAGGACGCCGCCTGCGAGCTCGCGCCCGGCCCCGACGGCTTCACCCTGCGGTTCGATGCGCCGCAGTGGGCGGTCACCCCGGGGCAGTCGGCGGTGCTCTACGACGGCGAGGTGTGCCTGGGCGGCGGCGTGATCAGCGCGGCGACCTGAGCGGATTGCCCGTGCGGCTTGCGTGAACTGCACCACGCGGGCTGACGGCTGAGGTCAAGTCGCCCGCCAGCGGACCGATACACCGTGGAGCCCCTCCGTCCGGCGGGGCCTGCCGTCGATCCGCTGCCATGCCGTCCCACGTTCGCGCCCCCTGCGTGCAGCCCCGGCTGCCGGGCCTCCTGCCGTGAGCCCCCGCCCCCTGCTGCACCTGCCCCGGCACGGCCCGCTCGCGGCCGCGCGCCATTGGGTGCGCAAGTCGCTTTCGGCGCGCATCGTCTTCGTGTTCCTCACGCTGCTGCTCGTGGTGCAGGGCCTGAGCTTCATCGCCATCCGCGCGAGCATCGACCACAACGCCCGCACCGCGATCGCGAGCGACCTCGAGCTCGGCGAGCACCTGCTGCGGCGCATGCTGGAGCAGAACCGGCATCGCCTGCAGGAGGCCGCCCTGCGCCTGGCCGACGACGACGGCTTCCACTGGGCCGCCAGCGCCGGTGACGAGCTCGCCATCGCCTCGGTGCTCGCCTACCACGGCGAGCGCACCGGCGCACAGGTGACCGTGCTGCTGGACCCCGAATTCCGCGTGCGCGCCGCCTCGCGCGCCGACGTGCTTGCCCTGGAGGGCGAACTCACGCAACTCGGCGCGCAGCACCTGGGCCGCAAGCCCGGTGGCGAGGTGGTGCTGCTCGGCGGCCGTGCCTTCCAGGTGGTGGCGCAGCCGCTGCGCGATGCCGCCGTCACCGGCTGGGTGATGCTCGGCCAGGCCATCGACCAGCGCATGGTCGACGAGATGCTCGGCCTCTCATCGCTGCAGTTGTCACTCGCGATGCGCCCGTCGAACCAGGCGCCGTGGTCGGTGGTGCATTCCACCCTGCCGCAGCCTGCGCGCGAGGCGCTCGCCGCGCAGGCCGGTCGCCTCGGCCACGCGAGCGCCGCAAGCTATGCCCTGCCCGGCGGCGAGTACCAGGCACGCACCGTCGCGCTCACGCGCGGCGCCGGGCCGGAGCTTTCGGCGCTGCTCATGCTTTCGGTGGACGAGGCGGTGGCGCGGCACCGCGCGCCGCAGCTCACGCTGATCGCGATCACGCTGCTGGGCCTCGTCGTCTTCGGCATCGGCAGCTGGCTCACCGCCCGCCGCGTGACGACACCGCTGCGCCGCCTCGCCGCCGCGGCCGAGCGCCTGGGCGCAGGCGACTACGCCACGCCGCTCGGCGGGCAGCGCCGCACCGACGAGGTGGGCGACCTGGCACAGGCCTTCGAGCGCATGCGCGTCAACGTGGCCACGCAGCAGGAAGAGATCCTCAAGCTCGCCTACTGGGACAGCCTCACCGGCCTGCCCAACCGCGTGCAGTTCCGCAATGCCGTGATGGAGGCGATGGCGCTCGCCAAGGCCGACAGCCGCTCGGTCGCGGTGGTGATGCTCGACCTCGACCGCTTCAAGCACGTCAACGACGTGCTGGGCTACCGCTTCGGCGACCTCATGCTCAAGGGCGTGGCCGAGCGGCTGTCGCAGCAGGCGGTGCGCAACGGCGACCTCGTCGCGCGGCTGGGCGGCGACGAGTTCGCCGTGCTGCTCGCCGACCTGGAGCCCTCGGACGACATTGCCCATACCCGCACCGTGGCGCAGCGCCTGCACCATGCCTTCGCCGACGTGATGACGCTCGAGGACCACACGGTGGACATGAACGCGAGCTTCGGCATGGCCGTGTGGCCGCATCACGCGGGCGATGCCGACGGGCTGCTCAGCCACGCCGAGGTCGCCATGTACCAGGCCAAGCGGCGCGGCGAAGGCCCGGTGCTCTACGACGCCGCCTTCGATGCCGCCAGCCGCCAGACGCTCACGCTGCTCGGCGAGCTGCGCCACGCGGTGGATCACCACGAGCTGCGCCTGTACCTGCAGCCCCGGCTCGCGCTCGACACCGGCCATGTGGTGGGCGCCGAGGCGCTCCTGCGCTGGCAGCACCCGCAGCGCGGCCTGGTGCCGCCGATGCAGTTCATCCCGTTCGCCGAGCAGACCGGCTTCATCCGCGTGCTCACGATGTGGGTCTTCGAGGAGGCCGCGCGCAGCTGGCGCGTCCTCAACGAGGCCGGCCAGCGGCTCGTGCTCTCGGTCAACCTGTCCACCCGCGACCTGCTCGACCAGGAGCTGCCGCAGAAGTTCGAGGCCCTGCTCATCAAGCACAGCGTGCCCGCCGAGGCCTTCTGCCTGGAGATCACCGAGAGCGCGATCATGGACGACCCGCAGCGCGCCATGGCCACGCTCGACCGGCTCTCGGGCCTGGGCTTCCGGCTCTCGATCGATGACTTCGGCACCGGCTATTCATCGCTCAACTACCTCAAGCGCCTGCCGGTGGACGAGATCAAGATCGACCGCTCCTTCGTGATGGGGATGGAGAAGGACCCGGACGACGCCCGCATCGTGCGCTCGACCATCGACCTCGCGCACGGCCTCGGCCTGGCGGTCGTGGCCGAAGGCGTGGAGAACGCGCAGGTGTGGGAGATGCTGCGCGAGCAGTCGTGCGACGAGGCGCAGGGCTTCCACATGGGCCGCCCCATGCCGCTGGCGGACTTCACCGCCTGGGCCAGCGGCTGGACCACGCGCCTGTCGGCCGCCGCGCTCAGCGGTGCGCGGCTGCGCAACGTGACGCTGCACTGACCCGTCACGCCGCCCGCGACGCCCCAGCCAGGCACGGCGCCAGCAGCCGCGCCGCCTGGCGCAGCTGCCGCTCGTTGAAACCCGCGTAGCCGAAGAGCCAGCCGCGTCGCCGCGAGGCGAGCGTGTAGAGCGAGAGCGGCGCCAGGTGCACCCCGGCCTCGCCGGCCCGGTGGCTGAGCGCGGTGTCGTCGACCGCCGGCGGCGCCTCGAGCGCGAGGTGCATGCCGTGGTCCACCGGCTCGGGTGCGAGGCGTCCGCCGCTCGCCTTGCGCAGCGAGTCCACCAGCACCGCCTGCCGCTCCTGGTAGAGCTCGCGCATGCGGCGCAGGTGGCGCAGCAGGTGGCCTTCGGTGATGAAGCGCGCGAGCACCTCCTGCGACGCACCCGGGCTGTGGCGGTCGGTGAGCGACCGCGCGCTCGCAAAGGCCTCCACCAGCCCATGCGGCAGCACGATGAAGCCCAGGCGCAGCCCCGGGTGCAGCGTCTTGGAAAACGTGCCCACGTAGAGCACCCGCTCGCTGTGCGGCAGGCTGCACAGCGCCGGGATGCGGTGCGCGCCGTACTGGAACTCGCCGTCGTAGTCGTCTTCCACGATCCACGCCTGCGTGCGCCGCGCCCACTCCAGCAGCTCCAGCCGCCGCGGCAGGCCCATGTGCACGCCCAGCGGGAACTGGTGCGTGGGCGTGACCACGGCCATGCGCGCCTGCGGCCAGCGCGCCGCGCCTTCCGCGATCGCGAGGCCCTGCGCATCCAGGTCCACCGGGCGCGCCACGACGCCGTGGCTCAGCAGGCACGCCCGGATGCCGAGGTAGCCCGGGTCCTCGACCATCACCTCGTCGCCCGCGTCGAGCAGCAGGCGCGCGACGAGGTCGATCGCCTGCTGCGAGCCCGAGGTCACCACCACCTGCTGCGGCTCGCAGCGGATGCCGCGCGAGACCAGCAGCCATTGCGCGATCGCCTCGCGCAGCGGCGGGTGCCCCGCGGGCGAGCCGTACTGCGCCGTGCGCTGCTGCAGGCCGAGCGGCACCTGGCGCGCGATGCGCGACCACAGCGCAAACGGAAAGTCCTGCACCGAGGGCGTGCCGATGCGGTACGGCGCCACGGCCGAGACGGGCGGGCGCCAGCGCAGCGCCGTGTCGGCGATCTGGCGGCCCCGCTGCGACAGGCCCGTGGCCGGCTGCAACGCGGCCTTGCGGCGCGCGGTGGTCGGGTGCAGCGTCGCCAGATCCGGTGCCACGTAGCTGCCATCGCCCACGCGCGCCACCACGTAGCCCTCGGCGCGCAGCCGCTCCAGCGCCCACAGCACGGTGTTGCGTGCCACGCCCAGCGCCTGCGCATGCTCCCGAGAAGGCGGCAGCTTGCTGCCCGGCGCGAAGGTGCCCTGCTCGATGGCGTGGCGCAGCCGCAGGTAGACCTGCTGCCGAAGCGGCGCGGCATTGGCTCTCGCGTCCATGCTGAATTGGCTCCTTGCAGTGGCGGGGAAGTATCTACGATCAGGGGCCAATCGCCAGTCCACCCGCGCCCTCACCGGAGACCCCATGACGACGAAGGCCGACCATTTCCGTGCCCTGCACCAGGGCCCGCGTGCGCTGCTCATGGCCAACGCCTGGGATGCCGGCTCGGCGCGGATGCTCGCTGGCCTGGGCTTTGCCGCGATCGCCACCTCCAGCGGCGCCTCGGCCATGGCCGCAGGCAAGCGCGATGGCGAACTCACGCGCGACGAGGCCCTGGCCCATGCGCGCAGCGTGGCGCAGGCGGTGGACCTGCCCGTCTCGGCCGACCTGGAGAACGGCTTCGGCCCCGAGCCCGCGGCCGCGGCGCAAACCGTGCAGCTCGCGATCGAGGCCGGGCTCGCCGGCGGCTCGATCGAGGACGCGCCGGCGGGCGGCGCACCCTATGACCTCACGCATGCGGTGGAACGCATCCGTGCCGTGGTCGAGGCGATCCGTGCGGCGAAGCGGCCCTTCGTGCTCACCGCCCGCGCCGAGAACCACCTGCGCGAGCGGCCCGACCTCGACGACACCATCCGCCGCCTGCAGGCCTACGAGCGTGCCGGCGCCGACGTGCTCTTCGCACCCGGGCTGCCCGACCTCGACGCCGTCCGCGCGGTGTGCGCGGCGCTCGAGAAGCCGGTGAGCTTCATGGTCGGCATCCCCGGCAAGTCGTTCACCGTCGCCGAGCTCGAAGCGGCCGGCGTGAAACGCATCAGCTTCGCCACCTCGTTCTACCGCGCGGCCATGCGCGCCGCGCGCGACGCGGCCCGCGAGGTGCTGGAACGCGGTACCTTCACCTACACCGAGCCACGCTGACCATCGGAGCCCTTGCATGTCGGAACACCTCTACACCGCCACCACCGTCTGGCAGCGTGGCGACCAGCCGTTCACCGACCGCCGGTACAGCCGCCGCCACGACATCCACTTCGACGGCGGGCATGTGATGCCGGCGTCCTCGTCACCGATGTCGGTGCGGGTGCCCTATTCCGACCCGGCCGGGGTCGACCCGGAAGAAGCCTTCGTCGGCTCCATCTCCAGCTGCCACATGCTGTGGTTCCTCGACATCGCGTGCCGCGCCGGCTGGGTGGTGGACGTCTACCGCGACGAGGCGGTGGGCGTGATGGACCGCAATGCCGAGGGCCGCGTGGCGGTCACCCGCGTCACGCTGCGGCCGGCCGTGCGCTTCAGCGGCCGGCAGCCCACGCGCGAGGAGCTCGACCACCTGCACCATCAGGCGCACGAGGAATGCTTCATCGCCAACTCGGTCAGGAGCGAGGTGCGCTGCGAGCCGGTGCACGAGGCCTGACCGTGTACACGCCCGCGCATTTCGCCGAGCAGCGGCCCGAGGTGCTGGAGGCGCTGGTGCGCGAGCACCCGCTGGGCCTCCTCATCCACCACGGCCCGCAGGGGCTGGACGCGAACCCGCTGCCCTTCCTGCTGGAGCGCGAGGCCGACGGCCGCACCGTGTTGCGCGCGCACGCCGCGCGTGGCAACCCGCTCTGGCGCGAGGCCGCGGGCACCGAGGTGCTGGTGGTCTTCCAGGGCCCGCAGGCGTATGTGTCGCCCAACTGGTATCCGGGCAAGGCCGAGACGCACCGGGCCGTGCCGACCTGGAACTACATCGTGGTGCAGGCGCGCGGGCGGCTGGTGGTGCGCGACGACGCGGCCTGGCTGCGCGAGTTCGTCGGCCGCCTCACCTCGCGCCACGAGGCCGCGCAGCCGGCGCCCTGGCAGGTGAGCGATGCCCCGCCCGACTACCTCGACGCGATGCTGCGCGCGATCGTGGGCCTGGAGATCCCGCTCGATTCCCTGCAGGGCAAGTGGAAGATGAGCCAGAACCAGCCCGCCGCCCACCGCGCCGGCGTGGCGCAAGGCCTGCGCACGCAGGCCGGCGATGAAGCGCAGGCCGTGGCGGCCTGGGTGGAAGGCGCTGCGACGCGCTGAGCCTCAGTGCCCGCCGGCGGCCGCCGCGGTGCGCACCGCCACCACCTCGCCCGGGCGGGCCGAGATCGTCAGCTGCGAGCGTTCGCCCTGGGCGACGAGTTCGGCCCGGCTGCGGTCGGGCGCGCGCCCCCAGGTCGACACCGCCCCACGCCGCGCCGCGGGGCGGCCGTAGGTGCGCTGCAGCTCGGCGGCCATCGCCTGGGCGCTCACGGCCGCCTCCAGCCGCACGCTGTGCAACCGGTCGTTGAGGAAGCAGTAGCGCACCGCCGCGAGTTCGGCGTCGCCGAACATCAGGTTCTCGCGCTCGCGCTGGTAGCAGGTGAGCGCGCCTTCACGCGACACGACCGTCGCCGTGCCCAGGCGCGCGGCGGCGTCGCCCCACGCCACGCCGCGGAAGCCGCTCAGCTCGAAGGCGTGCGTGCCCGCGGCGGCGAGGCACAAGGCCGCGGCGATCAGCGGGGCGGTGGCGCGGGAGGTCTTCATGGCGAGCTCCGGTGGTGACGTGGCGGCAGTGTCCGGGCCGGCGCGAAGCTGTGTCAATTCGTAAACGGCTCATGCGCCCCGCCGCGTGTGCGTACAAATCCGCGCCCGCGTCACGCCCGGGCTGACACCGTGCGTCAGGTCACGAACCGCCGCCGGCAACCGAAACGCAGCGCCGTATCAAGGTGTGTGCACCGCCTCAACCGTGAAAAAAGTCTGCCGACAACCGGTGGGCACGCCTCGCCGCGCGCCGCGCAGCGGGCGTCGTTCACGGTTTGCACACACAGGGAGATAGAGATGAAGCGCAGACAGCTCGTGATGGGCGCGCCCGCCGCCGTGGCGGCCGCCATGCTGGGATCGTGGTCGGCCGAGGCCGCCGCGTCGACACCCGTGATCCGGTTCGGCCAGTCGGCCTCGCTCACCGGCGGGCAGGCGAGCTACGGGCGCGACATCCGCGACGGCATCGCGGTGGCCTTCGCCGCCGCCTCGGCCGTGCCGGGCAGCCCGCGCTTCGAACTGGTCACGCTCGACGATGGCGGCGCCAAGGATCGCTGCGTGCAGAACGTGGCCACGCTGCTCGAAGGCGGCGTGGCCGCGCTGGTGGGCCTGACCAACGGCATCGCCGCCGAAGCCTGCGTGCCCATGGCGCAGGGCGCGCAGGCCGTGCTGCTGGGCACCGCGACCGGCAACATGGGCCTGCGCACCGGCGCCGGCAGCCACGGCGTCTTCCACGTGCGCGCCGGCTACGACCTCGAATACCGGCGCATGGCCCACTACATCAAGGCCTTCGGCATGCGGCGCATCGGATACGTCTACCTGAAGGACACCTCGCCGGCCAACCTGGCGGTGATGTCGCAGGCGCTCGCAAGCGTGAACATCACGCCCACCGTCTCGATCGCGGTGGACCGCGCGGCCAGCCGCTTCGACGACGTGGCCGCGCAGCTGCTCGCCGCGCGGCTCGACATCGTGCTGCTCTCGGCCAATGCCGGGCCGGTGGCGTCCGTCATCGACCACCTGTCGCAGGGCGGTTATGCCGGGCTCTTCTACGCCTCGTCGTACGCCGGCCAGGGCCTGATGGACACGCTCTCGGCCAGAAAGCAGAGCTGCATCATGAGCATGGTGGTGCCGCGGCCCAACGCGGGCTCGGTGAGCCTCGTGAGCCGCGCCAGGCAGGATTTCGCCGCGCACGGCGGCCAGGCCCGGCTGGGCATCACCACGCTGGAGGGCTACATCGCCGGCCGCACGGCGGTGGAGGCCGCACGCGCGGCCCTGCGCGTGAGCGGCGGCGAGCGCGTGAGCCGGGCCCGGCTGAAGGAATCGCTGGCCGGCCTGCGCACCGACCTCGGCGGCTACCGGGTGGAGTTCGCGCCCGGCGTCACGCAGGGCTCGCAGTACGTCGACCTGATCGCGATCGACCGCTACGGCCGTCTCGTGGGATGACAGCGCCCCGCGCGTGAGGGCCGTCAGTCACGGCCCTTGCCGTGTCCCTTGCCGTGGCCCTTGTCTGGGCCCTTGCCATGCCCCTTGCCGGGGTGGTCGTGCTTCTTGCCGTGCCTGGCATGGGGATGGGGATGGCCGTGCTCGCGCTCGTAGCGCTGGTGCACCCAGCTCTCCTTCACGAAGTACACCGGCTGGCCGCAGGCGTTGTAGCGATGGCAGTGCTTGGACCATTTCTTCTGGTGGCCCGGCGGCACGTAGAGGTACACCGGCTGCATCGGCACCACCACGGCCGGCTGCGTGATGACCACCGGGCGGGGCACGATCAACGGCGGCGGCATGTTGCCGACCTCGATGCGGCCGTAGACCCCCGGCTGCACCACCTCGACCGACACGCCCACGCCGGTCTGCGCGCCTGCGGCGCCGGCCGCGCAGGCGAGGGCCGCGGTGGCGGCGATCCGGGCCAGGAGGGAGGTGGGCGACGTGGGCTTCATGAGACTGCTCCGTGAACGAGAGGGTCCGCCGGCGTGACGACCACGCCATGGCGGGCCAGGGCCTCGGCCAGCTTGCCGGCCGAGAAGGGCTTGTGGATCACTCCGTCCATGCCGGCGGCGAGGTAGGCGGCGCACTCGCCGTGCATGACGCTGGCCGTCACCGCGACGATGGGCGTGCGCGGGCGGTGGTGTTCGGCCTCCCACGCGCGGATGCGGCGGGTGGCGTCGATGCCGTTGACGACCGGCATCAGGTAGTCCATCAGCACCATCGCATAGGCGCCCCGCTGCACCGCCTCCACCGCCTGGGCGCCGTCGGTGACGAGCGCGGCCTCGATGCCGTGGTGGCGCAGCATGAGCGTGATCAGCAGTGCCTGCACCGGGTCGTCCTCCACCACCAGCACCTGCGGGCGGCGGCTGGCCGTGGCGAAGGTCGGGGCGTCGTGCCGCTCGTGCCAGAGCGGGGTGCGGCGCAGCGAGGGGCGTGGGTCGAGGCTCATCGCTGGAACCGGATCGATCGCGCGAGGATGCCCGCGCCGCCCGTGGGTGTGCCCTTGACCTCCAGCCGCACCCCGGGGGCGAGCTGGCCGGCGTTGCCCGCCATGAAGCGCGTGCTGCCGTCCCAGCTCACGGTGATGCCGCGCAGCACCAGCGTCTGCGCGCCGGGGTTGACCGACTCGACGGTGCCGTTGAGCTCGAACTCCTGCTGGCCGCCGTGGCGGAACTTCAGCTCGCTCGCGATGAGCACGCCGGCGCGCATGCGGCCATCGACTTCGACCCGCACGCCGTCGGCCAGGTCGGCGAGCGTGCCGTGGCGCACGCGCAGGTCGGGGCTGCTGGCGTCCACCGGCACGCCACCGACGAGGAAACTGGCCGGGCCGGCGTACCCGCTCACGTGGCCTTCGAGCCGCGCGTCGTCGCGCTCGGGCGGCAGGCTGCGCTGCGAGGCGCGCACCGAAGTCGCGATCCAGCGGCCGGAGACCGGCACGGTCTCGAGCGTCACGCGCACGAACTGGCCGTTGCTGAGCGGCGGCACCGGCGGGCGGGCGCTGCCGTAGTCGATCGCCGCGCCGCCGATCGAGAAGCTGCGGGTGGGCGGGCCCATGTGGGCGGCCACGCGGCCGCGCAGCGTGTAGTGCGCAAGCGTCGTCGCCCGCGCGATGCGGCTGGCGGTGTAGGTGGCCGACACCGGGTCGTAGAAGCCGTGCACCTCGACGAGATGACCGGCGTGCACGCCGGCCAGGCCGGTGGGGTAGCCGCCATAGAAGGTGTCGGCGTCCACGCGCACGGTCTGGCCCAGCACCACGAGGGTCGAGCCGGCCACGTTCACCGAGGCGACGGGCCCGGCGATCTCGTGGCCGAACTGGATGCGGTCGGCCACGCCGCGGCCGGAGTTGCCCCGCACGGCGCCCTCCACCTCGACCACCATGCCGAGCGCGAGATCGGCCGTGCTGCGGGGCGTGCCGTCTTCATCGACCACCGCCGCCTGCTCGTCGTCGAAGCGCACGCCGTTGACGATGATGGAGCCGAAGCCGCTGATGCGCCCCGACGTGGTGGTGGGCACGTTTTCCACCGTCTGGCCGGTGCCGCCGCTGTCGACGCCGCCGCAGCCGGGCAGGACGGCGGCCAGCAGCGCGAGCGCGAGCAGCGCCGCCAGCGTGAGCAGGGCGGTCGGACCGCGCCCTTCGGGGCGCAGGCGCTTCATGTCGCGCTCCTTCGCGCCGCCGGCTTGCGCGGCGGCGCAACGGTGGCGGGCGGGTTGGCGGGGACTGCGGTCTGCATGGGCGCGTGAAAGGAATACAGGCCGACCCGGATGCGGCGATCCTGCACGCGGCCGGCGGCAGCGTCTTCATCGATCGCCTTCTGCATCGCCGGCGCCAGCGTGCGCAGCAGCTGCTGCCACTGCTCGCGCACCAGCGGCTGCAGCCGCTCGACCGAGTCGGCCGAAAGCTCGTCGGCGAACACCGCCTGCTCCAGGTGCTGCGGCTTGGGAGACACCACATTGGTGACGGCGGCGCGCAAGTGATCGCCCACGTTGCTGGCCACGAACCCGAGCATGCGCGGCTCGTCGCCGGTGGGTGCGAATCGCTCGTCGAGCAGCTCGACACGGTCGGCGGCTTCGTCCACGCGCGCCAGGCCGAGGCGGCAGAGCTCTTCCAGCAGGCTGCGCGGGTGCACGTTCTTGGTGACGGACTGGGCGAGCGTCTCGAAGCTCGCGCCGACGCCCTGGCGCGGCAGCGCGGCATGACCGCGCCACTCGGGGTCGCTCAGCCAGCGGGTGAAGACCTGCGTGGCCGGGGTCGGGCGCGCCGCGAGCTCGGGCTCGCGTTGCAGCAGGCGCGTCACCTCGCGGCGGTTGAGCCCGGTGGTGGTGCTGACGCGGCTGACCGCACGGTGCGGCGTGACGTCGGGATGCGCCGCGAGTGCCGCCTCCACGAAGGCGGCGCGCAGCAGCTCATCGAGGTCGGCGTGGTGCAGGCCGCGCGCGATCGCAAGCTCGGCCACCGGCTTGAGCAGCGCCCGGCAGGCCGCGAGTACCGACACCGGGTCGTGCGCGGACGCCGGCGCGGGGGGCGCGGAGGGCGGGGGGCGATCCTCGAGGTACACGGGTGGGGTGCGGGGACAACGGCAAATGCCTCGGCACGATACCACGAATGCGCGTTTTGCACATTTGCGCCACCCTGAGGCGTGGCCTCACCACGACAGCGGGTTCAACCGGTAGCAGCGGGCGAGTTCGGCGTAGAGCGGCGGGTGCCGTTCGGCCAGCGCCTGCGGCTGCTCGAAGAAGACCTCGCTGGCCACCGCGAAGAACTCCGCGGGGTCGGTGGCGCCGTAGGGGTCGAGCAGCGTGGGCTGGCCGTCGGCGACCGCCGCCTGCAGCCGGGCGAACTCGGCCGCCATCACCTGCTGCCAGCGCTCGCGCGCCGCGCGCGTTGGCAGGTGCGGCGCGCCATTGGCCGCGCCGTTCTCCTGGTCGAGCTGGTGGGCGAACTCGTGGATCACGACGTTGTGGCCGTCGCCGGGCGTGGCGGCGCCGTCGAGCGCGCCCTGCCAGGAGAGGATCACCTGCCCCTGCGACCACGACTCGCCCGACAGCGCCCGGCGCTGCTCGTGCAGCACGCCGCCCGGGCCGGCGTGCACCCGGTCCACCGCGAAGGCGCCCGGATAGACCAGCACCTGGCGCAGCTGCGGGTAGTAATGCGCCCGCTTCTGGTTGAGCAGCAGCAGGCAGGCCTGCGCGGCGATCGCGATGCGCATCTCGTCGGTGATCGCAAGGCCCGCGCAGCCGATGAAGGGCTTCTCGGCCACGAAGACCTGGATGTGCTTCTTGAGCTGCAGCTGCAGGTCGGCCGGCAGGTGGCGCACATACGGCACGCGGCGGCGCAGGATCTCGCGCCACTCGGGCGGGAAGGCCTGGCGCCGGATGCGCGCGCGGCGCCAGGCGGTGCGCAGCGGCTCGCCCACGAACCAGCCCACCAGCAGCACCATCAGGACGAGGGCGACGGTCAAGGTCACGCCGGGGCCTTTGCAGGAAGAGGAAATGTCGACGTGAGGGACAAGGCCGCGGTTTCAAGGTCGGCACCCTACAGTGCCCCGCAGCCGCCCCCCGCCAGAACCCGAAGACGAAGGAGACGACATGCCCCGCCACCGCCATTCCCCGCTCGCCCTGCTCGCCGCCACCGGGGCCCTCGTGCTCGCCGCCTGCGCGCCCCTGCCGGCATCGCAGACGCCGCCCACGCCCGCCACCGGCCCGGAGGTCACCCTCTCGCGCCTGGAGTGCGGCACCAGCGTCACCAACGACGTGGGGCGCTTCTCCGACACGTACGCGATGGACGGGGTGAAGATCCCCTTCGTCTTCAGCTGCTACCTGATCCGGCACGGCAACGACTACCTGCTGTGGGACAGCGGCCACGCGATGAGCGCCGGGGCGCCCGCGCCCAAGGTGAGCCTCGTGGACCAGCTCGCGCAGGCCGGCATCCGGCCCGAGCAGATCAAGTACCTGGGCATCAGCCACTACCACAACGACCACATCGGCCAGGCGGCGTCGTTCCCGCAGGCGACGCTCCTGATCGGCAAGGGCGACTGGGACGTGGTCTCGTCGCCCAAGCCCGTCGGCACCAACCCGAGCTTCCTCACCCCGTGGCTCACCCTCGGCAGCAAGGTCGAGCCGGTGCCGCTCGACAAGGACGTCTTCGGCGACGGCCGCGTGATCATGCTCACCACGCCCGGCCACACGCCGGGGCACCACAGCCTCCTGGTCAAGCTCGCGCAGACCGGCCCGGTGCTCCTCACGGGCGACCTCGCGCACTTCCACGAGAACTACGAGCGCAACGGCGTGCCGAGCTTCAACACCAGCCGCGCCGAGACGCTGGCCTCGCTCGACCGCTTCAAGAAGATCGCCGCCACCTTGAAAGCGACCGTGGTGCTGCAGCACGACGCGCGCGACGTGGGCAAGCTGCCGGCGTTTCCGGCGGTGGCGAAGTGAGCGGCTGCGCTACTCGGGCGTGAGGTCCAGCGCCACGAGGAAGCGCGACACCATGTTGTAGGACGAGATCACGGCGATCAGCTCCACCAGGTGGGTGTCGTCGGCGAGCGCCGTGCGCGCGGCGTCGAACGTCGCATCGCTCACCTTCACCGTGCGCGTCATCTCGATGGTGAGCTGCAGCGCTGCGCGCTCGGTGGCATCGAAGAGCGCCTCATCGATCGCCGGCAACTGGCGCAAGGCGGCCAGCTGTTCGCGCGTGCCACCCGCCTCGAGGAAGGGCTGGCTGTGGTGGTGGAACTCGTACTCGGCCTCGTTGAGCACCGCCACGCCGAGCATCGCGAGCTCGCGCAGCAGCGGCGAGAGCGCAAGCTCGGTGCGGACGCGCCCCATCATCAGGCCCCAGCCGGTGGCGAACGGGGTGCTGTAGAGCAGCAGCCGGTCGAGCTCGGCGAGGCGCCCGCCGCGGCGCTTGCGGATGGCCTCGACCAGCTCGGGCGGGCCGGCCTGCTCGTCGGTGATGTAGGGGATGCGGGGCATCTGGACTCCTCAGCGCAGTTGCAGGCCGGTGATGCCGCCGTCGGCCACCAGCACCTGCGCGTTGACGAACGAGCCCTCGTGCGAGAGCAGGAAGAGCGTCGCATACGCCACCTCCCAGGCCGTGCCTTCGCGGCCGAAGGGCAGGCGCTGCGCGGCGCGCGCGGGCCGGCGGGCGCTCGCGTTGCGGCCGAGCGGCGTGTCGATGGGGCCCGGCGCGAGCACGTTGGCGCGCACGCCGAGCGCCTCGCCTTCGAGCGCGACATGGCGGCACAGGCCCGCGAGCGCCGCCTTGGAGGTGTCGTAGGAGGGGATGCGCGTGCCGGGGCGGATGCTCGCCGTGGACGAGATGAAGACGATGGCGCCACCCGGCTGCATCACCGGCAGGCCCGCGCGGCAGAAGAGCATGTGCGCGCGCAGGTTGACGGCCATCGCCGCATCCCACGCGTCGGGCGTCTGGCCCGCGAGCAGCGGCGGGCCGCCGATGCCGACGTTGATGACGAGGCCGTCGAGCGCGCCCAGGGCCGCGAGGCTTTCCTGCACCGCGCGCTCGATCTCGGGCGGCTGGGCCACGTCGGCCACCACCGGGAAGGCACGGCCGCCTTCACGCACGATGAGATCGACGGTGGCCTGCGCGGCGGCGGCGTCACGGTCCAGGCAGGCCACGTGCGCGCCTTCGCGCGCCAGCAGCATGGCGATCGCGCGCCCGTTGCCGGTGGGCGGCGACGGGTCGTCGGGCACGGGCTGCTGGCCGGCGCCGACCACGAGCACCGAACGGCCCTGCATGCGGCCGCGGGCCGGGGCTCGGCCCAGGGTTTCGTCGAAGACGTGGCGGGCGGGGTCGGGCGCGGTGAGGCCGCGGGCGGGGAGGTCGGGCATGGTCATGCGGATGTTGGCAGTGGCTTGGTGTTGACCCATTCCGTTTGGGCTGAATCCCACTCCGTTCGGGCTGAACCCCACTCCGTTCGCGCTGAACCCCACTCCGTTCGGGCTGGATCCCACTCCGTTCGGGCTGAGGTATCGAAGCCCAGGCACGGTCGTCGCGGGCCTTC
>JBIQJS010000194.1:0-3011 GCA_044507405.1 Rubrivivax sp. | reverse complement strand
GAATGCAGAAGGTCTTGTGCAGGTTGAGGTGGCTCACGTCGCCGCCGAACTCGCCCGGCGCGGCGATGCCCACCAGCGCGTTCATGTTGGCGCCGTCCACGTAGACCCGGCCGCCGTGCTGGTGCACCAGCGCGCACAGCTCCTTCACGCGCGTCTCGAAGACGCCGTAGGTGCTGGGGTAGGTGATCATCACGCAGGCGAGCTTGGCGCTGTGCTGCTCGCACTTGGCCTTCAGGTCGGCGAGGTCGACGTTGCCGTCGGCATCGCATTTGGTGACCACCACCTGCAGGCCCGCCATCTGGGCGCTCGCCGGGTTGGTGCCGTGGGCCGACTCGGGAATGAGGCAGATGTTGCGGTGGCCCTCGCCTCGCGAGGTGTGCCACGCCTTGATGATGAGCAGCCCGGCGTATTCGCCCTGCGAGCCGGCGTTGGGCTGCAGGCTGATGCCGGCGTAGCCGGTCGCCTGGCACAGCCAGTCGCGCAACAGCTGGTCGAGCTCGGCATAGCCCTGGAGCTGGTCCTGCGGTGCGAACGGGTGCACCTGCGCGAACTCGGGCCAGGTGATGGGAATCATTTCGCTCGTGGCGTTCAGCTTCATCGTGCAGGAGCCCAGCGGGATCATGCTGCGGTCCAGCGCGATGTCCTTGTCGGAGAGGCTGCGGATGTAGCGCAGCATCTCGGTCTCGGAGTGGTGCGTGTTGAAGACCGGGTGCGTGAGGAAGCTCGACGTGCGGCGCAGTGCTGACGGGATCAGGTCGGCGGTGGCGGCGAGCGCCTCCACGTCGGGCAGGGCCTGGCCGTCCTTCGCGAAGATGCGCCACAGCAGCACGAGGTCGTCACGCGTCGTCGTCTCGTCGAGCGTGATGCAGACGTACTCGCCCCAGGCGCGGCGCAGGTTGGCGCCGAGCGACACGGCGCGCTGCATCAGGCGCTCGGTGTCGGCGCCGGTGCGCAGGGCGATCGTGTCGAAGGCGCCGCGGTCGAGGTGGTGCGTGGACGTGAGGTCCGTGCCGAGCTGTTTCAGGCCGGCGACCAGGATGCCGGTGTAGCGCGCCACGCGCCGGGCGATGCGCGTAAGCCCCTGCGGGCCGTGGTAGACCGCGTACATGCTCGCGATCACGGCCGGCAGCACCTGCGCCGTGCAGATGTTGGAGGTGGCCTTCTCGCGGCGGATGTGCTGCTCGCGCGTCTGCAGCGCCAGGCGGTAGGCCGGCGCGCCGTGCGCGTCCACGCTCACGCCGACCAGGCGCCCGGGCATGGAGCGCTTGAATTCGTCGCGCACGGCAAGGTAGGCCGCGTGCGGGCCGCCGCAGCCCATGGGCATGCCGAAGCGCTGGGTGGTGCCGATGGCGATGTCGGCGCCCATCTCGCCGGGCGGCTTGAGCAGCGTGAGCGCGAGCAGGTCGGCGGCCATGATGAAGGCGGCCTTCTTGGCGTGCACCTTCTCGGCCTCGGCGGCCCAGTCGTACAGCCAGCCGCTGCTGGCGGGGTACTGCACGAGCGCCGCGAAGTAGTCGTCGGCGGCGATGGCGGCGTCCCACTCCTCGTGCGAGTTGGCTTCCTTGATCGTGAGGCCGAGCGGCCGGGCGCGGGTGTGCAGCACCTCGAGCGTCTGCGGGTGCACGTCGCCCGAGACGACGAACACGTTGCCGGTGGCGCGCACGCTGCGCTTGGCGAGCGTCATCGCCTCGGCGGCGGCGGTGGCTTCGTCGAGCATCGAGGCGTTGGCGATGGCCAGGCCGGTCAGGTCGCACACCATGGTCTGGAAGTTGACCAGCGCCTCCATGCGGCCCTGCGAGATCTCGGCCTGGTAGGGCGTGTAGGCGGTGTACCAGGCCGGGTTCTCCAGCACGTTGCGCAGGATGACGCCCGGCGTGTGCGTGCCGTGGTAGCCCTGGCCGATGAAGCTCCTGAGGATGCGGTTCTTGCCGGCGATGGCCTTGAGCTCGGCCAGCGCCTCGGCCTCGGTCACCGGCGCCGGCAGCGCCATCGGCTGCGGGCGCGCGATGGCGCGCGGCACGATGGCCTCGATCAGCGCCTGGCGCGAGGCTGCGCCGATGGCCGAGAGCATGCGCCGCTCGTCCTCGGGTTCGATGCCGATGTGGCGCGCCACGAATTCGGACGTGTTCTCGAGTTCACCGAGAGGCTTGAGGGCAGACATCAGCATGGCGGTTCCAGCGGCAGGCGGGCAGGGCGGTAGACGGAGAGATCAGGCGTTCTTCACGAGCGCGTCGTAGGCGGGGGCGTCGAGCAGCTGCTCGAACTCGCCCATGTCGGCGACCTTGACCTTGAAGAACCAGCCGGTGCCCAGCGGATCGCTGTTGGCGAGCGAGGGGTCGGCGCGCAGGGCTTCGTTGACCTCGACGATCTCGCCGCTCACCGGCATGTAGAGGTCGGCCGCGGCCTTGACCGATTCGACGACGCCGGCGACCTCGCCCTTCTTGAAGGTGCGGCCGACTTCCGGCAGGTCGACGAACACCACGTCGCCCAGCGCATCCTGCGCGTGCAGCGTGATGCCGACGGTGGCGGCGTCGTGGTCCTCGAGGTTGATCCACTCGTGGTCGGCGGTGTACATGGTCGTCATGAAAGGCTCCTGGTTGTGTTTTGAAAGGACGGTCGGTTCAGCCGCGGTGGTAGCGGTGCGGCGTGAAGGGCATGGGACACACGCGCATGGGCACGCGCTTGCCGCGCACCTCGGCGTAGACCTCGTGGTGCGGCTGCGCGTGGTTGGCGGCAAGGTAGGCCATGGCGATCGGCTGGTTGACCGTGGGCGAGAGCGTGCCGCTCGTGACGTGGCCGAGCTTGTGGCCCTGGCCGTCGACGATGGTCGCGCCTTCTCGAACCGGCATGCGCTCCAGCCCGAGCAGGCCGATGCGCTTGATGGTCGGCCCGGTGGCGAGCTGGGCCTCGATGGCGGCGCGCCCCGGGTAACCGCCGGCACGCGCGCCACCGGGACGGCGCACCTTCTGGATGGCCCAGGTGAGGCCCGCCTCGACCGGCGTGGTGGTGTC
>JBIQJS010000193.1:0-3014 GCA_044507405.1 Rubrivivax sp. | reverse complement strand
AATCCTCGCCAAACTCGCCCGCCTTTGCGGACGAATTACTGGGACAGGACACTAGCGGGCCGAGCGCCGGGCTGCACCCAAGCGGGCCCGCATCCCCTCGGGGGATCAGCCGACGTACCTGTCGGCTGAGGGGCTGTCATGTCTTCAGACCACCGTCAGCGTGACGTCGATGTTCCCGCGCGTGGCATTCGAGTAGGGACACACCTTGTGCGCCGCGGCGACCAGCGCCTCGGCCTGCGCCTTCTCGAAGCCCGGGATCTTGATCGCCATCGCGACCTGGATGCCGAAGCCGCCGGTGATGGGGCCGATGCCGACGTCCGCGGTGATGGAGACGTCGTCGGGCAGCTTGATCTTCTGCGCGCCGGCCACGGCCTTCATCGCGCCGATGAAGCAGGCCGAATAGCCCGCGGCGAAGAGCTGCTCGGGGTTGGTGCCCGGGCCGCCGGCGCCGCCGAGCTCCTTGGGCGTGCTGAGCTGCACCTTGAGCGCGCCGTCGGACGATTCGGCCGTGCCGGTGCGGCCGCCGGTGGAAGTGGCCTGGGCGGTGTAGAGGACTTTCTCGAGTGCCATGGTGAGCTCCGTTTCGGTTGAGGGGTGGAACAGGGGGTGGAGGGTCAATGCGCCTCGGCGGGCGCGTCTTCGGCCGCCTGCAGGAGCTGCGCGCGCAGCTGCTGCAGGCGTTGGGTGAGGGAGGCGACTTCGCCCACGTCGCAGCGCGTGGATTCGGCCAGTTGCAGCGGCACGCGGCGTGCCTTCTGGCGCAGCGCGCGGCCTTCGGGCGTGAGGTCCACGACCACGCGCCGCTCGTCGTCGGCGGCACGGGTGCGGGTGACCCAGCCCAAGGCCTCCATGCGCTTGAGCAGCGGCGTGAGCGTGCCCGAGTCGAGGAACAGCCGCGCGCCGAGCTCGCCCACCGTGAGGCCGTCGCGCTCCCAGAGCACGAGGAAGGCCAGGTACTGGGGATAGGTGATGCCCAGGGGCGCGAGCAGCGGCTTGTAGAGCCGCGTCATCGCGAGCGAGCTCGAATAGAGCGCGAAACACAGCTGCTGGTCGAGCTGGAGCCAGTCCGCATGGGCGTCGGGGCGGCGGGGGCTGGGTGGCATGGCATGCACTGTAGTTGAGAAGCGTGCAATTCAATTGCGCGCAATTAAATTCCCGCCTCGTGGCAGGGTTGAACCGGAATGGCCCTGCGCGCGGCGTGCCGGTATGGTGGGTTCATGACCGACTCCTCTTCCCCCTACACCGACGCCGCCCTCGCCACCGCCCGCCAGGTGGCTGCATGGAATGCCCAGCAACCCGACGCCGACGCGAGCGACCCCCAGCGCCTCGACTGGATGACCGGCTCGCCCCCGCCGCCGGACAAGCGCATCACCTACGCCGACAGCCAGCACGCGCGATTTCCGCAGATCCGCTGGTCGTTCAGCCACCAGCGGCACTTCCTGCCCACGAGCCCCGTCTCGCGGGGCGAGGGGCCACCTTCCACGCTGGCGCGCGCGCCGCGGTCGCTCGACGACGTGCGCTTCACGCCGATCGCGGGTGATGCGCCGCTGACGTGGGCCGAGGCGCTCAAGGCCACCTGGACCGACGGCGTGGTGGTGCTGCACCGGGGCCGCATCGTCGATGAGCGCTATTTCGGCGCGCTCGAGCCGCACCTGCCGCATCTCGCGATGTCGGTCACCAAGTCTTTCGTGGGCACGATCGCCGCTTCGCTGATCGCCGAAGGCGTGATCGACGAGACCCGCACCGTCGCGCACTACGTGCCCGAGCTCGCCGCAAGCGGCTTCGGCGACGCGACCGTGCGCCAGGTGCTCGACATGCGCATCGGCATCACCTACACCGAGGACTACACCGACGCCGACTCCGGCGCCGCGCGCCTGGGCCGCGCGATCGGCCTCTCGCGCCGGCGCGAGGGCGATGCGCCGTCGCTCACCGAGTACCTGCGCGGCATCGGCAAGCAGGGCGAGCACGGCGCCGCCTTCGCCTACAAGACCGTCAACACCGACGTGCTGGCCTGGGTCCTGATGCGTGTGACCGGCATGCCGCTTGCGCGGCTCATGAGCGAGCGCCTGTGGGTTCCGCTCGGCATGGAGCAGGACGCCTACTTCTCGGTCGACGCCTGGGGCACCGAGTTCGCCGGTGGCGGGCTCAACCTCGCGCTGCGCGACATGGCGCGCTTCGGCGAGGCGATGCGCTGCGATGGCGCCTGGAACGGCCGCCAGGTGGTGCCGGCGAGCGTGGTGGCCGAGATCCGCCGCGGCGGCGAACGCGGCGAGTGCGAACGCGCCGGCTTTCCGATCCTCACGGGCTGGAGCTACCGCGCGATGTGGTGGATCTCGCACAACGCCCACGGCGCCTACATGGCGCGCGGCATCCATGGCCAGGCGATCTACGTGGACCCGGCCGCCGAGGTGGTCATCGCGCGGTTCGGCTCGCACCCGGGCGCGGGCAACGCCTTCAACGACCCGGTGTCGCTGCCGGCCTACCAGGCGGTGGCGGCAGCGCTGCGCGGCTGAGGTTTCAGCCGAGCTCGGCGTTCAAGGCGTCGATCTGCGTGGTGAGCTCGAGCCAGCGGGCTTCGGCCGCCTCGGTCTCGTCGCCGATCTGCTTGAGACGCTTGCCTTGCTCCACGCGCTCGGCGGGGGTGACGTCGGGCCGGGCTGCGGCGGCTTCCAGCGTCTCGCGTTCCTGCGCGAGGGCGGCCATGCGCTTTTCCAGCGCTTCGACCTCCTTGCGCAGCGGGCGGGTCTGCTCGGCCATCTTCTGGCGCGCCTGGGCGCTGGCCTTGCGGTCCTCGCGTCGCACCGGCTCGGCAGGGGGCGGGGGTGCCGCGGCCGTGGTCTTCTGCTCCTTGACGCGGGCGCTGGCGCCTTCCTTGGCGGCGCGCGCCATCTCGCGCGAGGTCTCGAGCAGCCACTTCTGGTAGTCGTCGAGGTCGCCGTCGAAGGGCTTGACCTCGCCGTCGCTCACCAGCCAGAACTCGTCGCACACCTCGCGCAGCAGCGCGCGGTCGTGGC
>JBIQJS010000068.1:0-20791 GCA_044507405.1 Rubrivivax sp. | reverse complement strand
GCGACATCCAGAGCAAGGCCATGACCGACATGGCGCCCAAGCTCGGCGGCCTGGTGGAGTTCTACCGTTCGCCCGCGCGTGTGGCCTGGACGCCGACCGGCACCAACGTGCCCGACTACCCCAAGCTCGCGCAGCTCTGGTGGAAGAACGTGGCCGTGGCCGTGACGGGTGAGAAGACGCCGCAGCAGGCGATGGACAACCTCGCCGAAGAGATGGACCAGGTGATGGCCCGCCTCGAACGCGCCGGCATGGCGCGCTGCGCGCCCAAGCTCAACAAGAAGGAGAACCCCAACAAGTGGCTCTCCGACAAGGGCGCGCCGTGGAAGAAGCTCGCCAACGAGAAGCCCAAGGGCGAGACCATCGCCTACGACACGCTGCTGAACGCCTGGAAGCAAGGCAAGGTGCGCTGACCTGATCGCCCCTGCGACGCGGGCGCCGGCCACGAGCCGGTGGCCCGCCGTCACCACAGAAGCGGACGGCTCGCGGGTGGGCCGTCCTTCATGCCCCCGTCGCGCAAGCGGCGGGGGCATTTTTCATGCGGTCGGGCCGGGGCTCAGCCGCCGGTCAGTTCCTTGGGAATGTTGCCGCCGTTGGCCGCGATGTGCGCGAGCACGTTGCGGTGCAGCCAGACGTTCATCTTGGCCGAGTCGTTCATCAGCTCGGGCGGGCAGTACAGCTCCTTGGCGAGCTGCTTGCGCGCGTCCAGGCTGCTGTCGATGTCCAGCAGCTTGAGCAGGTCGACGATGGACGTCTTCCAGTTGAGCTTCTGCGGGTTGGCGGCGGCACGCTTCTCGAGCTGCGCGACCACGTCCACCACCGGGATCGGGTTGACGACTTCCGGCGCCGGGGCGGCCGGCGTGGCGGCTGCGGCCGGGGCCGGTGCGGGTGCTGCCGGGGCAGCCGGCGCGGGGGCACTCGTGGCGGTCGGCGTGACCGCCTTCGCGCTGTCGATGCCCAGCTTTTCGAGGATGGTGCTGAAGAAACCCATGGGATCTCCTGTTCGGGGCAGTTGAGGGAAGGCCGATGCTACGGCCAGGCGCCGCCGGCGAGCCCTAACCCGACACGGTGGCACGCGCCGGCGCGCGAACTCCGCGCAGGCGCCTCAGCACGAACCCGAGCGCGCGGCTCAGCCAGCGCGCCGGGCTGTGCACCGAGCGGCGGTTGAACGAGAGCTTGCGCACGTGCTGCGGGATGTGCCATTCCCACCAGGTGTCGGTCGGGAAATACGCCACGGTGCCCGGCAGCAGCCGCTGCGTGCGGCCCTGCGCATCGGTCACCTGCACCTCGCCCTCGAGGATCAGCACCGTTTCCTCGACGGCGAAGTGCCAGCGGAAGCGCCCCGCCGTGCAGGCCCACACGTGCGTGGCCGCCCAGCCGTCGGTGTTGGTCGAGTGGCAGCCGCTGCGCGCGCGGGGTGCGCCTTCGAGCACCCAGCCCGGCTCGATCGGGTCGTCCTTCAGCACGACGCTGTCCAGCGTCTTGAAGACGGCGGCATCCGCCCCGGCCTTTGCGCCTGCGTCCATCGGTGTGCTCCTTGCGTGTGTGCGATCGGTGTCGCACGCCGGGCAAAGGCCGTGCCGCGGTGTTCAGTCGCCGCAGGCGCGCTGGTATCGGGCCAGCGCCTCCTGGTGCCGCGAGGCGTAGCGGACCGGGTCGCGCAGGCTGGCGCTCTCGGCGCGCTCGACCATCGACCGCAGCGCCGCGCACCGGCGGTCCTGAGGGGCCACGCGCTGCGTGCGCCCCGCGGTGTGCACCGCGTCGCCGCCGTTGGTTTCAGCGGGTGCGATCTCCGGCGACGGGGCGCGCCGGGTCGGTGGCGCCACGGAAGCGGACCCGCCCCGCACCTGCGCCGTCCGGCTGCCGGTCTCGGGGCACTTCTGCGCGATCGATCCCTTCCAGCCGGCGGCATAGCGCTCCTTCAGGTTCGCGAGCGGCAGGGTGCTGGCGATCGCATCGTGGGCGCAGGCCAGGTAGCGGTCGGTGCCGTCGCCGGCAGGCATCTGCGTGCGCTGGTGGGCGACCCAGGCGTCGGCGGTGGCCGGGCGGTCGACGCAGGCGTCGATCAGGTTGAAGTCGAACATGCCGTCACGCTTCACGTTGGCAAAGACGAGGCGGCCCTCGACGAGCAGCCGATCGGTCTCTCGCACGAAGCACGGGCAGTCGTAACTCAGCATCTCGACGCGGCCGACGCGCTCGCGTATGCCCTCGCACCACTGGCGCATGTGGCTGTGGATCTCCTCGCGCCCACTCGTGCCCGCGCCCGGCAGCGGCTGCACGGACTGCTCCTGCATGTCGACCAGCCGCCGCGCGGCGGCCAGTCGCTCTCGCACCTGAGGGTCCTGCGGGGCGGCGTGGTGCCGCTGTTCCCAGTAGGCGGCGATCACGCGGCGCAGCCGCAGGAGCTCCTTCTCGTCGGGCTCCACGGGATAGGTGCGCCGGGCCGAGCGTGACGTGGAATACGCCGCCGCCATGTCCTGGAGGCCGTGCGCGCAGCGGTCCTCGGTCTTGCGCGCCTGGGTGCACTGCACCAGCAGGCGCGTCACTTCCTGGTGTTCGGCCTGGTTCAGATGGCAGATGCCCGGGGTCGCCAGCAGCGACGCGAGGTCACCCTTGCGCGCGCCGGTCATCAGGTACAGGCAGGCGAAGTGGTAGCGGTCGTCGTTGGACATCGCGCGGCTGTTCTGGAAGTGCTGGTGGATCCAGGTGCCCATCTCGTGATAGGCGCCGTTGTCCCCGCGCTTCAGCCGGGCGTCGAAGCGCTCCTGCGCCTTGCGCAGCGAGACCTTCATCGCCTGGATCTCCACCTCGCGCTTGTAGTTCTCGCACACCGAGCCGAGCCCGGTGATCTTGTTCACCGCGTCCAGGCCCGGCGCATTGCCCAGCGGCATGTCGCGCACCGCGTCGATGCCGTTGCACAGCATCTCGTTCTCGCGGATCAGGTAGGCCTGCAGCTCGGCGATCTGCCGGATCAGCGGCTCGCGCTTCGCGCAGCTGCCGCACGCGCTCAGCTCCTTGCGCAGCCGGTTCAGCTCGGCATAGCCGGCCAGGAAGTTGCCAGAGTAGACCTGCAGCCCGGCCACGTTCTCGGCCACGCGCGCCATGTGCTGGCCCATCATGTACGCGAACACCTCGGAGCGCGGCACCAGCACGACCTCGGCCGTGGCGGGCAGGTGCAGCAGCACGGCAAGCGTCAGGGCCAGCCTGCGGACGATCGAGCCGGCCCGGCGAAGGATCTGCGGGGCGTGGGGTCTGCGCATCGGGAGGCCTCGTGAAAAGAATGGCGATGCGCGAAGGTAAGCGTCCCAGCGGCACGAACAATCCCCTTGCCAGGGGGAAATGCACAGACTGCGCGCGCGATGCGCTGCAGCGGCGGTGATGCCGGCCCGGGCGTCGCTCAGGCAGGCGGCCGGGCAACGAAAGCCCGCTTGGCATGCCGATCGAACCCAGCCGACTCGTAGAACCTGCACGTGGCCTCGTCCTTGCGCCCGGTGAGCAGCATGACCTTGTAGCAGCCGACCGACCAGGCGTGGCTGAGCGCATGCGCCAGGATGGCCTTGCCGTGGCCCTGATTCCGGTGGCTCGCGTGCGTGACGACGTTTTCGATGACGCCGTAAGGCCGACACCCGCGTGTGAGGTTCGGGATGACCGTGAGCGTGCAGCTTGTGACCAGCTCATGGTCCACATAGCCGCCGTAGTACCTGTAGCGGTGGCTGGCGAGGAGCTCCTGCCAGACGGCCTGCACTTCGGCCTCGGCAGGCAGTGCATCATCCGCACGATGCAGATGCGCACAAAGCGCCAGCAGTTCCGGGAGCTCGTCTGCCTGAATCAGTCGGATCTTCATGGTCGTGGCCGGCTTGCCGAGGCATGCCCCTCGATGGAATGCTCGGGCACTGTACGGGGTGTGCAGCCGCGCCGCTTCAGCGACGTCCGCTCAGCATCAGCTCCAGGTTCTGCACCGCCGCGCCGGAGGCGCCCTTGCCGAGGTTGTCGAACACGGCCGCCAGCAGCACCTGCCCCTGCGCCGCGTTCTCGAAGACGGCAAGCTCCAGGTCGTTGCGGCCGTTGAGCGCCTGAGGATCGAGCCGCTCCAGCGCCTGCGAGTCCTCGGCCGGCAGCACGCGCACGTGGCGCATGCCCTCGTAGTGCGACGCGAGCGTGGCGCGCAGGCGGGCCGCGTCCACACCCGAAGGCAGCGACCGCAGGTGCAGCGCGATCGTGAGCACGATGCCCTGGCGATACCCGCCATAGGCCGGCACGAAGATCGGCCGGTGCGCGAGACCTGCATGCAGCGCCATCTCGGGCGCGTGCTTGTGGGCGAGCCCGAGGCCGTACACCTGGAAGGGCAGCGCGCGCGCCGCATCGGGCCCTTCGTGCTCGTCCACCCCTGCACGGCCACGGCCGGAGTAGCCCGAGACCGCATGGACCGTGATCGGATGCTCGCGCGGCACGAGGCCTGCCTCGACCAGCGGGCGCAGCAGCGCCACGGCGCCGGTCGGGTAGCAGCCGGGGTTGGTGACGCGGCTCGCCCGTGCGATGCGCTCGGCCTGCCCTTGCGTCATCTCCGCAAAGCCATAGACCCAGCCCGGCGCGGTGCGGTGGGCGGAGCTCGCGTCGATCACGCGCACGGCCGGGTTGGTGACCATGGCGACCGCCTCGCGCGCGGCGTCGTCGGGCAGGCACAGCAGGGCGATGTCGCACTGGTTGAGCGCCTCGGCGCGCCAGCGTGGGTCCTTGCGCCGGTCTTCGGGCAGCGTGGCGAGGGTGATGTCGGTGCGGCGGGCGAGGCGGGCCTGGATCTGCAGGCCGGTCGTGCCCTGGTCGCCGTCGATGTAGACGATGGGGTTCATGTGGCTTGCGCGTCGGGTTGCCGTGGCCGTATCCTCGGCGCGCTCGAACGATCAGAAAAGTTGCTTTTCACAAGCGCCAGATTCAGGGAAGACAAACATGCGCGAATTGAGCCTCGACCGCCTGCGCACGCTGGTCACGATCGCCGACCTCGGCTCGTTTGCCGCCGCCGCGCGCACGCTGCACCTCGCTCCCCCCACGGTCAGCCTGCACATCTCGGAGCTCGAAGCGCAGCTCAACGCCCCGCTGCTGCTGCGCAACCGCGGCCAGGTCACGCCGACCGGGCCGGGCAGCACGCTGGTCGAGCGCGCACGGCGCCTGCTGGCCGAGGCCGATGCGGCGCTCGACGAGGTGCAGCGCCAGGTGCAGGGCCAGGCCGGCCGCGTGCGCGTGGGCGCCTCGACCGGCGTGCTCGCGCACCTGCTGCCGCAGGCGCTCGGGGTGCTGGCGCGCGAGCACCCGGGCATCGACGTGCAGCTCGCCGTGCTCACCTCGCAGGAGACGATGGCGCGGCTGGCGGCCGGCACCCTGGACGTGGGCCTGGTCGCCCTGCCCCAGCCGGCGGTCGCCGGCGTGCGCGTGCAGCCCTGGCGGCGCGACCCGGTGATGGCCTTCGTGCCCGCGGCGTGGCAGCCGCCGCGCCTGGTCACGCCGGCGTGGCTGGCCACGCAGCCGCTGATCCTCAACGACGCGAGCACGCGGCTCTCGCGCCTCACGGCCGAGTGGTTCGCCGCCGCGGGCGAGTCGCCACGCCCACGCATCGAGCTCAACTACAACGACGCGATCAGGAGCCTGGTCGCGGCCGGCTACGGCGCCGCGCTCCTGCCGCACGAGTCGGCCGAGCCACCGCAGGACCCGCGCATCGCCATGCGCACACTCAAGCCGAAGCTCTGGCGCCCGCTCGCCATCGCCCACCGCGGCGGCGCGGTGGAGTCGTCGACGCAGCGCGTGCTGGACGTGCTCTGGCGCTTGCGCCAGGCCTGAGCACGCGCCGCAGCTGCGCGCCCCGCAGGCCGGGCCGCAATCCCCTTACACCGCACGGTGGCGACGCGCCCCCGCCACACTGCGGCGCATGACCGCCCTCGCCACCCCCTCGCCCCGCCGGCCCGTGCTCGGCCTCCTCGGCTGGCTCGCCCTCAGTGCCGTCGTCGCCGCGATCGGCGGCATCGCCTCGGCCGACTCGGGCAGCTTCTACGCGCAGCTCGAACGCCCGGCGTGGGCGCCGCCGTCCTGGCTTTTCGGCCCGGCATGGACGCTGCTCTACACGCTGATGGCGCTGGCCGCCTGGTGGGTCTGGCGCACGCCCCGCTCCCCTGCACGGCGCACGGCGCTCGTGCTCTACGTGGTGCAGCTCGTGCCCAACGCGCTCTGGAGCTGGCTGTTCTTCGCCTGGCAGCGGGGCGCGCTCGCCATGGCCGACATCGTGCTCATGTGGCTGCTCATCGCGGCCACCATCGTGGCCTTCTGGCGGGTGAAGCCGCCCGCCGCCGTGCTGCTCCTGCCCTACCTCGGCTGGGTGAGCTACGCCTCGGCGCTCAACTGGTACGTGTGGCAGCACAACCCGGCCTTGCTGGGCGGCTGAGCGCAATTTCGTACAAGACCGCGCCCGCGCGGCGCCGCACAGTGGCGGCTTTTCACGCGAGACCCCATGCAGATCCACGGTGCGACACGGCTCATGGCGCTCATCGGCGACCCGGTGGCGCAGGCGCGCAGCCCGGCCCTGGTGAACGAGGCCCTGGCGCGCCGCGGCCTGGCCGGCCAGGCGGTGCTGGTGCCGCTGCACGTGCCGGCCGAAGGGCTGGCGGCCGTGCTGCACGCGCTGCGCCAGACGCGCAACCTCGCCGGTGCGGTGGTGACCATGCCCCACAAGTCGGCCGCCTACACGCAGATCGACGAGGCGAGCGCCGACGCGCAGCGCGCGCAGGCCGTCAACGTGATCCGGCGAGAGCCCGACGGCCGCCTCGTGGGCGGCCTGCTCGACGGCGAGGGCTTCGTGCACGGGCTCCTGAACGCCGGCCACACGGTGCGCGGCCGCCACTGCGTGCTCGCCGGTGCGGGCGGTGCGGCCAGCGCCATCGCGCACGCGCTCGCGGCCCACGGCTGCGCGTCGCTGCGGATGCTCAACCGCACGGTGGACAAGGCCGCCGCGCTCGCGCAGCGGCTGCGCGCGGCGCATCCTGCGCTCGAGGTCACCGTGGGCCTGCCCGACGATGCGCCGGTGGACGTGCTCGTCAACGGCACCTCGCTCGGCATGCGTGAAACCGACGCCCTGCCCTGCACCGACCGCCAGATCGAGCGCGCCTCGCTGGTCGCCGAGTGCGTGCTGGCGCCTGAGCAGACGGCGCTGCTGCGACGTGCGGCCGAGCTCGGCCGAGCCACGCACGGCGGCCTGCACATGCTGCGCAGCCAGATCGAGCTCATGATCGACCACATGGCGCCGGATCTGGCCCGGGCAAGCTGAGCCCGCGCCCCTCACCCGCTGGCCTGCGATCATCGGGCCCACCATGGATGCCGTGCACGAGACCTTCGACAGCCCCACCGACCGCGCCGAGTTCAAGCGCCCGGCGCGTGCGGGCGTCGAGCTCTACCGCGCGCGCATCGTGCGGCATGCCTTCGACCCGCACCTGCACGAGGCCTACGGCCTCGGCCTGATCGACGCCGGCGCCGAGCGCTTCCGCTACCGCGGCGCGGAGCACGTGGCCGGCGCCGGCACGCTGGTGCTGATGAACCCCGGCGAGCTGCACACCGGCCGCGCCGACTCGGCACAGGGCTGGCGCTACCGCATGGTCTATCTCGACGAAGCGCTGGTGGAGGCCGTGACCGGCGAACGCGGCTGGTGGTTCGCGCAGGCGACCGTGCACGACGAAACGGCCGCTCGGCGTGTCGGCACACAGCTCCAGGCGCTGTGGCAGGCGGGCGATGCGCTCGCGGCCGACAGTGCGCTGGCCGAGCTGCTCGCGCTGCTGCGCCCGCATGCGCAGGTCGGCCGGGCCGAGCGGGAGGGCGCGTCGCCCACGGCCCACGAGAGCGGCCTCGCCCGCAGCGTCGAGCTGATGCACGACGACTGCGCTGCCGAACTCACGCTGGAGCGCCTCGCCGCGGCCGCCGGCCTGAGCCCCTTCCACTACCTGCGCCGCTTCAAGCGGCACTACCACGTCACGCCGCACCAGATGGTGATGGCGGTGCGCCTCGCGCGCGCCAAGCAGCAGCTCGCCGCCGGTGGCCGGCCGGCCGACGTGGCGGCGGCCGTGGGCCTTGCCGACCAGGCGCACCTCACGCGCCGCTTCGCGCGCATGCATGGCGTGACACCCGCCCGCTACCGTGCGCAGGTCGCACCGGCGCAATCCTGAACAAGACCGCGTCACGCGCCTCGCCGACACTCGCGCGATGACCACTGGTGTGTTGTTCGCCCTGGCCGCCGGGCTGATGTGGGGCCTCGTGTTCGTCGGCCCGCTGCTGCTGCCCGAATACCCGGCCACGCTGCAGTCCTTCGGGCGCTACCTGGCCTTCGGCCTCATCGCGCTGCCGCTCGCCTGGTTCGACCGCGCGCACCTGCGCGAGCTCACGCGGGCCGACTGGCTCGAGGCGCTCAAGCTCGCCGCGGTGGGCAACGTCATCTACTACCTCTTCCTCGCAAGCGCCATCCAGCGCGCGGGCGCGCCGCTGCCCACCATGATCATCGGCACGCTGCCTGTGGTGATCGCGATCACCGCCAACCTGCGCAGCGGCGGCACCGAGGCGCGCCTGCCTTGGGCGCGCATGCTGCCCTCGCTCGGCCTCATCGCCTGCGGCATCGGGCTCGTCAACCATGTGGAGATCGGCCACCTGCGTGCCGACCCGTCGGCCGACGTGGCGCGTTATGCGCTCGGCGCGGCGCTGGCCGTCGGCGCGGTGGTGTGCTGGACGTGGTACCCGATCCGCAACGCGCAGTGGTTGCGCGCCCACCCCGATCGCAACCCGCGCAGCTGGGCGACGGCGCAGGGCCTCGCGACGCTGCCGCTCGCCGTCCTCGGCTATGCCGGGGCCTGGGGCTGGAGCGCCCTCTCGGGCGACCGTTTCCCCATGCCCTTCGGGCCACGCGCCGGCGAGTTCGTGCTACTGATGTTCTCCATCGGCCTGCTCGCCTCGTGGCTCGGCACCGTCTGCTGGAACGAAGCCAGCCAGCGCCTGCCGCCGAGCCTGGCGGGGCAGCTGATCGTCTTCGAGACGCTTGCCGCGCTCAGCTACGCCTTCGTCCTGCGTGGCCAGTGGCCCGAGCCCGAGACGCTCGCCGGCATCACGCTGCTGGTGGCCGGCGTGATGTGGGCGCTGCGCACCCGGCCCGAGCCGCTGGCGGCCGAAGGGCACGCCTCGTGAGCCCCGCACGCGTGGGGCTGTGCGAAGATTCCCGCGCCGTTCCCCGGCCCGTGCGCGACGCACGGCTTTGGTCATGACGTGCGGAGGCTCTCCATGGCATTGCTGATCGCAGGCGCTCTCCTGGTGGCGCTGGGCTTGTTTGCCGGCGGCGTGCTCGTCGCCGCGCCGCTCGGCTGGACCTCGGCCACGGCCGACGGGACGCTGTGGGTGCTCTTCCCGCTGCTCTCGCTCACGGGCTTCGTGCTCTTCATCGTGGGCGCGAAGACGGCGCACGTGCGCGGGCTGGCGCAGATCGTCTCGTGGTCGCTGCTCGCGCTCGCGCTGGCCTCGGCCGCCGCGCTCGTGCTGCGCGCGGCCGCGCTCGTGAGCGCCGAGGCGAGCTCGCTCTCGCTCTGGTACGTGCTGGTCGTGGCCGGCATCCTCGGCGTGGTGGGCGCCGCCACCACCGGGCGCGCAGCGGCCGACACGGCCTGAGCCCGACGAAAAAAGCCGGCCCGCAGGCCGGCTTCAAGGAGCGACGGGTCGCTCAGAACGAGTGGCGCAAGCCCAGCTCGATGCCGCGCGAGGTGCCACCACCCGGCAAGGCCGGCGTGGTGCCGCCCACCGACATGGTCTGCGCCCCCTTGTTGTCGATCTGCGCATAGGTGCCGTAGAGGGCGGTGCGCTTGGAGAGGTTGTGCACGTAGCCGATGGCCAGGCGGGTGGCGTCGGCGTCGCTGGCGACGTTGCTGCCCGCCGGGCCGCCGGAAAGATCGGCCTTCGCGATGGACGCACGCACCAGCCCCGGCCCCATCGGCACGACCACGCCGAGGTTGAACAGCTGCTCCTCGCGCTCGCGCAGCTCGATCGCGGTGTACGAGCCGAGCAGGCGCAGCACGCCGAAGTCGTAGGAGGCGCCCAGCGTGCCGATGGTGTGGTCGTCGCCGGCGGCGCTCGCCTCGGTCTCGCCATACGAGAGCGAGACGTTCAGGCCCTGGCCGCGATAGCCCAGGCGGCCACCCACGTACTTGTTGCCGAGCGTGCCTTCGCCCGCGGCCACCGCCACGTTGCCGTACACGCCGCCCAGGGTCCTGGGCAGGAAGTACTGCACCTCGTTGTCGAGGCGGCTGGTGGTGTTGACGCTGGCGGTCAGCCCGGAGCCGGTCAGTCGTGATTGCAGGTTGGTGATCTTGCCCACGCCGTTGTCGCCGAAGGCATCGAAATCGGTCAGGCCGGTGTAGGTGGGGGAGTAGTCGCGGCCGAGGCGGATCTCGCCGAAGGCGCCTTCGAGGCTGACGGTCGCGCGGCGGTGCCAGAACTTGCCGCTGCTGTTGATGCCGCCGTCGTCGGGGTTGAGCGCGGCCTCGAGCCAGAAGCCGGCCTTGAGGCCGCCGCCCAGCTCTTCGGTGCCGCGAAAGCCGAGGCGGCTGCTGGACAGGCCGTCGGTGCCGAGCTGGTTCACCTCGGCCACGCCGTTGTCGATGTGGCGCAGGTTGGCGTCGACGACGCCGAAGAGCGTGACGTTGGACTGAGCCGAGGCGGCGCCGGCCAGGCCGGCGAGGAGCGTGAGGGCAAGCAGAGATTTCTTCATGATGCGTACGGGTTGAGGAAGACCGTCTTGATCTCCAAGACGCCGCCATTCCACCAACCCGACCCCTCTGCCTTGACGACAGTTGCGTGACACCGCAGGGCATGTCGCCGCAGCCCGACAGGGACACGCGGCGCAAGGGTCATGTCATGGTGCTGTCACCGTGACCTGCTCGCCGCCCGGCGCGATCAAATCAGCGCGTCGTCCAGCACCTCGATCCAGTGCCGCACCGGCGTGGCGGTGCCGGTCTGCAGGTGCTGGATGCAGCCGATGTTGGCCGAGACGATGGCCTCGGGCTCGGCGGCCTGCAGGTGGCCGAGCTTGCGGTCGCGCAGCTGCGTGGCGAGCTCGGGGTGCAGCACCGAGTACGTCCCGGCCGAGCCGCAGCACAGGTGGCTCTCGGCCGCGGCCAGCTGCACCTCGTAGCCGAGCGCCGCCAGATGCGTCTCCACGCCGCCCCGCAGCTGCTGCCCGTGCTGCAGCGTGCACGGCGGGTGGAAGACGAGCCGGCGCGCCTGCGGCTTGCGCAGGCGGCTCTTGAGGCGCGGGGCGATGTCGGGCAGCAGTTCGCTCAGGTCGCGCGTGAGCTCGCTGATGCGCCGCGCCTTCTCGGCATAGGCCGGGTCGCCCGCGAGCGAGGCGCCGTATTCCTTGACCGTGACCCCGCAGCCCGAGGCGTTCATCACGATCGCCTCGACCTTGCCGGTGCTCACGTGCGGCCACCACGCGTCGATGTTGCGGCGCATGTCGTCGCGCCCGCCGTCCACGTCGGCCATGTGCGTGCGGATCGCGCCGCAGCAGCCGGCCTCGTCGGTCACCAGCGTCTGGATGCCGGCGGCATCGAGCACGCGCGCGGTGGCGCTGTTGATGTTGGGCATCATCGCCGGCTGCACGCAGCCCATGAGCATCAGCACCTTGCGCGGATGCTCGCGCGTGGGCCAGCGGTGGGCGCGCTCGGCGGCCGCCTTGTCGAGCCTGGGCGGCACCTTGCTCTTGAGCGCGGCCGGCAGCAGCGGGCGCACCGCCTGGCCGAGCTTCATCGCCGGACCGAAGAGCGGCGAGGTCAGGCCCTCCTTGAGCAGCCAGCGCACGGCGCGCTCCTTCGGCGGGCGCTCCACGCGCTCTTCGACGATGCGGCGGCCGATCTCCACCAGGTGCCCGTACTGCACGCCCGAGGGGCAGGTGCTCTCGCAGTTGCGGCAGGTCAGGCAGCGGTCGAGGTGCAGCTGCGTGCTGTGCGTGACGGGCTCGCCCTCGAGGGCCTGCTTCATCAGGTAGATGCGGCCGCGCGGCCCGTCGAGCTCGTCGCCGAGCAGCTGGTAGGTCGGGCAGGTGGCCGTGCAGAAGCCGCAGTGCACGCACTTGCGCAGGATGGCTTCGGCGGCTTCGCCGTCGGGCGTGCCTTGGAACTCGGGAGCGAGGTGGGTCTGCATCAGGGGAGCCGGTAGGTACAGGCCCAGTAGTGGTCCCATTCGGTCCACTGCAGGGACGAGGTACGAGCCCCGAGGATCGCCTGCAGTTCCGCCCGCGTGGGAAAGTTCTTGAGCACCTCGTGCTCGCTGCCGTCGGCGAGGCGCCGGCGCTGCCAGGTGTTGCCGAGCGCGTCGCGCCGCGCGATCGGCGTGCTGCTGCCTTCGACGTATCGGTTGTCGAGCAGCACCACGCGTGCGCCCGGCCGCAGGCAGGCATGCAGGCCGTCGAGCCAGGCCTGCACGCGCTCCAGCGGCACGTGCGACCACCAGAAGCCGGCAAATGCCCCATCGAACTGGCGCGCCAGGCCGAGCGCGTATGCATCGGCGATCTGGAAGCGCACGCGGTCGTGCGGGAGCGGCTTGGTGCGCGCGATCGCAAGCACCTCTTCGTTCACGTCGGTCGCGAGCCATGCGGCGCTGTGCGCGGCGGCATGGGGCGTCCAGTAGCCGGTGCCACAGGCGACCTCGAGCACGCTCGCCCCTTCGAACTGCGTCGCCAGCCACGGCTTGATCGCCGCCAGGTCGGCCTGGCGCTCGGGCCTGGCGTAGATGCGCTCGTACTCCTGTGCGCGCCGGGCGTAGTAGCGCTGCAGGTCGAGGTCGGCGGCGTGGGTGGCGGTCGTCATCCTCAGAGCTCCGGGTAGAGACGCCCGCGGTTGTAGACGCGGTCGGGATCGAAGGCGTGCTTCAGCTCGCGGTGGATGCGATCCAGCGGCGGCTTGAGCGGGGTGTAGACGCCCGCCTGCTTGTGCTGCGACATGAAGAGCGTGGCGTGCCCGCCGGCGCGCTGCGCCGCCTCGCGCACCTTGGCCGCCGAGGCCGAGGTGCACAGCCAGCGCTGCGCGCCGTGCCACTCGATCAGCTGCTCGCCCGGCAGGATGAGCGGGCGCGCCGTGGGCGGCACCGAGACGCGCCAGAGCGACACCGTGCCGCCGGCCACGGCCGACTGCGCCCGGGTGAAATATTCGTCGGTGTGGTCGCGCAGGCCGGCCCAGAAGGGGCTCGCGAGCGCGGGGTCGATCACCTCGCCGCCGAGCTGCGTGATCGCGGCCTGCACCGCGGCCAGCGCACCGCGCAGCCGCACGAGCAGTGTGCCGTCCCACCACGCGCTGGCGTTGAGCGGCAGCGGCTGCGCGCCCCAGAGGTTGATCTGGTCGAGCGCGGCCACCTGGTCCATCTGGAAGCGCAGCGTGGCGGTGGCGGGCGCCATCGGCAGCACCTTGAGCGAGACCTCGAGGATCACGCCCAGCGTGCCCATGGAGCCCGCGAGCAGGCGCGAGACGTCGTAGCCGGCCACGTTCTTCATCACCTGGCCGCCGAAGCTCAGCACCTCGCCGCGGCCGTTGAGCATGGAGGCGCCCAGCACGTAGTCGCGCACGGCGCCCACCGAGGCGCGCGAGGGGCCCGAGAGCCCCGCCGCCACCATGCCGCCCACCGTGCCGCCGGCCATGAAGCGCGGCGGCTCGAAGGGCAGGCACTGGCCACGTTCGGCGAGCGCGGCTTCGAGCTCCTCGAGCGGCGTGCCGGCCCGCGCGGTGACGACGAGCTCGCTCGGCTCATAGCTCGAGATGCCGCGCAGCTCGCGCAGGTGCAGGGGCTCGCCCTGGGCCGGCTCGCCATAGAAGCTCTTGGTGCCGCCGCCGCGGATGTCGAGATGGCCACCGGCGGCGCGTGCGGCTTGCACCTGGTCGATGAGGCGCTGCAGGGCGGGGTCTGTGTCGGTCATGGAAAGAGGCGCCCGGGGTGACGCTGGCGTGCATGGTAGCGGCCGCATGGGCGCCACGCCGACCCACCTGGATGAAGGCCTGGGCGGGCCGAAGGCGACGACGCCCGACCCAGATAATCGCGCCACGACACAAGCGCCGAACGGCCTGCCGGGGAGGAAGAGATGAGATCGCTGCGATCGCTGCTGGCAAGCGCGAGCCTGTGCTGGCTCGCCTCGTGCGGAGGAGGCGGTGGATCGGAAGGCGCACCGTCAGCGCCGCCCCCACCCCCGCCCGTCGCCGAGCTTTCCGTTTCGGTGGCCTCGCCGGCGCGCCGGGTGCCGATCCACGAGTACCTGTGGTACGACATCGTCGTCACCAACCACGGCCCGGTGGACGCGCGCAACATCGAGCTCCTCCACAGCGTCTCCAGCGGCATGCCCACCACCTTCGACCTGGGCTGCTACGCCGACGACGGAAGCGCCGTGTGCCCCGCCAACGGGAGCAACGTGGTGCCCCTCCTGCCCGTCAACGGCACCCTGCGCTACCGGTCCCACGCACATGTCGCCGAACGCGGCACCCACCACCTCGACGTGTACGTCAGGGGGGTGAACATCAGCGGCAACGTGCCGGTGCGGCTCACCGTCGAAGGCTACTCCGCCGACCTCCAGGTCGCCGGCCAGGCGCCGGCGGGCGAGCTGCCCGGCGGCACCACCGCCACGTACACCATGGAGGTCTTCAACGCGGGGCCCGACGATGCCACCGAGGTGCTGCTCTCCAACGAACTCGACCACAACGTGCGGCTGTCCAGCATCACCTGCGCCGCCAGCGGTGGGGCCCAGTGCCCTGCAAGGGTCAGCGCGACGGCGGGCATGAGGAGCCCGCTCATCCCCGTCGGTGGGCGCCTCGCCTTCACCGTCCAGGGCACCCCCTGGCCGGGCACGATAGGCCCCGTCACCAACCGCTTGCGCGTGAGCGCCTGGGGCGACCCGTACATCTACGACAACTCTGCAACCGCACGCGCCCATGTGGCCGTGCCGCCGGGCCACGGCACGCTGGTCCACGTGGTCAGCGACGAGGGCGACTACATCGGTCAAGGGCAGTCCCACGTCTATGACAACGCCAACGCGAGCATCCGCGTGGAAGCGGTCGGCTCGCGCCTGAACATCTCGGTCAAGGGCAACAAATGGTGGGACGGCAACCTGCAGTTGCCGGGCGCACTCTCGCGCCTGCAGCCCGGCAGCTATGTCGGCTTGCAGCGCCTGTCGCCCGCCCCCACGGGCGGGCTGTATTGGGGCGGAGACGGCCGGGGTTGCAACAGTCTTTCCGGCTCGGCCACTGTGCACGAGGTGACCTACGCCGGCGATGCCTTGCAGAGCATCGACCTGAGCTTCGAGCAGCACTGTGAAGGCGCGACGCCGGCCCTGCGCGGGCGCGTGCGCTGGAGGGCTGACGACACCACGCCGGCACCGGCACCCATCGACCCACCCCCCGCCGAGCTCTGGCGCGCGGCCGACTGGGCGCTGCCCAGCACCGGCAGCTTCCTGTACCTCCGAGCGGAGCCTTACGCGCCCGATGGCGCTGCTGCGGAGCAGCTCTACACCCTCAACGACTCGGTGATCTCGGTGAACGCCAACGCATGGCGGCTCGATGTCCGCGCACAGGGCGACCAGCATTGGCTGCTGAATTTCCGGGCGATGGAGAACCTTACCGACCTACGCCCCGGCTACTACCGGGAACTCACCTTTGGTGGCAATCCAGCACGTGGATCCCTCGCCGTCTGGTCGCTCGTTGGCTGCAGCGTCTCCATGGGCTGGGTGGCCATTGACAGCATCACCTACACCGCGGGCGTGCTGTCGGCCATCGACATGCGGTTCGAGCGCCGATGCGAGGACTCGTCCCAGACGCTGCGCGGCCGGCTGCGTTGGGATGCCAACGACACCACGAGCCCGCCGCTGCCCCAATGGCCCCTGCCTGCGGATCTGTGGGCACCTCCTGCGGACAGCACGCCGGCCACCGGCAGCTATGTCTATCTCGAGTCCGACCCGGGTGACTACATCGGTCAGGGGGTGACACGGCTCCTCACCGGAGACAGTGCCCGTTTCGTCGTGCGCAGCTTCGAACGGCGCGTGAGCCTGCAAGTCTGGGAAGGCGATCGCCTGTGGAGCGGGAGCGTCACGGCCATGACCTCGATCCCGCGGCTGGGGCCGGGGCTGTATCCCGGCGTTTTGGGCTCGGTCCACAACCCGACCCGTGGCGGCCTGAGCTGGGGCGGCGACGGCCGGGGGTGCAATCAATCCTGGGGCTGGTTCGCCGTGGACCACGTGGCATACGACGGTGACGAGATCGCGGCGCTGACGCTGCGCTTCGAGCAGCATTGCGAGTTCATGCAGCCCGCGCTGCGAGGAAAGATCCACTGGGTCAGATGACCTGCCGCCGCAACCCCTCCAGATCCAGCACCCGCACCCCGCCGTACTCGATGCGGATCAGCCCCAGCGCCTGCAGCGCGTGCAGCGCCTGGTTCACCCGCTGGCGCGACAGGCCCACCAGGTAGCCGAGCTCCTGCTGCGTGATGCGCAGCATGGAGCCCACGCCCGGGTAGAGCGTGGGGTGGAAGAGCGCGGCCAGGCTGCGCGCCACCTTCACGTCGGGGTCGTTCATGCGGTCGATCTCGCGCGCGCCGATGAACTGGCCGAGGCGCTCGTTGAGCTGCTGCAGCACGAAGCGGTTGAAGGGGATGCTGCGATCGATCAGCCAGTGGAAGGTCTCGACCGAGATGCCCGCGACCACGCTCCTGCGCAGCGCCTGGATGTTGTAGCGGTAGGGCTCGCGCTTGAGCACCGTGCCCTCGCCGAACCAGCCACCCGGCGGCACGCCGGTGAAGGTGATCGGGATGCCGCTCGCGCTGTCGTTGCTCATCTTGAGCAGGCCGTCGACCACGCCGAACCAGTAGGTCACCGGCCGGCCCACGCGGCACAGCAGCTCGCCGGCCTCGACGCTCGCGACCCGGAGATCCGCGGCCGCACGCGCCTGCTCGTCGGCCTGCAGCATCCTGAGCCACGGGATGTCGGCGAGCTCCGCCTGGGTGGGCGCGCGGGCGCGTGCGTGCAGCGGCATGCGGGAGCCCTTGGCATCGGAGGCGCGCGGGGAGGCCATTGCGGGAAAGATCCAAGGGGAAAGTCCCTAGGATTGTCGTCAGAACGACATATTGGCGTCAAACATCTTCCTACAGTCGCCTCGAGCACCGACTTCACAAGAGAAGGGTCTGCCGTGGCGAACACCACCTTTGCGCGCCTGCTGATGGAGCATGCGGACCGACGGCCCGATGCTCCGGCCCTGCGCGAAAAGGAATACGGCATCTGGCAGACGCTCACCTGGCGCCAGCTCGCCGAGCTCGTGCGCGCACTCGCCGGCGGCCTCGCCGCCGCGGGCCTGCAGCGCGGCCAGCACGTGGTGGTGATCGGCGAAAACCGGCCCCGGCTCTACGCCACGCTGCTCGCGGCGCAGGCGCTGGGCGCCATCCCCGTGCCGCTGTACCAGGACGCGGTGGCGGCCGAATTCGTCTTCCCGCTCGTCAACGCCGAGGTCGCCTTTGCGGTCGTCGAAGACCAGGAGCAGGTCGACAAGCTGCTGGAGGCGCGCGCGCAATGCCCGCTGCTGCGCCACATCTGGTACGACGACCCGCGCGGCCTGCGCCACTACCGCGAGCCGGGCCTCGCCCCGCTCGACGCGCTCGTCGCCGACGGCGAGCGCCATGCCGCCGGACACCCGGGCCACTTCGAGGCCGAGGTCGCGCAGGGCCGCCCCGACGACGTGGCCGCGATGTTCTTCACCTCAGGCACCACCGGCCATCCGAAGGGCGTCGTGCACACCCATCACTCGCTGATCGACCGGGCGCTGGCCGGCGCGCGTTTCGACAAGCTCACCGAGCGCGAAGAGGTGCTCGCCTACCTGCCGCTCGCCTGGATCGGGCAGAACGTCTTCTCGTATGCGCAGTGGCTGGCGTGCGGCTACGTGGTGAACTGCCCCGAGTCACCGGAGACGGTGGCCATCGACCTGCGCGAGGTCGGCCCCACCTACTACTTCGCGCCGCCGCGCATCTTCGAGGGCCTGCTCACCACGGTGATGATCCGCATGGAGGACGCGAGCGCGCCCAAGCGCTGGCTCTTCCACCGCTGCATGGCGCTCGCGCGGCGCGTGGGCCCGGCGCTGATGGACGGCCGCCCGGTGCCGCTTTTCGACCGGCTGCGCCATGCGCTCGGCGACGTGCTCATCTACGGCCCCTTGCGCAACACGCTCGGCTTCTCGCGCGTGCGCGTGGCCTACACCGCGGGCGAGGCGATCGGGCCCGATCTCTTCACCTTCTACCGCTCGATCGGCATCAACCTCAAGCAGCTCTACGGCTCGACCGAGACCGCCGTCTTCGTCTGCCTGCAGCCCGACGACCAGGTGCGCGCCGACACGGTGGGCGTGCCCATCGAGGGCGTGGAGATCAAGGTCGAAGACAGCGGCGAGATCCTCGTGCGCTCGCAGGGCCTGCTGCGCGGCTACTACAAGAACGAAGCCGCCACCGGCGAGGTGCTCGATGCCGAGGGCTGGTACCGCACGGGCGACGCCGGCTTCATGGATGCGCAGGGGCACCTCAGGATCATCGACCGCGCCAAGGACGTGGGGCGCCTGCTCTCGGGCGAGCTCTTCGCGCCCAAGTACGTGGAGAACAAGCTCAAGTTCTTCCCCTACATCAAGGAGGCGGTGGCCTTCGGCCACCAGCGCGATCGGGTCTGCGCATTCGTCAACATCGACATGGAGGCGGTGGGCAACTGGGCCGAACGGCGCAACCTGCCCTATGCCGGCTACACCGACCTCGCCCAGAAACCCGAGGTGTACGAGCTGGTGCGCGACTGCATCAGCCAGGTCAACGCCGACCTCGCCGCCGACGAGAAGCTCGCCGGCAGCCAGGTGAGCCGCTTCCTCGTCCTGCACAAGGAGCTCGATGCCGACGACGGCGAGCTCACGCGCACGCGCAAGGTGAGGCGCGGCCACATCGGCGAGCGCTACCAGGTGCTGGTGGACGCGCTCTACGACGGCAAGACCGAGCAGTACATCGAGACCGCGGTGAAGTTCGAAGACGGCCGCAGCGGCACCGTGGCGGCCACGCTGAAGATCCTGGACGTGCCCACCTACCCCGCGATGAGGAGCGCCGCATGAGCCGCGTGCCGGGCGACGTCATCCTCGACGTGCAGAACATCTCGCTTGCGTTCGGCGGCGTGAAGGCGCTGAGCGACATCAGCTTCGACGTGCGCGAGCACGAGGTGCGCGCCA
The DNA here is from genome assembly GCA_044507405.1 of Rubrivivax sp. GTDB lineage: Bacteria > Pseudomonadota > Gammaproteobacteria > Burkholderiales > Burkholderiaceae_C > Rhizobacter. Next base: position 1,526 of record JBIQJS010000068.1, on the reverse strand, counting down.
TCATCGGCCCCAACGGCGCGGGCAAGAGCTCGATGCTCAACTGCATCAACGGCGTGTACCAGCCGCAGCAGGGCTCCATCACCTTCCGCGGCCGGACCTTCACGCACATGAACTCGCGCCAGGTGGCCGAGATGGGCGTGGCGCGCACCTTCCAGAACCTCGCGCTCTTCAAGGGCATGAGCGTGCTCGACAACATCATGACGGGCCGCAACCTGCGCATGAGGAGCAACCTCTTCCTGCAGGCGCTGCGCCTGGGGCCCGCGCTGCGCGAGGAGAACGAGCACCGCGCCTTCGTCGAGCGCATCATCGACTTCCTGGAGATCCAGGCCTGGCGCAAGACGCCTGTCGGGCGCCTGCCCTACGGCCTGCAGAAACGCGTGGACCTCGGCCGGGCGCTCGCGATGGAGCCGCAGGTGCTGCTGCTCGACGAGCCCATGGCCGGCATGAACGTGGAGGAGAAGCAGGACATGAGCCGCTTCATCCTCGACGTGAACGACGAGTACGGCACCACCATCGTGCTGATCGAGCACGACATGGGCGTGGTGATGGACATCAGCGACCGCGTGGTGGTGCTCGACTACGGCCGCAAGATCGGCGACGGCACGCCCGACGAGGTGCGGCGCAACCCCGACGTGATCAATGCCTACCTCGGCGCCGCGGTGGACGAAGCAGGCGACCGAGCGCCCGGCCGCCCGAAACCGGACGCCATCCCCTCGGGGGATCGGCTGGCGTACTCGACGGACGAGGGGCAGGCATAACCATGGGCTTCTTCCTCGAGACCCTCTTCGGCGGCCTGATGGCCGGCATGCTGTACGCGCTCATCGCGCTCGGCTTCGTGCTCATCTTCAAGGCGAGCGGCGTCTTCAATTTCGCGCAGGGCGCGATGGTGCTCTTCGCGGCGCTGGCGATGGCGCGCTTCGCCGAGTGGCTGCCGACATACCTGCCGATCGAGCACAAGCTGCTGGTCAACGTGATCGCCTTCGTCGGCGCGATGGCGGTGATGGTGGTCGTCGCCTGGCTGATCGAGCGCCTGGTGCTGCGCCGGCTGGTCAACCAGGAGGGCATCACGCTGCTGATGGCCACACTGGGCATCACGTACTTCCTCGACGGCTTCGGCCAGACGCTCTTCGGCAACGACATCTACAAGATCGACGTGGGCATGCCCAAGGATCCGATCTTCCTGTTCGAGGACGTCTTCCAGGGCGGCGTGCTGGTCAACAAGGAGGACGTGTACGCGGCCTTCATCGCCGCTGCGCTCGTGGCCGTGCTCAGCCTCTTCTTCCAGAAGACGTCCACCGGGCGCGCGCTGCGCGCGGTGGCCGACGACCACCAGGCCGCGCAGTCGATCGGCATCCCGCTCGGGCGCATCTGGGTGATCGTGTGGAGCGTGGCCGGCTTCGTCGCGCTCGTGGCCGGCGTGATCTGGGGCAGCAAGCTCGGCGTGCAGTTCTCGCTCTCGCTGGTGGCGCTCAAGGCGCTGCCGGTGGTGATCCTGGGCGGGCTGACCTCGGTGCCGGGCGCCATCC
>JBIQJS010000067.1:0-20832 GCA_044507405.1 Rubrivivax sp. | reverse complement strand
CTGCGCAGCTCGTCCACGTCGAGCTTGTCGGTGCCGTAGACGGTGGCGCCGACCTCTTCGCCGAGCCGCTCGTCGGGCACCGCATAGACCGAGGCCTCGATCACCTCGGGGTGCATCACGAGCGCGGCTTCGACCGCGCCGCAGCCGATGTTCTCGCCGCCGCGGATGATGAGGTCCTTGATGCGGTCCACGATGTAGAGGTAGCCCTCGGCGTCGATGTAGGCGCCGTCGCCGGAGCGGAACCAGTCGCCGTCGAACGACTGCCTGTTCGCCTCGGGGTTGTTCCAGTAGCCGGTGAAGACCGAGGTGCCGCGCACCCACAGCTCGCCGCGCTCGCCCGGGGCCAGCACGCGGCCGCTCTCGTCGGTCACGCGCAGCTCCAGCACCTGCGAGCAGTGGCCCGAGCTCGCCGGGTGGTCGAGGTAATCCTGGCCGACGATGCCGGCACCGATGGCGTTGGTCTCGGTCATGCCCCAGCCGATGTTGGGCAGCGCCTGCGTGAAGCTCGCGTCGATCTGGCGCACCTGCTCGGGCGCGCGCGGCGCACCGCCTCCACCGAGCGACGCGAGGGTGGCGAGGCTGTAGCGGCCCGACTGCGCCACGCGCACGAGGTCGCCGGTGACGGCGGCCGGGCCGGTGAGCGAGGTGAGGCGCTGGCGGTCGATGAGCTCGGCGGCCTGCTCGGCATCCCAGCGGTACATGCTGACGAGCCGGCGCTGCAGCCGGTAGCTGCCGAGGAAGGAGGAGTGCAGCCCGGTGACGTGGAAGAGCGGCACGGCGAGCAGCGTGCCGCCTTGCTCGGCGGGCGGCACACGCTCGACGCCGTTGACCTTGTCGATGATGGCGTAGTCGAGCTCCCACGAGAGCAGGGCCGACAGCACCATGCGGTGCGTGGATGGCACGCCCTTGGGCCGGCCGCTGGAGCCGGAGGTGTAGAGCATGATCGCGAGGTCGTCGGGCTGCATGGCGACCGGCGGCATGGGCACGTCGCCGACGGCAGCGGTCACGGCCGCGAGGTCGCGCGCGCCTTGCAGCAGCCGGGTGGCCCGCGCGGCCAGCACCTGCAGGCCTTCGACGGGCTTCTGGTCGAGGCGGTCGAGCCGCTCCTGGTCGGCGATCAGCACCTTGGCGCCACAGTCCTGCAGCGCATAGGCCATCTCGTCGGGTTGCCAGTGCGCATTCATCGCGACCGCGATCGCGCCGATGGAGGTGACTGCGTTGAAGGCCAGCATCCACTCGGGGTAGTTGCGCATCGAGATCGCGACCCGATCGCCCGGCTGCACGCCGCAGTCGTGCACCAGGACATGGCCGATGCGCGAGGCCTGTGCCCATGCCTCGCGGAAGGTGTAGCGCTCGTCCTCGTAGGCGAGGAAGGGCAGGTCGCTCACGTACATCTCGTAGTAGTCGCGCACCGTGGGCGGGGCGTTCTTGAACGCCTTGAGCCGGCGGCCGTGCGCCACGATGTCGATCAGCTCATGCGGCTGGCCGGGCGCGGTGAGCTCCGCGATCGCCTGGGCCCGGCTCATGGGGTGCGGCATTCAGCGCCCCTTGAACACCGGCTCGCGCTTCTCGACGAAGGCCCGGGCCGCTTCGCGGTGGTCTTCGGTCTGGCCGCAGTGGATGTGGTGCGTGGCTTCGAGGTCCAGGCATTCGTCGACCTCGCCGGCCATCGCGCGGTTGAGGTTCTCCTTCATGTAGCGGTAAGCGACGGCCGGGCCCTTGGCGAGGCGCGCGGTGATCTCGTTGGTGCGCGAGCCCAGGTGCTCGGGCTCGCACACCCAGTTGGCGAGACCCAGGCGCAGCGCCTCGTCGGCCGAGATGCGGTCGGAGAGCAGGTAGAGCTCGCGTGCCTTGGCCGCGCCGATGAGCTGCGTCATGAAATAGGTGCCGCCGTAGTCGCCCGCGAAACCGACCTTGGCGAAGGCGGTCGTCATGAAGGCGGCGCTGCTCATGAGCCGCAGGTCGCAGGCCATCGCGAGCGAGAGGCCGGCACCGGCCGCCGCGCCGTGCAGCACGGCGAGCGTGGGCTTGGGCATCTTGAAGAGGCGCCCGGCCGTCTCGCGCTGGCTGTGGCGCTGCTGGTGGATGGCTTCGTCGATGGTGCGCTGGCCGACCGTGCCGTCGCCGGCCGCGGCCATGCCCTTCACGTCACCGCCCGCGCAGAAGGCCTTGCCCGCGCCAGTGAGCACGATGCAGCGCACGGCGGGGTCGAACTCGGCCGCCAACAGTTGCTGCTGCATGGCCTGCAGCATGGCGCGCGAGAGCGCGTTGCGCGCCTCGGGGCGGTTCATGGTGAGCGTGAGCACGCCGTCGTGGAGCGAGGCCTGCAGGTCGGGGGTGCCGGTGTCGAGCGTGGTCATGGTCGTCTCCTTACTTCACGAGCCCGAGTTCGCGGGCTTCCTTTTCGTAGTGCGGGTACGACGCCTTGAGCGTCGCGCTGTTGAGGATCATCTCGGCGGCGAGCGTGCGCGTGCCGGCTTCAAACACCTGCGTGCGGATCCACACCGACTCGGTGCGGGCGCTCTCGCTGAGCGCGATGATTTCGCGTTCCAGGTCGTACGACTGGCCGACGAAGAGCGGCCCCTTCACAAGCCGGATCTGCTGGCCGGCGAAGAGGCCCACGGCCGGTTGGCGGCCCTTGAAGCCGGCGAGGTTGGACGTGCTGCCGAGCAGCACGCTGATCATCTCGATGGGGATGATGGCGCGGCCCCACGGCGAGGAGGCGCCGCCTTCGGCCGTGTACCAGGGCGAGGGCTCGGTGATGACCTTGAGCTTGGAGTTGAGCGTGAAGGGGTAGTAGTCGCCCATGTGCTGGTCGAAGCCCATGGCGATGGTTTCCTTCTGCGCGCCACGCTGGCCGACCTTGAGGTCGCGGTTGATCACGAGGCTAGTGGCCGGGCGCAGCCTGGCGATGCGCTGCGGGATCTCGTGCTCGGCATCGGGCACGTTGCCGACGGAGGCCGTGCCGGTGAGCACGGGCGTGCCGTCCTTCTTCTCGGCCCAGATCTTCACGAGTTTCTTGTCGCCGCTCGGGCGCTGCACGAAGGCGCGCACCTCTTCGCCTTCGACCACCATGTTCTGGTAGTGCGCGCTGATGCAGCCGCTCTCGAACCAGGCATTGCCGAAGAGGCCTGCGAGCAGCGGGTCGAACTGGCTGAAATGCGTGGGGCCTTCGATCGGGCCCGCCTTCAGGCCGAGGTCGCTCGCGGTCTTGTCGTCGTGGATGGAGAGGTGGCCGCCGTAGGTCTGCTCGGCAAGCATCTGGCGCGGCGTGCGCAGCGGACCGCACAGGGCGAGGGGAGTGTCGAACGGAGCGGTCATGGGCAGGCACCTCGCAGCGATGAGAGAGGCGACGAGCATAGGCCCCACCGCGAGGCCGCACAGTCACGCGGGTGTCAGGCGTTCAGCCGCGCCATGGCCGAAGATGCACGCCTCGCGCGGTGCAGGGCGCCTCCTGCATCGCACCCCCGCACAAACCCCAACTCGACTGCTCGTGCTCATGGAACTGCACACCACCTCTCCGCTGCCGGCCCACGGCTGCATCGAAACCCAGGTCGTCGGCAACGTGCTGCTCATCGGCCTCAACCGCCCGGCCAAGCGCAATGGCTGGACACCCGAGATGTTCCGCCAGCTCGCCGAGGCCTACACCCGGCTCGAAGACGAGCCCGACTTGCGCGTGGGCGTGCTGCACGCCTTCGGCGACCACTTCACCGCGGGTCTGGACATGCCCGCCATGCAGCCCTACATGGAGCGCGGCGAGAAGGTCGTGCCCGAGGGCCTGGTCGAAGCGCACGACTTCAAGGGCGGCTACCGCCGCCGCAGCAAGCCCGTGATCGCGGCGGTCAAGGGCATCTGCTACACGGTGGGCATCGAGCTCATGCTCGCCGCTGACATCGTGGTGGCCGGCGAATACACCCGCTTCAGCCAGAAGGAGGTGCAGCGCGGCCTCATGCCCGGCGGCGGCGCCACCACGCGCATGGCCGAGCGCTGTGGTCTCGGCAATGCGCTGCTGTACCTGCTGACCGGCGACGAGTTCGACGCGGCCACCGCCTACCGGCTCAACTTCGTGCAGAAGGTGGTGCCCAACCACCGCGTGCTGGAAGAGGCGCTCGCGATTGCGGAGCGCATCGCCGAGCAGGCGCCGCTGGCCGTGCAGGCCACGCGCCAGAACGCGATCAAGGCGGTGGAGGAGGGGCCGGCGGCCGCCATCGCCGATTTTCCGGCGATTCAGAAGCGGATCTTCACCAGCGAGGACTGGGCGGAGGGGGTGCGTTCCTTCGTGGAGAAGCGCAAGGCGAACTTCAAGGGGCGTTGACGCGAGGGTGCGGGCCCTTCGACAAGCTCAGGGCGAACGGTTTCATGCGCGATCGCGCTGAGGCGATCTACGTTCCCCTGAGGCCATCTAGGTTTGCCTGAGGCCATCTACGTTCGGCTGAGCCCGGCTCCGTTCGGGCTGAGCTTGTCGAAGCCCCGCCCAACACTCACAGCCGCTCGAGCACCCGCATCGAGTAGTCCACCGCCTTCACGTCTTTCGTGAGGCGCCCGATCGAGATGCGGTCCACGCCGGTGGCCGCGATCTCGCGGATCTGCTCCAGCTTCACGTTGCCCGAAACCTCGAGCAGCGCACGCCCCTGCGTCACGGCGACCGCCTCGCGCATCAGCGGCTCGGTGAAGTTGTCGAGCAGCACGCTCTTCGCGCCCGCGTCGAGCGCCTCGCGCAGCTGGGCGATGTTTTCCACCTCGACCTGGATGTCCACGCCCGAGTTGAGCGCCTGCGCGTTGTGCAGCGCCTGGGCCACGCCGCCGGCGGCGGCGATGTGGTTTTCCTTGATGAGGATGCCGTGCCAGAGCGCGAGGCGCTGGTTCTGGCCGCCGCCCACGCGCACGGCGTACTTCTGCGCCTGGCGCAGGCCGGGGATGGTCTTGCGCGTGTCGAGTACGGCGCAGCCGCGCGGGTTGGGCGAGGCGCCGGCGATCGCGTCCACGTGGCGGCGGGTGATGGTCGCCGTGCCCGAGAGTAGCTGCAGGAAGTTGAGCGCCGGGCGCTCGGCCGAGAGCAGGGCGCGCGCGTTGGCCTCGATGTGGCAGACCACGGTGTCGGGCGACATCAGCGCGCCTTCTGGCACCTGCCAGTCCACACGCGCGTCGTTGTCGAGCGCATGCAGGCAGCCGTCGAACCATTCGCGGCCGCACAGCACGGCCTCCTCGCGCACCAGCACGCGCGCCCTCACGCGCTGCGCGCCGGGCACGAGCATGGCCGTCCAGTCGTGGCGGCCGATGTCTTCGCTCAGGGCGTCGTGGATGTTGCGCTCGCGCGCCTGTTCGAGGGTTTCGTTCTGGTCGTACATGGTGTTCGGTGTGGCACTTCGACAAGCTCAGTGCGAACGGAAGGTGAGGCGTCGTGAGCCTGTCGAAGCCTCGCTCAGGCCGCGCCGATGTTCTTGACGAGGCCGGGCTTCTGGATCGCCGTCGGGTTGCGCTTCACGAAGTCGAGCATGCGGTCGATGCAGCCGAGCGCCTGGCTGCGGATCGGCTCCTCGACGTGGATCTCGCCCACGCCGTTCTCCAGGCAGTTGACGACGCCCTGCAGCGCGTTCATCGCCATCCAGGGGCAGTGCGCGCAGCTCTTGCACGTCGCGCTGTTGCCGGCGGTGGGCGCCTCGATCAGCGTCTTGCCCGGCGCGAGCTGGCGCATGCGGTGCAGTATGCCGTTGTCGGTGGCCACGATGTAGGCCGGCGCGTTGCCCTCGATCACCGCGTTGAGCAGTTGCGAGGTCGAGCCCACCACGTCGGCCTGGGCGACCACGCTCTCGGGCGATTCGGGGTGCACCAGCACCATCGCGCCCGGGTGCTGCGCCTTGAGGAGGTCGAGCTCCAGGCCCTTGAACTCGTCGTGCACGATGCACGCGCCGTTCCACATCAGCATGTCGGCGTGCGTCTGCTGCTGGATGTAGCGGCCCAGGTGGCGGTCGGGCGCCCAGAGGATCTTCTCGCCCTGGTCCTTGAGGTGCTTCACGATCGCCAGCGCGCAGGAGCTCGTCACCATCCAGTCGGCGCGCGCCTTCACCGCGGCGCTGGTGTTGGCGTAGACCACGACCTTGCGGTCGGGGTGCGCGTCGCAGAAGCGGGCGAAATCGTCGGCGGGGCAGCCGAGGTCGAGCGAGCAGGTCGCATCGAGATCGGGCATCAGCACGCGCTTCTCGGGGCTCAGGATCTTGGCGCTCTCGCCCATGAAGCGCACGCCGGCGACGACCAGCGTCTTGGCAGCGTGGTCGCGGCCGAAGCGCGCCATCTCGAGCGAGTCGGCCACGCAGCCGCCGGTCTCGAGCGCGAGGTCCTGCAGGTCGCCGTCGACGTAGTAGTGGGCGACGAGCACGGCCTGGTGTTCCTCGAGCAGCGCCTTCGCGCGCTCCTTCCACTGCTGGCGCTGGTCAGGCGTGAGGGGCTCGGGGACCTTGGCCCATGCGTGGGCGGTGCAGCTGGCGCCGGTGGCGTCCTGCCGCGTGTAGTCGAACAGCACTTGGCTCATGGCTGGGCGTGTAGGCGGTCCATGCGGACACGAGGCCGATCATGGTAGCCCAGCGCTCCGATCCTTACCCGAGCCCGTTTTCCGCTTCCATCAGCTTGTAGCGTGCCAGCGCGAGGTTGGTGCGCTGCTTGTCGAGCACGGCGAAGAGGAAGAGTCCCTTGTGGCGCGATGCGCTGCGCAGGAGGTGATGGCGCCCGCCGGCGCTGGTCATCACCTCGTCGATGTCGTGGGTGAGGCCGAGCTGCCGCGAGACGTGCTGGTGGCTGCGCAGCAGTTGCGCGCTGGCGGCGGCGGCGAGCTCCAGGTCGACCGGCTGGCCGGGGCGCTCCTGCCGGGCGAGGATGAGTCCGGTGCCGGCATCGACCACGGCGCAGGCATAGACGCCGTCGAGCGCGGCCAGCACGCCGAGCGCGGTGGTGGCGAGCGCCGGGTCGAGCAGCGGGCGTCGCAGCGGCACGGTGGGCGGGAAGGCGGTCGGCTCGGGCGGGCGAGCGAGGTCGGCCACCTTGATCGGAAAACCGTCGAGCGCGGGCGTGGGCGCCGGCGGGGGGCCCCACACGGGCTCCTTCTTCACGCGGTTCCACATGCCCAGCAGCGAATTCCACACCGCCGAGGCACTGGTCAGCGCCTCGTTGAGCACCTGCACCTTCAGGCGCGCAGGCCACTCGATCATGCTGATCTTGTTGGCGATCCAGACCGCATTGGGCGGCAGCATGAAGAGCAGCGTCGGGCAGCGCCAGTTGGCGTGGTGCACGGCAGCCTGCAGGGTGGCGAGCATCTCGTCGATCGCATGCGGCTGCATGGCGCCCACGATCACCGCCGTCATGTGGCTGCGCTCCATGAGCGCAAGCGGGATGGCCGCGTTGTCGCTGCCGGGCGCGCGCACGTCGGCGTGGTAGATGCGCAGCAGGTCTTCGTTGCGGCGCTCCAGCGTCGTGCGCTCGATGGTGGCCAGCGTGCGCAGCGTGCCTTGCTCGCGCAGGTGCAGCCGCTCGATGGGACGCCCGCTCGCATCCGACAGCGCCTTGATCACGGCGCTCGCCCACACGGCGGTCGGGTCGTGCAGGGCGATCAGGCGCGTGGCGGTCTCGAGGTCGGCTCGGGTGGCGGTGAAGTGATCGCGGATCGCCTGGGCCGGCGAGCCGGCCACGACCAGGTCGCGCTGGTGGTTGTCCACCATCTGCCCGCGGTCGTTGACCTCGGTCGCCACGCTTTCGAGGATGGCCGTGGCAGCGAAGCCGTGGTCCGAGCCTTCCGACGTGGGATTGCCACGGATGGTGCGCAAGTCACCGAAGAGCGAACTGAGCATGTCGTTGACCCCCGACTTCGCGCCTTCCGGCGGCGCTGTTGACGGTGGAGTCTAGGCGTGTCTCGCCTCGCCAACCTCGTGCGGATTGCAACGATTGGTTGAAACGGGGCCTTCGTTCAAGGGGGTCTCAGTTGAAGAAGCGGCTGGGCGGCGCGCCCACCGAGCGCGTGACCATCGCGGTGAAGGCGCTGGGGCTCGCGTAGCCGAGTTCGGCCGAGATCACCGACATCGGCAGCTTGCGCGCGGCCATGGTGAGCGCCTTGGCGAGCAGCACCTGCTGGCGCCATTGCAGGAAGGTGGTGCCCAGTTCGCTGCGAAAGAGCCGCGCCACGGTGCGCGGGCTGGCGCCGGCCGCGCGGGCGCAGACGTCGAGCGTGCTCCAGCGCGTCGGGTCGTCGAGCACGGCCTCGCAGAGCGTTCGCAGCCGCTTGTCCTGCGGCAGGTCCACGCCGATGGGCACCTGCTTCGCTCGGCGCAGCTCGTCGAGCACCAGCGCGACGAGGTGCTGCTCGCGCTCGGGCGGGCGCTGGCCGGGCGTGAGCGGAACGGGCTCGGTGCCCAGGTGCATGACGAGCTCGCGCAGGAGGCTGGAGACCTCGATCACGCGGCACTGGCGCCAGGGCGAACCAGGTCCGGCGTTCCGCTCGGGGCCGCAGAGGGCATCGTCCTGGTAGAGGTAGAGCGTGCGCAGCTCGGCGTCTTCCACCACGTTCACCATGTGCTCCACGTGCGGCGGGATCCACACCGCGCGCGAGGGCGGCACGATGTAGGTGCTGCGGGTGGCGGTCATGCGCAGCACGCCCGTCACCGAGAAGGCGAGCTGCCCCCACGGATGGCTGTGCGGATCGATGTGGGTGTCGGCCGCCAGGCGCCGCGCCTTGGCACGCACCGGGTACTCGGCCGTGGGGGCGTAGCGTTGCGGGTCGACCGGCGGCACGCTCGTGTGGCGCCTGGCGGTGGGGGGACGGGGCATGTCCGTTTCTCGACAGAGGTTGACGACCTATCGTAACTTCGTCCGCCTGCCGCAGCCTAGAGTGCGGCGATCCCGCAGACCGCCCAGCCGCACATGACCGCCGCCTCCCCCACCTTGTCGCAAGACGCCCGCACCATCTCGCTCATCGGCCTGGCGCACGGCACGTCGCACTTCTTCCACATGCTGCTGCCGCCGCTCTTTCCGCTCTTCATCCGCGACTTCGGCTACAGCTATTCGCAGCTCGGGCTGCTGGTCTCCACCTTCTTCATCGTCTCGGGCGTGGGGCAGGCGCTCGCGGGCTTTCTGGTGGACCGCGTGGGCGCGCGGCCGGTGCTCTTCGCTGCGCTTGCCTGCTTCGTGCTGGCGGCGCTCTCGGTGGCCACAGCCAACAGCTACGCAGGCCTGATGCTTGCGGCCACGCTCGCGGGCCTGGGCAACTCGCCCTTCCACCCGGTGGACTTCACCATCCTCAACAAGCGCGTCTCGCAGCCGCGGCTCGGGCATGCGTTCTCGGTGCACGGCATCACCGGCAACCTGGGGTGGGCAGCGGCGCCGGTGTTCCTCGCCGGCATCACCACGCTGACCGGCTCCTGGCGCGTCGCCGCCGCCGGCATGGGCGTGTGGGCGCTCTTCGTGATGGCGGTGCTGTGGCTCAACCGGGAGGCGATCGACGATCGCGCCGGCAGCTGGGCGCACGAGAGCCCGGCCGCCAAGGGTGCTGCCGCCGCACCGGCGAACGAGCATCCGCTCGCCTTCCTGAGGCTGCCCTCGGTGTGGCTGTGCTTCTCGTTCTTCTTCTGGTCGACCTGTGCGCTGAGCGCGATCCAGAGCTTCGCGAGCCCGGCCCTGCAGCAGATGTACGGCCTGCCGCTGTCGATCACCGCGTTCGTGGTGACCGGCTACATGCTGTGCGGCGCGGCGGGCATGGTGGTCGGCGGCTTCCTCACCGCCCGGGCCGAGCGGCTGGAACGCATCATCGGCGTGTGCCTGATGGGTGCTGCCGCGCTGCTGTGCGTGGTGGCGAGCGGCGTGCTGCCGGGGGTGGCAGCGGCCGCGGTCGCGTCGCTTGCGGGCTTCGGCGTGGGCCTGGCCGGGCCGTCGCGCGACATGCTCATCAAACAGGCTGCGCCGCCCGGGGCGACGGGGCGCGTCTACGGCACGGTGTATTCGGGGCTGGACCTTGGCTTTGCAGTCGCGGCCCCGGTCTTCGGTGCCTTGCTCGACGGGGGCTCGGCGTCCAGCGTCTTCTACGGCGCCGCGGTGGCGCTGGCGGTGGGCGTCGGCTCGGCCTCGCTCGTGGGCCTGGGCATCGCGCAGCTGCGCGGCGGCCGTAAAGTCGCCGCATGACGACGACGAACGACGCGACAGCGTCCTCTCCCTCCCGCCTGGCAGGCCATGCGCTGGTCGAGGCGCTCGTGGCGCAAGGCGTCACGGACGTGTTCGGTGTGCCCGGCGAGAGCTACCTTGCCGCGCTCGACGGCTTCCACGAGCACCGCGAGCGCATCCGCTTCATCGCATGCCGGCAGGAGGGCGGGGCGGCCTTCATGGCCGAAGCGCAGGGCAAGCTCACCGGCCGCCCCGGCGTGTGCTTCGTGACGCGCGGGCCGGGCGCGACCAACGCGAGCATCGGCCTGCACACCGCCTTCCAGGACAGCACGCCCATGGTGCTGCTGATCGGCCAGGTGGCCAGCGACCAACGCGACCGCGAAGCCTTCCAGGAGGTCGACTACCGGCAGATGTTTGGCCCCGGCACGCTCGGGTTCGCGAAGTGGGTGGGCGAGGTGCACGACGCCGACCGGCTGCCGGAGTACGTCTCGCGTGCCTTCCACACCGCCATGCAGGGCCGGCCCGGGCCGGTGGTGCTGGCGCTGCCTGAAGACATGCTCGCGCGCGAGACCCGCGCGCCGGTGCTGCCCCGCGCCGAGCCCGCGCACGCTTGGCCCGCACCGGGCGGGCTGCGCGAGGTGCGCACCCTGCTGCTCGCGGCGAAGCGGCCGTTCGTCATCGTGGGCGGCGGCGGTTGGGATGCCGGCGCGTGCGCCGCGATGCAGCGCTTTGCCGAAAACTGGAAGCTGCCGGTCGGCTGCGCGTTCCGCTTCCAGGATCTCTTCGACAACCGCCATCCGCAGTACGCGGGCGACGTCGGCATCGCGATCAATCCCAGGCTCGCCGAACGCATCCGCCAGGCCGACCTGGTGCTGGCCATCGGCCCGCGCCTGGGCGAGATGACGACCAGCGGCTACACGCTGCTGCAGCCGCCGCGGCCCGCGCAGAAGCTGATCCACATCCACGCGGGTGCCGAGGAGCTGGGCCGCGTGTATGCCGCCGACCTGCTGCTGCAGTCCTCCATGGCGAGCGCGGCACGCGCGCTCGAAGGACTGACAGCGCCGACGGAGCTGCCCTGGGCCGACTGGACCGCCGGGGCTCATGCCGACTACGAGGCCAACCTCCAGCCGCAGGAGGTGCAGCCGCTCGACATGGCGGCCGTCGTCAAGACGATCCAGCGCTTGGCGCCTGAAGACACGATTTACACCAATGGCGCCGGCAACTACGCCGGCTGGCTGCATCGCTACTGCCGCCATGTCGGGCTGCAGCACCACGGCCGCACGCAACTCGCGCCGACCTCCGGGGCCATGGGCTACGGCGTGCCGGCCGCGGTGGCCGCGGCGCTGCTGTACCCGCAGCGCACGGTGGTCAACCTCGCCGGCGACGGCGACTTCCTCATGACCGGCCAGGAGCTCGCCACTGCCACCGGGTATGGCGCGAAACGTCTCGTCAGCGTGGTGGTCGACAACGGCACCTACGGCACCATCCGCATGCACCAGGAGCGCGAGTACCCCGGCCGCGTGAGCGGCAGCGACCTCTTCAACCCGGATTTCGCGGCGCTTGCGCGCGCCTACGGCTGGCGCGCCAGCCGTGTGGACGCAACCGCGGCCTTCGAGCCGGCGTTTGCGGAGGCGCTGGCCTCGCAGACGCCGACATTGCTGCACCTCAAGCTCGATGCCGATGTCAGCACCAGCCGCAGCACGCTGACCGCCATCCGCAACGCGGCGCTGGCGAAGAAGGGCTGAACGCAGCGCCTGCGCTGGGTCGGGCGCTGCTGGTGTGTCTGAAGCCCGCGTCCGCTGCCGCCGAAGGTGTGCGGACGGTCAGCGCGCAGCGCCCGTGGCCTGTGCCACGTATCGGGCGAGAAGGTCGATGTCCTTCTCGGAGAGCTTGCCCTGGAAGGCCGGCATCACGCCGAGCCCATTGCGCACCGCCTTGGCCACGCGCTCTGCATCGGGTTTGAGTTCGTCGAGCGCCGGCCCGACTTCACCGGTGGCTTGCGCATCCTGCAGGGAGTGGCAGAGCGCGCAGCTCGGGGCCGTGCCGCTCGTGAAGAGCTTGCGGCCGGCTGCGCGGTCGTCTGCATGACTGGCGAGGCTGGTGATCGCCAGCCCCGCCACGAGCGCCAGTTTCAGCGCTCTCACGCCGCCGTGACCGTCACGCCGTGGTCGAGCCAGCTGTTGTTGCTGTACCCGTCGGCGTTTTCGGCCCGGTTCTGCGGTTGCACGTTGCCGGCCGCATCGGTGGCGCGGCTCACGAGGAGGTGCTTGCCCGCAGGCAGGTTGGCCTGGAAGGCGAACTGGCGCCAGGCGAAGGGGCCGAGGTCCGGGCCGACCAGCTTGGCATCGCGCCAGGTCTTGCCGCCGTCGACCGAGACTTCGACGCGCTTGATCGGAGCACCCCCGCTGAAAGCCACGCCCAGGATCTGGGTGGGGCCGGCCGCGAGGTTGCCGCCTTCTTCGCCGGACGGCGTGTTGATCCACGACTTGACGTTGAGCAGCAGCACCGATTCCTGCGACGGGTTGCCCTTGGAGCCGAGCGGCGCCACGCGGTAGCGGTCCGCCATGATCCTGGCCTTGCTCTCGGTCGGCGTGAGCGCGATGCGCTTGACGTACTTGATGTTGTTGACGCCGTTGTACCCGGGCAGCACCAGACGCAACGGGGCGCCATGGGCGAGGCTGAGCGGCGCGCCGTTCATTTCCCAGGCCAGCACGGCATCCTTGAGCGCCGCGATGGGCACCGAACGCTCGACCAGCGCGTTCAGCGGATCGACGCCTTCCGGCAGCTTCTCGCCGCCGGTGCCGGTGATGTAGAGCATGCCGCGCTGCGCGCCGCCCAGGTGCTCGATGACCGATTGCAGGGGCACGCCGGCCCAGACCACGCAGCCTGCAGCGCCCACCTTCCAGGGGGTGCCGCTCGGCTTGTGCGGGAAGAAGCCGCGGCCGTTGCCGCTGCACTGCAGGACCATCGCGACCGTCGTGAAGTCGATGGTCTTGAGTTGAGCGATCGTCAGCGTCTGCGGCTTGGCGACGCCTTCGATCGAGACCTGCCATGCGTCAGGGTTGGCCAGCGCGCTCTCCGGAATCGACGGCGGCAGGTTGTTGCGGACATAGAGCCGATCGGCCGGCGTGATCAGGCCCGAGCCCATCGCGCTGCGCTTGGTCTCGAGCGTGCTGCTGCTGTGGACGATGAGGCTCTTGGCGTCCTTCCAGCTCGCGTAGGCGGGAAGGGGCTTCGGCCCCGCCGCGGCCGGCGCTGCAGGAGCGGGTGCGGGTGCGCTCCCCGGTGCGCCAACGCCGGTCGCGCAGCCAGCCAGCGGAACGGCAACAAGCGCACTGGCGCTCCCGGCGAGTAGTTGTCGGCGGCGGACATCGGTAGGCAAAGACATGGCGTTCGATCGCTCCATTGATGGGACTTTGGAAAACAGACCTCGATGCGAAGCCGAGGTCACTGGGGTCACGGCCGCGAAGCATAGCCTTGCACGGTGCAGGTGCTTCACGTTTTGAATCGATTGCTTACACCTCCAGCGTTTTGCGCGCTCAACGTATCCGGGTTGCTACCGAAAATACGAAGAGTTGAGGAACGCGTTGTGTGCACGTTTATTGCAACGCGGAATACATAGATCCAAGAGAGGACCATCCATGTCTGCACTTCGCCATCTCGTTGCTGGTTCGTGGCTCCTGGCCGCTGGCCTGGCGCAGGCCCAGTTGACCGCCATGATCGCGGTCGAGCCCACCTCCAAGAAGGACTCGCTCACGGTCGTCACCGCGGTGGCCGAATCGGCCTTGACGAAGGCGACGGGCCAACCGACGAAAGTCGTCATCAACGAAGACCTGACGGACGTGATGCGGGCCACCCGCACCGGCGAGGTCGACATCTACATCGCGCCGCCCCAGGTCGCGGCCTCCGCGCTGGCGCGTGGCTACGAGCTGCTCGGCTCGACCCAGCCGGTCGAGCAGTACGTGCTCGTCACGCGGCGCGACCGCGCCAAGATCGAGGCGCTCGATGGCCAGCGCATCTATCTGCCGCAGCAGGACTCCATCTACAGCTACGTCGCGCGCGGCATGCTGAACGCGGCGGGCCTGTCGTTCCAGAACCTGTATGTCGAATTCGCCCGCTGGCCGACTGCAGGCCTGGTCGCGGTCGACATGGGCATCTTCGACGCGACGGTCGTGCGCCAGAGCGAGTGGAATGAATGGGTGAAGTCCAACGGCCAGTCGCTGCACACCGTGGCGAGCTCGGTGCCGGTGCCCGGCGGGCTGTCGGTGGTGGTGCGCAAGAACCTGCCGGCGACCTCGCGTGACCGCATCGCGCAGTGGTTCGCCACCGGCGCGAGCACGTCGGGTCTCAAGCCGGTCACGCAGCGCCCGGAGGCATCGCTGTACCAGCGCGTGGCCGAACTCGGTTACTTCACGCCGAACTCGCTGCCCGGTGCGACGGTCGTCACCGCGGCACAGGTCCGCCAGCTGGTGGCCAGTGGCGCGGTCATCGTCGACACGCGCTCCGAAAAGGAATTCAAGACCCGGCGCATCCCGCAGGCGGTGTATGTGCCCTATATCGAGAAGAGCCTGAAGGACGTGGCGTTCGACCCGGCCAAGGATGACTTCTCCGCGCTGGCCAAGCTCGACAAGAGCAAGCCGACCATCTTCTCCTGCAACGGCGCGGAGTGCTGGAAGTCGTACAAGGCCAGCAAGGCGGCGGTCGCGGCGGGCTTCAAGCAGGTTTACTGGTTCCGGGGCGGCCTGCCCGAATGGGAAGCCAGCGGCCTGCAGGTCGCCCAGAACTGACGCGGCACGCCGCGCCGCGCGGCGGCGGTGGCACACTCGGGCGCGTTGTGCAGCGCCGCATCCTGCGGCCTGCGGTTCCCCACCCGATGGAGAAGGACGCGCCCATGACCCTCGAGTTCGCCACCTGCGATTTCTGCGACACCCACAAGAACGACACCGACGGCGCCTTTCGCGTGTTGCCGCCGGTCTTCCACGACTACGGCAAGCGCCGCAAGTTCGCCGGCCGTGTCGTGACAGTGAAGTGCTTCGAGGACAACTCGCTCGTCAAGGCGGCGCTCGACTCCCCGGGTGAGGGACGCGTGCTCGTCGTCGATGGTGGCGGCTCGCTGCGCCGCGCGCTGGTCGGCGGCAACCTCGGCGCCGCCGGCGCCAGGAACGGCTGGGCCGGCATCGTGGTCGATGGCTGCGTGCGCGACAGCGCCGAACTCGCCGCCTGCGATCTGGGCATCCGGGCGCTGGCGCTCATGCCGCTGCCGACCGAGAAGCGCAACGTCGGCGAGCGTGACGTGGCAGTGCAGGTGCAGGGGGTGTGGGTGCGCCCCGGCGACTGGCTCTACGCCGACGAGGACGGCATCGTGGTCAGTGCCACTGCCCTGACCTGAAACGCGCGCGGACCGGCCGCGGAATTCTGCGACATATGTCCCAGGCTCGGGGGTCTGCCCGGCCTATAGCTTCGCAGGCGATTGCCGATGTTCCCTGGACCGGGGCCCATGTGCAGGCCCCCCCTGAGGAGGCAATACGTGCGCTGGTTCGAACAACTGAAACTTTCCCACCGCCTGATCGCTGCCTTCGGTGTGGCGATCCTGCTCACCGTGGCGCTCGGCGTGGGCGCTGTCTGGCAGCTGGGCCAGGTCAACCATGTGGCAGCGGATCTGCAGTCGCAGTGGATGCCGTCGGTGCGCGCCGCGCTGGTGTGGCGCAGCGACCTGCAGGCCATCCGCCTGGGCGCGCTGCAGCATGCGACGGCAGGCAACGAGCGCGAGAAGCGCCGGCACGCGGCGGTCGTCGACGCGGCCCTCGAGGAATACGCCAAGCATGAGGCGGAGTTCGCCGCGCTCGTTTCGCTCGAAGAGCAGCGCAAGCTGCTGGACGAGATCCGCGGCCTCAACCAGTCGTTCATCAGCGTGACCAAGCAGGTGCTGCAGGTTTCGAGCAACGAAGGCAACGACGCCGCGATGGCCCTGCAGAACGGCGAGATGCGCCCCCGCGCCCAGCAGGTCGAAACGCGCATGGATCGCCTGGTGGAGCTCAGCATCGAAGGCGGCAATGCCGCCGCGGCGGGGAGCGAGCGCGCCTACCAGATCAGCCGTGCGGTGCTCGCCGGCGGCGTGCTGCTCTCGGTGCTGCTGGGCCTGGGCCTGGCGGCGGCGGTGACGCGCTCGGTGCTGCGCCAGCTCGGCGGCGACCCCGCCTATGCCGCTGCGGTGGTGGAGCGTGTGGCTGCCGGCGATCTCACGGTGCAGATCGCCACCCGCAAGAACGACCAGACCAGTCTGCTCGCCAGCATGCAGCGCATGGTGCAGAGCCTGTCGGGCATCGTCTCCGGCGTGCGCACGGGTGCCGAATCGATCTCCACGGCCTCGTCCGAGGTGGCGAGCGGCAACCTCGACCTCTCGGCCCGTACCGAGGCGCAGGCGGCCAACGTGCAGCAGACCGCCGCGACCCTGCACGAGCTCTCCAGCACCGTGAAGAGCAACGCCGACGCATCTCGTACCGCGACCACCATGGCGGCCAATGCCTCCGAGGTGGCCGAGAAAGGCGGCGCCGTCGTCGGCGAAGTGGTCCAGCAGATGGAGCAGATCACCGCCGCTTCCAAGCGGATCGGCGAGATCATCGGCGTGATCGACGGCATCGCGTTCCAGACCAACATCCTTGCGCTCAACGCGGCGGTGGAAGCCGCGCGTGCCGGCGAACAGGGCCGCGGCTTCGCGGTCGTGGCCGCCGAGGTGCGCAGCCTCGCGCAGCGCTCGGCGGAAGCGGCCAAGGAGATCAAGGTGCTCATCCGCAACAGCGAGGAGCGCGTCGAAGCCGGCTCCACGCTCGCCAACGACGCGGGCCGCATCATGCAGGAGGTGGTGAGCTCGGTGCGCGAGGTCTCGGGCACCATCCGCGCCATTGCCGACGCCACGGTCGAGCAGTCGTCCGGGCTGGAGCAGGTCAACACCTCGGTGAGCCAGATGGACAGCGCCACGCAGCACAACGCCGCGCTCGTGGAGCAGTCGTCGGCCGCGGCCGAGAGCCTCAAGCAGCAGGCTCAGGCGCTGAGCCAGGCGGTGAGCGCCTTCCGGATCGGCTGAGTCAGCGCACCACTTCCAGCAGGCGGTCCAGCCCGCCCTCGTTGATCGCCACCATCGCCTGCTCGCGCACCTTGGGCTTGGCGTGGTAGGCGACCGACAGGCCGGCCTCGCCCATCATCGGCAGGTCGTTCGCGCCGTCGCCCATGGCGATGGCCTGTTTCGGCGAGATCCCGAGTTGCGCGCAGGTGGCCAGCAGCATCTTGCGCTTCTCCTCGCCGTCGCAGATGTCGCCCCAGGGCTGGTCGACCATGCGCCCGGTGAGGACGCCGTTCGCGACCTCCAGCACGTTGCTGCGGGTGTAGTCGATGCCGAGCCGATCGCGCACGTGGTCGGTGAAGTAGGTGAAGCCGCCCGAGACCAGCAGCACCTTCATGCCGACGGCCTTGCAGGCGCGCACGAGCTCGGCTGCGCCGGGGTTGAGGCGCAGGCGCTCGTCGAGCACCTGCTGCATCGCGCTCACCGGCACGCCCTTCAGCAGCGCCACGCGCTGGCGCAGGCTTTCCTTGTAGTCGGCGATCTCGCCGCGCATCGCGGCCTCGGTGATGGCCGCGACCTCCGCCTTGCGGCCGGCGGCATCGGCGATCTCGTCCACGCATTCGATGTTGATGAGCGTGGAATCCATGTCGAAGGCGATGAGCTTGAAGTCGGCCAGCGGGAGCGGCGGCGTGAAGCGCTGGACGACGAGGCCGGGGGCGTGTTCGGTGGGGGACATGGAGGTCAGGCGGGTTGCGTGGAAGTTGCAGTGGGCGTGGTCGGCGTGCCCAGCGAACGCAGCACGTCACGGATGAGCTGTGCGCGGTCCTTCGGGTCTTTCGTCTCGCGCTCGATGCGCAGCTTCTCGTTGCCGGCCAGCTTGATGTGGCGGTTCTTCTGCACCAGCTCGATGATGCGCATCGCGTCGATCGGCGGGTTGGGGCGGAAGCTGATCACCATGAGCGCCGGGCCGGCGTCGATCTTGGTGACGCCATAGGGCTTGGCGAGCACGCGCAGGCGGTGCACATCGAAGAGCGTCTGGCCCTGCGCGGGGAGCTTGCCGAAGCGGTCGGTGATCTCCTCCAGCATGGCGTCGATCTGCTCGGCCTTTTCGGCCGTGGCCAGACGCTTGTAGAGCGACAGGCGCGTGTGCACGTCGCCGCAGTAGTCGTCGGGCAGCAGGGCCGGCGCGTGCAGGTTGATCTCGGTCGTGGCCGAGAGCGGCGACAGCAGGTCGGGCTCCTTGCCCGCCTTCAGCGAGCGCACGGCCTCGGCCAGCATGTCGTTGTAGAGCTGGAAACCCACCTCCATCATGTTGCCGCTCTGGTTTTCGCCCAGCACCTCGCCGGCGCCGCGGATCTCGAGGTCGTGCATGGCGAGGTAGAAGCCCGAGCCCAGCTCCTCCATGTTCTGGATCGCTTCCAGCCGCTGTGCGGCCTGCTTGGTGAGGCCTTCCACGTCGGGCACCAGCAGGTAGGCATAGGCCTGGTGGTGCGAGCGGCCGACGCGCCCGCGCAGCTGGTGCAGTTGCGCGAGGCCGAACTTGTCGGCGCGGCTGATGACGATGGTGTTGGCGCTCGGCACGTCGATGCCGGTCTCGATGATGGTCGAGCACAGCAGCACGTTGTAGCGCTGGGCCACGAAGTCGCGCATCACCGCCTCGAGCTGGCGCTCGGGCATCTGGCCGTGCGCCACGGCGATGCGCGCCTCCGGCAGCAGCTCGGCGAGCTTCATGCGCCGGTTCTCGATGGTCTCGACCTCGTTGTGCAGGAAGTAGACCTGCCCGCCGCGCTTGAGCTCGCGCAGCACGGCCTCGCGGATGGTGCCGCTGGTCTCGGTGCGCACGAAGGTCTTGATGGCCAGGCGCCGCTGCGGCGCGGTGGCGATCACGCTCAGGTCGCGCAGGCCTTCGAGCGCCATGCCCAGCGTGCGCGGGATCGGCGTGGCGGTGAGCGTGAGCACGTCCACCTCGGCGCGCATGGCCTTGATCGCCTCCTTGTGGCGCACGCCGAAGCGGTGCTCCTCGTCGATGACAAGCAGGCCCAGGCGCTTGAACTTGAGCGTGGGGCTGAGCAGCTTGTGGGTGCCGACGACGATGTCGATGGTGCCGTCGGCCAGGCCTTCCAGCGCCGCCTTGGTCTCCTTGGCCGACTGGAAGCGCGACAGTCCGGCCACCTTCACCGGCCACTGGCCGAAGCGGTCGGCGATGTTCTGGTAGTGCTGCTCGGCCAGCAGCGTGGTCGGCGCGAGGATGGCCACCTGCTTGCCGCCGACCACGGCCACGAAGGCCGCGCGCAGCGCCACCTCGGTCTTGCCGAAGCCCACGTCGCCGCAGATCAGCCGGTCCATCGGGCGGGGCGAGACCATGTCCTGGATCACGGCGTGGATGGCCGCCTGCTGGTCGGCCGTCTCCTCGAAGCCGAAGCTCGCGGCGAAGGCCTCGTAGTCGTGCGGCGTGAAGCGGAAGGCGTAGCCTTCGCGCGCGGCGCGGCGCGCGTAGAGGTTGAGCAGCTCGGCCGCGGTGTCGCGCACCTGCTCGGCGGCCTTGCGCTTGGCCTTCTCCCATTGGCCCGAGCCCAGCTTGTGCAGCGGCGCCTCGTCGGGGCTCACGCCGGTGTAGCGGCTGATGAGGTGCAGCTGCGCCACCGGCACGTAGAGCGTCGCCTTGTCGGCGTATTCGAGGTGCAGGAACTCGCTCGGTCCTTCGTCGGCGCCGCCGAGCGCGATGTTCACGAGCCCGATGTAGCGGCCGATGCCGTGGTTGATGTGGACCACCGGGTCGCCGACCTTGAGCTCGGAGAGATCCTTGATCAGCGTGTTGACGTCGCTCGCCTGCTCCTGCTTGCGCTTGCGGCGCGCGGTGGGCGTGGTGGCGAAGAGCTCGGTCTCGGTGACGAACTGGATGTTGCGGCCGTCTTCCGTCCAGAAGAAGCCTTCGGCCATGGGCGCGACGGCGATCGCGTAGCGCTCGTCGGAGCCTTCGAACTCGGCCAGGCTCGCCATCGTGGGCGGCTCGATCCTGTTGTCGCGCAGCAGCTCCAGCAGGCTTTCGCGCCGGCCCTGGCTCTCGGCGACCACGAGCACGCGGTGCGGGGTCGCGCCCAGGTGCTGCTGCAGGCGCTTGAGCGGCTCGGGCGCGCCTCGGTCCACGCTCAGGTCGGGCAGCGGACGGGCCCACTCCACCGGCTCCTGGCCACGCACCGCAAGCACGGCGTGCGCGTTGGCGAGCGTGAAGAAGTCTTCGGGCCGCAGGAAGAGATCCTCGGGCGGCAGGATGGGCCGCTCCCTGTCGTGCTGCAGGAAGCGGTGACGCTCGCGGGTGTCGGTCCAGAAGCGCTGCAGCGCCTCGTCGATCTCGCCGTGCAGCGCCACGGCAGCGCCAGCTCCGAGGTACTCGAAGATCGTCGCCGTGCTGTCGAAGAAGAGCGGCAGGTAGTACTCGATGCCCGCGGTCGCGATGCCCGCGCCGATGTCCTTGTAGAGCCGCACCTTGGTCGGGTCGCCCTCGACCTTCTCGCGCCAGCGCGAGCGGAAGGCGGCGCGCGCATCCTCGTCCATCGGGAACTCGCGGCCCGGCAGCAGGCGCACCTCGGGCACGGGGTAGAGGCTGCGCTGCGTGTCGGGGTCGAAGGTGCGGA
>JBIQJS010000066.1:0-20971 GCA_044507405.1 Rubrivivax sp. | reverse complement strand
CACGCGCGCCACGTCGCTCGGGCTGCTGCACGCGAGGTAGCTGTTGGGGCGCAGCTCGGGGTTGAGCTTCTTGAAGGTCCCGGCGGCCACGAGCTGGGCGCACAGGCGGTCGTACTCTTCCTTGCTGCCGTCGCACCAATAGACGTCTTTCGCCTGCGTCAGGGCAGCGATCTCGGCGACCCACGCCACGAGCCGGGCATGTTTCACGTAGGCCGGCACGTTCAGGCGCAAGCCTTCCATCACGGGTTGGTTCATCACGGGTCCAATCATCGAAGTTAAGTAAAGCGGAATCGGGCGAGCCTCGCGGACCGTGACGGACAGGTCTGAGAGGCTCGCCCCATGCCGCTTTGTCAGCCGCTGTTGACGGAGCAATCGGCGTGCGACCTGGGGGGTGGAGAGGGTCGCTGGGGGATTGTCTTGCGAATGTAATCCTGCGGTCACCACCCGGTCGCAGGGGCCCATGCATATTCCGCATAACGCCATGCAGCCCGCCTGTGAACTAGTCCGCGCTCGGCGGCGGGCGGTGGCCGGGGGCGCTTTTAAGATGCCCCGCATGACTGCTACCCGTCGCCTGGTTCTCGCTGCGCTCGCCACCGCGGGCGTGCCCGCCGCGCATGCGGTGCAACGCAAATCGCTGCAGGACCCGCTCCGGCTGGGCGTCGAGCAGGCGCTCATGGAATCGGGCCTGGCGCCGCGCTTCCAGCGCGCCTTCGGGCGCGACACCGGCGTGGCGGTGCAGCTCGTCCCCGGGCGCAGCGCCGACCTGCTGGAGTCGCTCGAGCGGGGCGAGGTGGACGCCGCCATGACCAACGCGCCCGAGCTGGAGGCTGCGCTCGAGAAGAAGGGCCTGGCACACGACCGGCGTCAGATCGCGGCCGGCGACTTCGTGCTCGTGGGTCCGGTGACCGGCACCGGAAAAAAAGCCAGGGACCCGGTCGGCATTGCGGGTGAAGCTGACGTGGCCGCCGCGCTGGCGCGCATCGCCCAGGCCCAGGCGCGCTTCATCGGGGCACCCTCCGGCTGCGGCGCCCATCTGGCGAGCCTGGCGCTCTGGCGCGAGGCCAAGGTGGCCCCGGCAGCGCCCTGGTTCGTCGAAGCCAGGGGCAACCCGCTGACGCAGGCCGCCGCCGAGAACGCCTATGCGCTCGTCGAGCGCGCGGTCTGGCTCGCGCAGGGACGCAAGCCGCTCGCGGTGCTGGTGCAGGGCGACCCGCGCCTGGCGACGCCGGTCCACGTGATGCGCTCGTTTCGCGTCAACCATCCCGCCGCCAAGCTCTTCGGGCAATGGGTGAGCGGCGCATCGGGCCGGCGCGTCGCCGGCAGCGTGAAGGGCTGGAAGGCCCCGCCGCGCTGAGCGCCGGGGTGGCTGGGGCATCATGCGCGCCCATGCCGCCGCCCACCCTTCTCAGTGTCAACGTCAGCCTGGCGCAGCCGGTCGAGATCGACGGCCGCCGGGTCTTCACCGGCATCCACAAGCGACCCGTTGCGCACGCCGTGGCGGTGAAGCCGCTCGGCCTGGAAGCCGACGAGCAGGCCGACCTGTCGGTGCACGGCGGCCTGCCGAAGGCGGTCTACGCCTACCCGGTCGAGCACTACCCGTTCTGGCAGACGGTGCGCGCGCAGGCGCGCGTGGCCGCCTGGGGCGAACCGCTGCCGCACGGCGCGATCGGCGAGAACCTCACGATCCAGGGCCTGCTCGAGAGCCAGGTGTGGGTGGGCGACCTGCTGCGCTTTCCCGACTGCGAACTGGCGGTCAGCGAGCCGCGCTTTCCCTGCTTCAAGTTCAACCACGCCATGGGCTTCAACCAGGCGACCCGGCTGATGGGCCAGAACGCCTGGTGCGGCTACTACCTCGCGGTGCGCACGCCGGGCACGCTGCAGGCCGGGCAGACCTGCGAGCTCATCCCCGGCCCGCGCGAGGTCGGCATCCAGGAGCTCTTCCGCTCCCGGCTGCACCGCAACAAGCTCTGAGCCGCCTCAGAAGCCCTCGAGCACGACCTTGCCGCGTGCCGTGCCGCTTTCGATGAAGGCGTGCGCGCGCCGCAGGTTCGCCGCGTCGATGACGCCGTAGTGCTCGGCGAGCGTGGTGCGCACGCGCCCTTCGTCCACCAGCGCCGCCACGCGCTCCAGCAGCTCGTGCTGGGCCTGCATGTCGGGCGTCTGGAACATGGAGCGCGTGAACATCGACTCCCAGCGCAGCGACAGGCTCTTGCCCTTGAGCAGCATCACGTCCAGCGGCTGCGCCGGGTCGTCGATGAGGCTCAGGCGCCCCTGCGGCGCGAGCGCCTTCACGATCTCGGCGTAGTGCAGGTGCGTCTGCGTGAGGCTCGCCACGTGGCTGACCGCCGGCACGCCGATGCGGGCGAGCTCCTCCGACAGCGGCTTCGTGTGGTCGATCACGTGGTGCGCGCCGAGCTCGCGCACCCAGGCCTGCGTCTCGGGCCGCGAGGCGGTGCCGATCACGGTGAGTCCGGTGAGCTGGCGCGCGAGCTGGGTCATGATGGAGCCGACCCCGCCGGCCGCGCCCACGATGAGCAGCGCGCCTTGCGCGCCGTCGGCGATCTCCAGCCGGTCGAACAGCACCTCCCACGCCGTGATGGCCGTCAGCGGCAGCGCGGCGCCCTGCGCGAACGAGAGGCTCTGCGGCAGGTGGCCGACGATGCGCTCGTCCACGCACTGCAGTTCGGCGTTGCTGCCCGGACGGGTGATGTCGCCGGCGTACCAGACGCGGTCGCCCGGCTGGAAGAGCGTGACCTGGGCGCCCACGGCCTTCACCACACCGGCCGCGTCCCAGCCCAGCACCTTGACCTCGCCGGCCGGTGGCGCGGCGCGCTTGCGCACCTTGGTGTCCACCGGGTTGACCGAGACCGCCCGCACCTCGACCAGCAGGTCGCGCGGGCCGGGGGTCGGCTCGGGCAGGGTGACGTCGAGCAGCGACTCGGCGTGGTCGATGGGCAGGGACTGGCGGTAGGCAACGGCTTTCATGCGGACGCTCCGTGGGCGGGATGTGGGGGTGGCGACACTGTAGAAGCCTGCCTCGGCTTTGATAATCCGGCCGCAACCACAATCAGCTTCAACTGATTTTTGAAGATGACCCTGCCGCCTGACCTCCAGCTTTCGCAACTGCAGCTCTTCGTGCGGCTGGCCCGCGCCGGCACGCTGAGCGCGGCGGCACGCCAGCTCCAGCTCACGCCCGCGGCGGCGAGCGCGGCGCTCAAGCGGCTGGAGGCCGCGCTGGGCGTGCGCCTGGTCGAGCGCTCGACCCGCTCCATGCGCCTCACGCCCGAGGGCGAACTGCTGCGCGAGCACGCCGAGCGGGCCCTGGGCGTGCTCGACGACGCCCGCGCCCTGCTCGGCGCCCAGCGCGAGACGCTCGAAGGCGAGGTGCACCTCGCCGCACCCGCCGACCTCGGCCGCCAGGTGCTCAGCCCCATGCTCGACGAGGTGCTCGCGCGCCACCCCGGCCTGCGCATCGCGCTGCATGTGTCCGACGTGCGCCAGGACCTGCTGCGCGAACGCGTCGACATCGCGGTGCGCTACGGCGAGCTGCACGACTCCAGCCTGGTCGCGCGCCGGCTCCACGTCACGCAGTCGGCGCTCGTCGCGTCGCCCGCCTACATCGCGCGCCACGGCGCGCCGCAGCACCCGCGCGAGCTGGCGCAGCACAACTGCCTCGCGCTGCACCGCGCCGAGCGGCCGCACACGCAGTGGGTGTTCCAGCGCGAGGGCACGGAGGTGTCGGTGAAGGTGAACGGCAACCGCCGGGCCGACGACGGCGGCCTGGTGCGCGAATGGGCGGTGCAGGGCCTGGGCATCGCGCAGAAGGCGCGCCTGGACGTGCGCGCCGACCTGCGCGCCGGGCGGCTGGTGGAGCTGATGCCGCAATGGCACGGCCTGCGCTATCCGCTGCACGCCATCGTGCCGGCGCAACGCCACCTGCCGCTGCGCGTGCGCCGCCTCGTCGACGAGCTGGTCGAGCGCTTCGCGCGGCTCGACGAGCCCGACAATACGAACCCGACCCCGACCTGAACCGCCACCGCCCATGCTCGCCTACCGACACGCCTTCCATGCGGGCAACCATGCCGACGTGCTCAAGCACATCGTGTTCACCCGCGTGCTGCGCTACCTGAACCAGAAGGACAAGCCCTATCGTGTGGTCGACACGCACGCCGGCGCCGGCGGCTATTCGCTCGAGGGCCAGTACGCGCAGAAGAAGAACGAGTACCTCGACGGCATCGCCCGCCTCTGGGACCTGCACCAGCGCGGCGAAACCCTGCCCGAACTCGCGGCCGACTACCTGGCCTGCGTGCGCGAGTTCAACCCCGACGGCAAGCTCACCCAGTACCCCGGCTCGCCGGCCTACGCGCAGATGCTGCTGCGCCCGCAGGACCAGCTGCGCCTCTTCGAGCTGCACAACACCGACCACCGCATCCTCGACTCCTACCTGGGCGACGTGAAGGGCGTGCAGATCCACAACGCCGACGGCTTCGACGGGCTGAAGAGCCAGCTGCCGCCGCCCTCGCGGCGCGGTGCGGTGCTGATGGACCCGAGCTACGAGGGCCACCACGACTACGGCCGCGTCATCGCCTCGCTGCGCGAGGGGCTGGCGCGCTTCGCCGAAGGCGTCTACATGGTCTGGTACCCGCAGGTGACCAAGGTGGAGGCGGCGCAGCTGCCGCGCCGGCTGGAGGCGCTGGCGCCCAAGGGCTTCCTGCATGTGCGCCTGACGGTGCAGCGGCCCGATGCCCAGGGCTACGGGCTGGCCGGCAGCGGCATGTTCGTCCTCAACCCGCCCTACACGCTGCACGACGAGATGCAGGCGCTGCTGCCCTGGCTGGTCGAGCTGCTCGGCCAGTACGACGAAGCCCACTACCTGATCGAACAACGCGCCGCCTGATCGCCACCACCGTGACCACGCCCACCGCCACCGCCGCCGCCACCGCCGGCCCGCTCGCCGGCCTCAAAGTGCTGGAGCTCGGCCAGCTGATCGCCGGCCCCTTCGCCGCCAAGACGCTCGCCGACTTCGGCGCCGAGGTCGTCAAGATCGAGCCACCCGGCAGCGGCGACCCGCTGCGCCAGTGGCGGCTGCTGCACAACGGCACGAGCGTGTGGTGGCAGGTGCAGTCGCGCAACAAGAAGAGCGTGGCGCTGGACCTGCGCCAGCCCGAGGCGCGCGAGATCGTCAAGCGCCTGGCCGCCGAATGCGACGTGCTGGTCGAGAACTTCAAGCCGGGCGTGATGGAAGGCTGGGGGCTCGGCTACGAGACGCTCGCCGAGGCCAACCCCGGGCTCGTCATGCTGCGCATCAGCGGCTACGGCCAGACCGGCCCCTACAAGGACCGCCCCGGCTTCGGCGTCGTGGCCGAGGCCATGGGCGGGCTGCGCTACCTGACGGGCGAGCCGGGCCGCGTGCCGGTGCGCGTGGGCGTGAGCATCGGCGACACCCTCGCCTCGCTGCACGGCGTGATCGGCATCCTGATGGCGCTGCACCACCGCCATGCCACGGGCCGCGGCCAGGTGGTCGACGTCGCGCTCTATGAAGCGGTCTTCAACTGCATGGAAAGCCTGCTGCCCGAGTACAGCGCCTTCGGCGCGGTGCGCGAGGCGGCCGGCTCGGCGCTGCCCGGCATCGCGCCCAGCAATGCCTACCCCTGCACCGACGGCTGGGTGCTGGTGGCCGGCAACGGCGACAGCATCTTCAAGCGGCTGGCGCGCGCGATCGGCCGCGACGACTGGGCGGAAGATCCCGCGCTCGTGGGCAACGCGGCCCGCGTGGCGCGCGTCGACGAGATCGACGCCGCCATCGGCGCGTGGACCCGGGTCCGCACCGTGACCGCCGTGCTGGAGGCGCTCCATGCAGCGCAGGTGCCGGCCGGGCGGCTCTACACCGCGCGCGACATCGCCGAGGATCCGCACTACCGGGCGCGCGGCATGGTCGAGACCGTGACGTCGGCCGACGGGCTCACCGTCGAGGTGCCCGGCATCGTGCCCAAGCTCTCGGCGACGCCTGGGCGCATCACGCGCCGCGCGCCCACGCTCGGCGAGGACACGAGCGCGGTGCTGCGCGGCATCGGCATCACCGAAGAGCAGGAAGCCCGTCTGCGCGAACTGGGCGTGCTGTGACGGCAGGCCCGTCGCTCTATGCCGCCATGGCGAGCGCGCTCGTGGCGGCCGGCGCGGTCGCCACGCTGCTGTGGCGCCGCCGGCGCGGCGCCGGCGCATCCCCGCTGCCCGACGGGACGCGCTATGAAGAGCTCTTCACGCGCAGCCCGCATCCGATGTTCGTCTACGACGTGCAGACGCTGCGCTTCCTCGCCGTCAACGAGGCCACGCTGCGCCGCTACGGCTACACGCGCGAGGAGATGCTGAAGATGACGCTGGCCGACATCCGCCCGCCGGAGGACGTGCCGGCGATGGAGGAGATGACGCGCGAGGTGCGCGAGAAGCAGAGCGTGACGATCCCCGGCGTGTGGCGCCACCGCAGCAAGGACGGCGGCATCTTCCACGTGCGCGTGAGCGGCCACGACCTCACGCTGCGTGGCCGCGCCGCCCGCCTGGTGCACGTGATGGACGTGAGCGCCGAGGTGGCGCTGCAGGCCGAGCGCGAGCAGATGATCGCCAAGCTGCAGCACTCGCGCGAATGGCTGGCGACCGCCATCAACGCCGGCCGCGTCGCACTCTGGGAGCGCGACCTCACGGTCGGCAGCCTGGTGCTGGGCGGCCGCTGGGCCGAGGTGCTGGGCACCACGCCCAAGGACTTCGGCCCGGTCACGGTGGAAGCCTTCGACGCACGCTGCCACCCCGAAGACCTGCCGCTCGCGCTCGGCCGCTTCAAGGCCTACCTCCGGGACCCCGGCCAGCCCTACCGCGACGAGTTCCGCGTGCGCCACGAGTCCGGCGAGTGGATCTGGCTCCTGGTGCACGGGCGCATCGCCGAGCGCAGCAGCGACGGGCGCATCCGCCGCGTGGTCGGCACCTTCGTCGACGTCTCCGCGCTGCATGCGGCCCAGCATGCGCTCGCGCAGGCGCAGGCGGCCGAGCAGGCGAGTGCGATGAAGACGCAGTTCCTGGGGCGCGTGAGCCACGAGCTGCGCACGCCGCTCAACGCGGTGATCGGCTTCTCGCAGCTCATGCAGATGGACGAGCGCGCGCCGCTCACGCCGCACCAGAAGGAGCGCGTGGCCCACATCGAACGCGCCGGGCAGCACCTGCTCGGCCTCATCACGGACCTCATGGACCTGAGCCGCATCGAACTCGGCGCGGTGGAGCTGCAGCCGGCGGCGGTGGACCTGCCTCGGCTCCTCGACGACAGCCTGGCGATGGTGCAGGCCCAGGCCGATGCGCGCGGCCTGACCATCGAGCGCGATGTCGCCGCCGACCTGCCGCCTGCACAGGCCGACGCCCTGCGCCTGCGCCAGTGCGTGCTCAACCTGCTCTCGAACGCCATCAAGTACGGCCACGACCAGGGGCGGCTGCGTGTGGTGGCGCGGCGCGCCGGGCCCGGCGAGGTGGCGCTCTCGGTGTGGAACAGCGGCGCGGGCATGACACCCGACCAGCTCACGCGCCTGTACGAGCCCTTCAACCGGCTCGGCCGCAATGCCAACGATGGCGAAGGCACGGGCATCGGCCTGGCCATCAGTCGCCAGCTCATCGAGCGCATGGGCGGGCAGATCGTGGCCGAGAGCGAAGCCGGCGCCTGGGCCTGCTTCACCATCACGCTCAAGGCCGCCGGCTGAAGGGCTGGCGGCCCGGTGCCTCCTCGCGCTTGAGGTCGCGGAAGGCCGCGAACAGCCACGAGCGCATGCCCACCACCAAGGTGTAGGGCCGCTTCTGCTCGGGCGGCAGGCGCTGGTCGGACAGGTGCTGCTGCGCGAAATCCTGCGCCACGCGCTGCAGCCGCTCGACGAAACCGCCGGCGAGGCTGTGCCCGACCTGGCCGTGCACCAGCATCAGCATCTCGCCTTCGCCATCGAAGCCGCCGCTGAAGTAGTCGTCCACCACGTGCTGGCGGAAGTAATCCATCACCGGGCCGTGCGGCCGCCAGCGAAAGGTCTTGGCGACCTGCAGGCGATAGCGGTTCATGGGGCGCAGCTCGATGATGCCGAGCTTGTCGAGCTGCGCGAGGTACCTGATGCACTCCGCCTGGGTGTAGGTGTAGGTGGCGATCACCTGCTCGAAGGTCCACTGGCTCAGGCAGCAGATCGCCATCAGCAGCAGCCGCTTGTCGGCCACCACCGCCTTCTCCTGCTCCAGCGTGAGCTCGCGGCGCAGCGGCTGCGCATCGGCCACCTTGCGCGCGAGCTCGGCGAAATCCATCTTCAGCACGCGCAGCACGTCGTCGATGCGCGAGAGCGGCATGTCGGCCTTGGCAAAGATGCGCTTCATGCTCGATTCGGACATGCCCAGGTGCTGCGCCAGTTCGGCGTAGGTGATGCCGGCGGCCTTCAGCTCGGCCTTGAGCGCGGTGACGAGATCCTGCGTCGTGCTCATCGCTGACCCTCCCGAAAAGTATCGTCAGACGATACCAGCCGGCGACTGCCTCGCCACCTCACCTGGAGACGCTTGAACCCGGCGCGCCGCCTCCAGATCATGCGCCCCGTGTTCAACCAACCCGGATTCCACATGCACACCCCCGCCGTTCCCCGCAAGGACACCAAGGCCTGGAAGCTCCAGGTGTGGGTCTCGTTCGGCGTCGCCGCCACGCTGTGCGCCACCGGCCTGGCCTACCTGCCCGGCGTCGACCTCGACCGCGCCTTCATGGTGATGGGCTACGTGTTCTGCCTCTCGACCGCCTTTGCGCTCGCCAAGTACGTGCGCGACAACGAAGGGCGTCGCGTGGACACGCCCATGTGGGGCGGCGTCGTGTGGGCCGGCTTCGGCCTCGCGATGGCGCTCACCGGCTGGGGCCTGGCGCGCATGGAGATCAACCCGACCTACAAGGCCTACCTCGGCGTGTGCTGGCTGTTCCTGATCTCCAGCGTGTTCACGCTGGCCAAGACGCTGCGCGATGCGCACGAGGTGGCGCTCACCGAAGCGCGCCGCGAGGGTCTGGCGATCCGTCGCGACTCGGAATGAGGGGCACGGCCATGAAACGACTCGCCCTCAGCCTGTGTGCCGCCCTGGCGTTGGGCAGCGGCACCGCGCAAGCCCACCCCCCGAACGCCTCCGATGCCAGCGCGCTTTCCATGCTGCCGATCGCGGTCTCGGTCGCCGCCCCGGCGATGTTCCTCTCGGCCGGCGCGGTGCTGACCGTCGTCGCCGTGGAGGCCTCCGCCACCGGCGTGGTCTGCATCCTGGAGCGCGCCTCCGACGGCGCGCGCGCCAGCGTCACGCTGGGCGCGCAGAGCGCGGGTGCGCTCTCGGTGGGCGTGGGCACGGTGGTGGTGGTGAGCGCCTTCAGCGCCGGCTGGGTGCTCTCGGCCGCCGGCCGCGCCATCGCCTACATCCCCAACGAGATCGGCGCCGCGCTGCTGCACGACGAGCGGGTGACGCGATGAAGCGCCTCGTCGCGACGCTCCTGCTCGCCTGCGCCGCCACGGTCGCGCACGCCGGACGCGACTGCACGCAGCAGGCGCCAGAAGCGCGCAACGTGGAGCGCGCGATGGTGCTGGCCGAGCGCACGGCACGGGCGCTCGACGCCAGCGGCGCACGCGTGGTGGTGCTCGCCCGCGCCGGGCAGGACCTGAGCGCCCACGGCCTGCGCTACTCGCATCTGGGCCTCGCCTACCGCGAGGAGCGTGCGGGCCGCTCCGTATGGCGCGTCGTGCACAAGCTCAACCAATGCGGCACGGCGCACGCCGCCATCCACCGCCAGGGCCTGGGCGAGTTCTTCCTCGACGACCTGCACGACTACCAGGCCGGTTATGTCGTGCTGCGCCCTGAGGTGCAGGCGCGGCTGGCACCGCTGCTGGCCGACAACGCACGCATCGCGCAGCTGCACACGCCGCGCTACAACATGGTGGCCTACCCCTGGGCGCAGGCCTACCAGCAGTCCAACCAATGGGCGCTGGAAACCTTCGCCCATGCCATGGACGACCAGGCCACCAGCCGCGCGCGGGCACAGGCCTGGCTGCAGCTGCAGGGCTACGAGCCCACCACGCTGCGCATTTCGCCGATGAAGCGGCTGGGCGCGCGCGTGACCGCGGCCCACATCGCCTTCGACGACCACCCGAATCACAAGCGCTACGGCAACCGCATCGAGACGGTCACCGTCGATTCCGTCTTCGCCTGGCTCGTGCGGCGCGGCTACGCCGAGCCGGTGCAATCCATCCGCTGAGCGACGGCCCGCCCGGCACAATCGGCGCCTACAACACCAGAGAGGGAGACCGCGTGAGCACGCCTGACCACCCGAACCAGTTCGCGCTGCTGAAGCAGCGCCGCTTCGCCCCCTTCTTCTGGACGCAGTTCCTGGGCGCCGGCAACGACAACCTCTTCAAGTTCGCGCTCACGGTGATGGTGACCTACCAGATCCAGGTGGGCTGGCTGCCGGCCTCGCAGGCCGGGCTCGTGATCGGCGCGCTCTTCATCCTGCCCTTCCTGCTCTTCTCGGCCACGAGCGGCCAGCTCACCGACAAGCACGACAAGACGAAGATGATCCGCTTCGTGAAGTGGTTCGAGATCGCCGTCATGGCGATCGCGGCCTGGGGCTTCATGACGGCGCACATCCCGGTGCTGCTGGCCTGCGTCTTCCTGATGGGGCTGCACTCCACGCTCTTCGGGCCGGTCAAGTTCGCCTACATGCCGCAGCACTTGAACGAGCGCGAGCTCACCGGCGGCAACGGCATGGTCGAGATGGGCACCTTCGTCGCCATCCTGCTGGGCAACGTGGTGGGCGGCCTGCTGATCGCGATCCCCGAAGTCGGCCCGCAGTACATCGCGTGGTCGTGCCTGGCGCTCGCGGTGCTCGGCCGCGTGCTCGCGCAGGCCGTGCCGCCCACGCCCGCCACCGACCCCGCGCTCAGGATCAACTGGAACCCCTTCACCGAGACCTGGCGCAACCTCAGGCTGGCGCACGAGAACAAGGTCGTCTTCCGTTCGCTGCTCGGCATCTCGTGGATGTGGTTCTTCGGCGCGGTGTTCCTCGCGCAGTTCCCCTCGTTCGCCAAGGACGTGCTGCACGGCGACGAGCACGTCGCCTCGCTGCTGCTCGTCGTCTTCTCGATCGGCATCGGCGTCGGCTCGCTGATGTGCGAGATGCTGTCGCGCCGGCACGTCGAGATCGGCCTCGTGCCGCTGGGCGCCATCGGCATGAGCGTCTTCGCGATCGACCTCTACTTCGCCGCGCGCGGCTTGCCGCCGTCGGCGCCGCTGCCGGTGTCGGCCTTCGTGGCGCAACCGGCGCACTGGCGCGTGATGGCCGACTTGCTGCTGCTCTCGCTCTTCGCCGGCATCTACAGCGTGCCGATGTACGCGCTGATCCAGCTGCGCGCGCAGCCCACGCACCGCGCCCGCATCATCGCGGCCAACAACATCCTCAACGCCCTCTTCATGATCGTGAGCTCGATCGGCGTGGGCGTGCTGCTCTCACTCGACTTCACCATCCCGCAGGTCTTCCTCATCACGGGCCTGCTCAACGTGGTGGTGGCCGCCTACATCTTCCTCCTGGTGCCCGAGTACCTGCTGCGCTTCGTGGCCTTCCTCGCCACACGGCTGGTCTACCGCTTCCGCGTGCAGGGTGACACCCACATTCCCGTGGAGGGGCCTGCCATCCTCGTGAGCAACCACGTGAGCTTCGTCGACGCGGTGCTGCTGATGGCGGCGAGCCCCCGGCCCATCGTCTTCATGATGGACCACCGCATCTTCCAGATCCCGGTGCTGGGCTGGCTCTTCCGGTTGGCCAAGGCCATCCCGGTGGCGCCGCAGAAGGAAGACCCGGCCACCTACGAACAGGCCTTCGTGCGCGCGCGCCAGGTGCTGGCCGAGGGCGACCTGCTGTGCATCTTTCCCGAGGGCGCGATCACGCGCGACGGCTCGCTCGGCGAGTTCAAGGGCGGCGTGATGAAGATCCTCGCGGAGCAGCCGGTGCCGGTGGTGCCGATGGCGCTGCAGAACCTGTGGGGCTCGTACTTCTCGCGCATCGCGGGCGCCGCCATGTCGCAGCCGTTTCGCCGCGGCGTGCTGAGCCGCGTCGGCCTGGCCGTCGGCGCGCCGGTGCCGGCGGCCGGCGCGACCCCGGCGCTCCTGCGCGAACGGGTGGCCGCACTGCTGGCCGAGCCGCTGCCCGGCGTGCCCGGCAGCGCGCCTAAAATCGCGGGTTCCCCCTTAGCCTGAACAAGCGAGCAGCCGTGGCCGCCACCATCCTCCAACAGCTTCCCGCCGGCGAACGTGTCGGCATCGCCTTCTCGGGCGGCCTCGACACCAGCGCGGCCGTGCACTGGATGCGCAAGAAGGGCGCCATCCCCTGCGCCTACACCGCCAACCTCGGCCAGCCCGACGAGAGCGACTACGAGGACATCCCGCGCAAGGCCAAGGCCTACGGCGCCGACATCGCCCGCCTGGTCGACTGCCGCGCCCAGCTCGTCGCCGAAGGCATCGCCGCCATCCAGGCCGGCGCCTTCCACATCAGCACCGGTGGGGCCACCTACTTCAACACCACGCCGCTCGGCCGCGCCGTCACCGGCACCGCGCTGGTGGTGGCGATGATGGAAGACAACGTCCACATCTGGGGCGACGGCAGCACCTACAAGGGCAACGACATCGAGCGCTTCTACCGCTACGGCCTGCTGGCCAACCCGGGCCTGCGCATCTACAAGCCCTGGCTCGACCAGACCTTCATCGACGAACTCGGCGGCCGCAAGGAGATGAGCGAGTTCCTGATCGAGAACGGCTTCGACTACAAGATGAGCGTGGAGAAGGCCTACTCGACCGACTCCAACATGCTCGGCGCCACGCACGAGGCCAAGGACCTCGAGTTCCTCGACAAGGGGATGCACATCGTCAACCCGATCATGGGCGTGGCGTTCTGGCGCGACGACGTCGCCGTCAAGGCGGAGCGCGTCTCGGTCGCCTTCGAGGAAGGCCGCCCCGTGTCGGTCAACGGCGTGCGCTTCGGAAGCCTGGTCGCGCTCTTCGAAGAAGCCAACAAGATCGGCGGCCGCCACGGCCTGGGCATGAGCGACCAGATCGAGAACCGCATCATCGAGGCCAAGAGCCGCGGCGTGTACGAAGGCCCGGGCATGGCGCTGCTGCACATCGCCTACGAGCGCCTGGTGACCGGCATCCACAACGAGGACACCATCGAGCAGTACCGCACCAACGGCCGCAAGCTCGGCCGCCTGCTCTACCAGGGCCGCTGGTTCGACTCGCAGGCGATGATGCTGCGCGAGAGCGCCCAGCGCTGGATCGCCCGCGCCATCACCGGCGAGGTGACGCTGGAGCTGCGCCGCGGCAACGACTACACCATCATGGACACGGTGAGCCCCAACCTCACCTACGCGCCCGAGCGGCTGTCGATGGAAAAGGTCGAAGGCGCCTTCCAGCCCATCGACCGCATCGGCCAGCTCACCATGCGCAACCTCGACATCGCCGACACGCGCCAGAAGCTCGGCATCTACAGCAGCACCGGCCTGCTCGGCGACCAGAGCGAAGGCAGCCTGCCGCTTCTGACCGGCGACAAGCCCAAGGCGTGAGCCCCCTGCGCTGACACCCTTGCGACGGCCCCTCCGGGGCCGTTTGCACAAGAATCGCCGCTCCACATCAGGAGACGACGATGAGCACCCCGAACGAAGACCGTGTCCGCATCAGCGTGGACGAGCGTGGCGTGGCCGAGGTGGCGCTGACGCGCGCCGACAAGATGAACGCCATCGACGCGGCCATGTTCGCCGCGATCAACGCCGCCATCGAACAGCTGAAGACCGATGCGCGTGTGCGCGTGGTCGTGGTGCACGGCGAGGGCCGCGCCTTCTGCGCCGGCCTCGACATGGGCCGCTTCCAGCAGATGGGCCAGGGCCAGACCAGCGGCACCCTGGGCACCGACCTCATGACCCGCACCCGCGGCCTCGCCAACGACGCGCAGAACGTCGGCTGGGGCTGGCGAACGCTGCCCGTGCCGGTGATCGCCGCGGTGCACGGCGTCGCCTTTGGCGGCGGCCTGCAGATCGCGCTCGGCGCCGACATCCGCCTCGTGCACCCCGAGGCCAAGCTGTCGGTGATGGAGGTCAAGTGGGGCCTGGTGCCCGACATGTCGGGCTGCGTCTTCATGACCGAACTCGTGCGGCCCGACGTGGTGCGCGAGCTGACCTACACCGGGCGTGTCGTCTCGGGCGTGGAAGCGCAGGCCATCGGCCTCGCCACCCGCGTGGCCGACGATCCCTTGGCCGAGGCCCGCGCGCTCGCCGCGCACATCGCAGCGCAGAGCCCGGATGCGATCCGCGCCGGCAAGCGCCTGCTCAACGGCGCCTCGCCGGTGCCCGCGGCGGCCGTGCTGATGGCCGAGTCGGTGGAGCAGAAGGCGCTGATCGGCAGCCCGAACCAGCGCGAGGCGGCGCTCGCGGGGCTGGAGAAGCGGGCGGCGGTGTTCAAGTAAGGGATCGGCGGGGCTGACGAGCGGGGGCTGACGAGCGGGGGGCTGACGAGCGGGGCCCCCACTCCGTTCGGGCTGAGCTTGTCGAAGCCCTGCGCGAGCCCTTCGATACCTCAGGGCGAACGTATGGTGGTTCAGCCCGTCGACCGCATCCCCACCCGTTCGGGCTGAGGTATCGAAAGCCCTCTGGAGACCGGCGTTGGGGCTTCGACAAGCTCAGCCCGAACGGAGGGGACTCAGCCCCAACAGAGCGGGCTCAGTCGCAACAGAGCGGGCTCGGTCCCAACAGAGCGGGCGCAGCTCGAACGGAGGGAGCTCAGCTCGAACGGCGCGGGCTCAGGTCGAAGGGCGCATGCTCAGCCCCAACGGCACGGCCTCAGATCGAACGGCGCGGCTTCAGACCGAGCAGAGAGCGCTCGCCCACCACCGTTCGCGTTGAGCTTGTCGAAACGCCGCGCACAACCGCTAGGCAACACCGCGCAGCCGATCCGCCTTGAACGCCGCGCGGAAGCTCTCGAAGCGGTCTTCGTCCAGCGCCTGCCGCACTTCGCGCATCAGGTTCACGTAGTAGTGCAGGTTGTGGATGCTCGTGAGCATGGGCCCCAGCATCTCGCCGCAGCGGTCGAGGTGGTGCAGGTAGGCGCGGCTGAAGTTCTGGCAGGTGTGGCAGTGGCAGCTCTCGTCGATCGGCCGCTCGTCGGTCTTGTAGCGGGCGTTGCGCAGGCGCAGGTCGCCGAAGCGGGTGAAGAGGTGGCCGTTGCGCGCGTTGCGCGTGGGCATCACGCAGTCGAGCATGTCCACGCCGGAGTGCACCGCCTCGACCAGGTCCTCGGGCGTGCCCACGCCCATCAGGTAGCGCGGCTTGTGCGCGGGCAGCCGGTGCGGCGTGTGCGCCATGATGCGCAGCATGTCCTCCTTGGGCTCGCCCACGCTCACGCCGCCGACGGCGTAACCCGGGAAATCCATCTCGACCAGCGCGTCGAGCGACTCCTGCCGCAGGTGCTCGAACATGCCGCCCTGCACGATGCCGAAGAGCGCGTTGGGGTTCTCGAGCCGCGCGAACTCGGCCTTGCAGCGCAGCGCCCAGCGCCGGCTCAACTCCATCGACAGGCGCGCTTCCTTCTCGGTGGTGACGTGGCCCTTGGTCTCGTAGGGCGTGCACTCGTCGAACTGCATGACGATGTCGCTGTTCAGCGCCGTCTGCACCTGCATCGACACCTCGGGCGTGAGGAACAGGCGGTCGCCGTTGACCGGCGAGGCGAACTTCACGCCCTCCTCGCTGATCTTGCGCATCTCGCCCAGGCTCCACACCTGGAAGCCGCCGCTGTCGGTGAGGATGGGCCGGGTCCAGCCCTCGAAGCGGTGCAGGCCGCCGAACTGCGTCAGCACGTCCAGCCCCGGGCGCAGCCACAGGTGGAAGGTGTTGCCGAGGATGATCTGCGCGCCCATCGCTTCCAGCGACGAGGGCATCACGCCCTTGACCGTGCCATAGGTGCCCACGGGCATGAAGACCGGCGTCTCGACGACGCCGTGGTTGAGCGTGAGCCGGCCACGACGCGCGTGGCCTTCGGTCTTGAGGATGTCGAACTGCAGCATGCGGTGATTGTCGCCGCGCCCCGTGCCGAGCGCCGCTCTCGCAAATCTGCGCAGCAGGTCACACCTGCGTGACACGCCCTCGCGCCACCACCGGGGACAATGCGGCGGTGTTGCAGTTGCAGTACCCACCCACGTCACCGCACGGATGAAGACCCTGCTGATCGACGACCACCCCCTCTTCCGCGAGGGGCTGGCGCTCCTGATGTCCAGCGCTTTCCCGCAACTCGAATGCCTGCAGGCGGGCAGCCTGGTGCAAGCCCTCGCCATGCTGGAGGTCGACCCGGCGATCCGCCTCGTGCTGCTCGACCTCGGCCTGCCCGACAGCGCCGGCCTGCAGAGCCTGCGCCGGCTGCGCGGCGGCGCGCCGCAGGCCACCGTCGTCGTGCTCTCGGCCGACGAGACGCCGGAGACGGTGCTGGCCGCCATCGACGAAGGCGCGGCCGGCTTCATCCCCAAGACCTCGCGGCCCGGCGCGATGCGCTCGGCGCTCGACACGGTGATGGCCGGCGGCGTCTACCTGCCGCCGGGCGTGCTGGGCCTGCGCCCGGCCGCACCGGCGAACGACGACATGCTCGGCCTCTCGCCGCGGCAGTTCGACGTGCTGCGCCTGCTGATCGAGGGCAAGCCCAACAAGCTCATCTGCCGGGAGCTGGAGCTCTCGGAATCCACCGTCAAGACGCACCTGGCGGCCATCTTCCGCAAGCTCTCGGTCACCTCGCGCACCCAGGCCGTGGTGGCCGCCGCGCGGCTGGGACTGCGCTTCGGCGACGGCGCGCTGCACTGAGCGTCAGACCGCCGCGCCCTCCATCGGACCGGCCTGCAGGCAGCGCTCGATCGCGGCCAGCAGCTCCTCGGCGCGGAAGGGCTTGTGCAGCACCGCCTGGCCGCTCGCCTCGAAGAGCGCCAGGTCGCCGGGCGCGGTGTCGCCGGTGACCACGAGCGCCGGCACGCCGCCGCAGCGCCGCCGCACGAGCTCGATCACCATGAGGCCGCTGCCGCCGGGCAGGCGCTGGTCGGTGAGCAGCAGGTCGGCGTAGGGCGCGCCGCTGCCCGCCGGTGGCAGGCTCGCGCGCAGGGCCGGCACACCATCGAGCGCCCGCACCTCGGCGCCCCACGCACGCAGGCGCTCGGCGAGCGACTCCAGCATCACCGGATCGTCCTCCACCACCGTGATGCGCCGGCCGGCCAGCGGCTGGGGCTGCGCCGCCCGATCGGGCGCGGGCAGCGCCACGTCGTCGGCGCGCGGCACGAGCAGCGCGAAGCAGCTGCCGCGGCCCACGCGCGACTGCAGCTGCACGGGGTGGCCGAGCAGCGCCGCGGCGCGCCGCACGATGGAAAGCCCCAAGCCCAGGCCGTGCGCGCTTTCGCGCGCCGGATTGCCCACCTGCACGAATTCGTCGAAGACGGCGGCGCGGTCCTGCTCGGCGATGCCCATCCCGGTGTCCCACACCTGCAGCAGCACCCGGTCGCCGCGGCGGCGCGCGGCCACGAGCACACGCCCGCGCTCGGTGTAGCGCACGGCGTTGCTGATGAGGTTGCGCAGGATCTGCTCCAGCAGCACGGGGTCGGAGCGCACGGCGAGCCGCGTCGGCCGGAAGCGCAGCGCGAGGCCCTTGCGCGCGGCGAGGTCGCCCTCGTGCAGCGCAATGCCGTCGAAGAGCGGCTGCAGCATCACGCGCTCGATGCGCACGCGCGCCGTGCCCGACTCCAGGCGCGAAAGGTCCAGGAGGCCCTTGAGCAGTGTCTCCATCGAGGCGAGCGCCTCGTCCACGCGGTCGACCATGCGCCGCAGCGCCGGCGCGGTCACCTGCTCGCGCATCAGGCTGACCATGAGGCCGATGGCGGCAACCGGCTGGCGCAGGTCATGGCTGGCCGAGGCGAGGAAGCGTGTCTTGGCCGCATTGGCCGACTGCAGCGCGATCGTGCGCTGGCGCACCCGCTGCTCCAGCTCGGTGTTGAGCCGCTCCACCTCGCTCACCGCGCCGACGAAGCGGTCGAGCTGCATCAGCGCATAGATGCCGAAGGCGAGCGGCATGGTGATGGGCATGAGGAACTGCCCTGCCGCCGACACCAGCCCCTGCTGGTACAGGTAGTCGTGCAGGCCCGCCGTCATGATGAGCGCGAAGCCGACGACGAGCGCGGCATTCGTCGCCGAGCGGTCGCGGCGCAGGGCCCGCCAGAGCAAGCCGATCGAGGCCACGCCGCCCACCAGCAGCAGCGGGTAGACCACCATGCGCATCACCGTGACGCCGCCGAAGGGCGCGGCCACGGCCGCAACGGCCGGCAGCGCGAGCGCGAGGACGAGCAGCCCGCGCTCGGCCCAGCGCCGCCGGCCCTCGGGCTGCAGGCACAGGGCGAAGGCGGCGAAGAGCGCCAGCGTCCACACCTGCACGCTGAAGTACAGCCAGTCGCCCACCGCCACGGGCATCAGCTTCACCTCGAGGAAATAGCTGTAGTTGCGGAAGGAGCCGATGAGCGCCAGCGCGCCGAAGAGCCCCATCGCCCGCTCGCTCGGCCGGCGCACCCGCACCAGCAGCATGAGCAGCGCGAGCATGCCGGCGGCCAGGTTGAGCACGCGCGGCAGCTCGTCGCTGCGGAAGGCGAGCGCCGCATCGGCCGCGGCGATCTCGGCCATGGGGCCGACCGACATCGGCGACAGCCCGCCCTGGACCCGGTGCTCGACGTCGATCGCGAGCTCGTTGTGCCCGGGCCGCAGCACGAGCGGCGGCAGCGCGATCACGGCGCGCACCGGATGGCCGTAGCCGAGCGGGTGCGTGTCTTCGATCAGGCGGCCGTTGAGGTAGACGCGCCGCGTGGAGCTGATGCGGGTGAAGGACACCGCATGCGGCGACTGCGGCACCTGCGCCAGATGGAACTGCAGCCGGTAGCGCCCCACACCCGTCGGCCCGAGCCCCCGCTGGCGCCAGACGTCGGGCAGCGCGATGCGCTGTCCGGGTGCGTGTGCGCCCTCGGGCGAGGTGGCGTCCACCGTGGTGAAGACCGCCTCGGAGATCTCGACGACCTGTGCGCGCGCGAGCCCCGCGCCGGCCAGCAGGCAGGCGAGCACGAGCGCCTGCAGGATGCGGCGCACGGGGGCTTGAAAGCTCATGGCACGAGCCTAGCGCGCGCAGGCCGCGTGGCGGTGTGACGGAGTTCGGCCATTCAGCCGAGTCGCTGCGGCAAATCAGCCGCTTTGGCGCGCCAGCAGCATGGCGTCGCCGTAACTGAAGAAGCGGTAGCGCTCGGCGACCGCATGGCGGTAGAGCGCCATCACGCGCGCATGGCCGGCAAAGGCGCTGACCAGCATCAGCAGCGTGCTGCGCGGCAGGTGGAAGTTGGTGACGAGCAGGTCCACCACGCGGAAGCGGTAGCCCGGCGTGATGAAGATGTCGGTGTCGCGGCTGCCGGCGACGAGCGTGCCGCCCTGCGCGGCCGATTCGAGCGCCCGCAGCGTGGTCGTGCCGACCGAGACCACCCGGCCGCCCGCAGCCTGCGTCGCGGCGATCGCGTCGACCGTCGCCTGCGGCACCTCGAACCACTCGCTGTGCATCCTGTGCTCGGCGAGGTTGTCGGTGCGCACCGGCTGGAAGGTGCCGGCACCCACGTGCAGCGTGACGCTCGCGGTCGCCACGCCGCGCGCGCGCAGGGCTTGCAGCACGCCCTCGTCGAAGTGCAGCGCGGCGGTGGGCGCCGCGGCCGCCCCCGGCTTCGCGGCGAAGACGGTCTGGTAGCGGCGCTCGTCCTCGGCGTCGTCGGCATGGGTGATGTAGGGCGGCAGCGGCACATGGCCGTGAGCGTCGATGAGCGCAAAAGGCTCGGATGGGAAGCGCAGGTGGAAGAGCGAGTCTTCCGGCCCGCCGCGGCCCAGCATCCCGGCCTCGAAGTGGCTCGTGCCATCGCCGCTCGTGAAGCGCAGCACCGCGCCGGCCTTGGGTGACTTGCTCGCGCGCAGGTGCACGAGCACCTCGTGCCCCGGCAGCACGCGCTCGACCAGCGCCTCGACGGCACCGCCCGTGGACTTGGCCCCCAAGAGCCTCGCCTTGATGACACGCGTGTCGTTGAAGACAAGCAGGTCGCCCGCCTTCAGCAGCGTGGGCAGCTCGCGGAAGATGCGGTCGACGGGCGGCTCCGCG
This sequence comes from Rubrivivax sp., assembly GCA_044507405.1. Lineage (GTDB taxonomy): Bacteria > Pseudomonadota > Gammaproteobacteria > Burkholderiales > Burkholderiaceae_C > Rhizobacter. The sequence goes on along the minus strand of JBIQJS010000066.1, from coordinate 721 downwards.
GTCGCATCGAGCAGGCGCGACGCACTGCGCTCGGGCGCGGGGTGCTGGGCGATCAGCTCGGGCGGCAGCTCGAAGTCGAAATCGGCAAGGCGGAGGGGGCCGGTGGCGAGAGGCATATGCCGCAAAATTGTCCCATGCCCCCCACGCCCGCCACGCCTGCGCGCAAGGAGAAATCCGCCCCGCAGCGCGCGATGGAAAAACTCGGCCTCGTGCGCGACATCGACCTCGCGCTGCACATCCCGCTGCGCTACGAGGACGAGACGCGCATCACACCGATCCGCGACCTGCGCGACGGCGACACGGCGCAGGTGGAAGGCCTCGTGGTCGACAGCCAGGTGCAGTTTCGCCCGCGCCGCCAGCTGGTGGTGAGGCTGAGCGACGGCGGCGACGAGCTCGTCCTGCGCTTCCTGCACTTCTATCCCAACCACCAGAAGACGCTCGCGGTTGGCCAGCGTGTGCGCGTGCGAGGCGAGGCGCGCGGCGGCTTCTTCGGCTTGGAGATGGTGCACCCCACCTTCAAGGGCGTGACCGAGGATGAGCCGCTCGCCACCGCGCTCACGCCGGTCTACCCCACGAGCGCGGCGTTGCCGCAGGCCTACCTGCGCAAGGCCGTGGCCTCCGGATTGCAGCGCGCCGACCTCGCCGAGCTGGTGCCACCCGAGCTGCTGCCGCCCGGCGCCTGGCCGCTCCAGCGCGCGTTGCAGTTCCTGCACCACCCGAC
>JBIQJS010000065.1:0-21121 GCA_044507405.1 Rubrivivax sp. | reverse complement strand
TCGACAGCCAGGACTTCGAGAACCGCATGCTCAAGGCCTACATCCGCGACTGGCCCGCGGCCGAAGACGCGCAGCCCCAGGCGCGGCTCTGAGCCCTCTGCGCAAGCGCGGATAATCGCCGCCCATGAGCGGCAGCACCTTCGGCACACTTTTCCGCGTCACCAACTTCGGTGAATCCCACGGCCCGGCCATCGGCTGCGTGATCGACGGCTGCCCGCCGGGCATGGCGCTGTCGGAGGCGGATCTCCAGCCCGAGCTCGACCGCCGCCGCCCCGGCACCTCGCGCCACGTGACGCAGCGCAACGAGCCCGACGCGGTGGAGATCCTCTCCGGCGTGTACGAGGGCCGCACCACCGGCACGCCGATCTGCCTGCTCATCCGCAACACCGACCAGCGCAGCAAGGACTACGGCAACATCCTGCAGACCTTCCGCCCGGGGCACGCCGACTACACCTACTGGCACAAGTACGGCATTCGCGACCCCCGCGGCGGCGGCCGCTCGTCAGCCCGCCTGACCGCACCGACCGTGGCCGCAGGCGCCGTGGCGCGCAAGTGGCTGCATGAGAAGTTCGGCACGAGCTTCGTCGGCCACATGACGCAACTCGGCGAGATCGAAGTGCCCTTCGAGTCGTACGAGCACATTCCCAACAACCCCTTCTTCGCCGCCAATGCGACCGACATCCCGCGCCTGGAGGCCTACATGGACGAGCTGCGCAAGGCAGGCGACAGCTGCGGCGCGCGCATCGCCGTGGTGGCGCGCCAGGTGCCGGTGGGCCTGGGCGAGCCGCTCTACGACAAGCTCGATGCCGACATCGCCTACGCGATGATGGGCCTGAACGCCGTGAAGGGCGTGGAGATCGGCGCTGGCTTCGCAAGCGTCGCGCAGCGCGGCACCACGCACGGCGACGAGCTCTCGCCCGAAGGCTTCCGCAGCAACCACGCGGGCGGCGTGCTCGGTGGCATCTCGACCGGACAGGACATCACCGTCTCCATCGCCATCAAGCCCACGAGCTCGATCCGCACGCCGCGTGGCTCCATCGACCTACAGGGCCAGCCGGCCACCGTCGAGACCTTCGGCCGCCACGACCCCTGCGTGGGCATTCGCGCCACGCCCATCGCCGAGGCGCTGCTCGCGCTCGTGCTGATGGACCACGCCCTGCGCCACCGCGCGCAGTGCGGCGACGTGCACGTCGCCCCTGGTCCCATCCCGGGATCCGCCGCGGCCTGAGCGCTGCGGTAGGCTGGCGCTCCCTCAGCAAGGAGCGCCCCGATGAAATACACCCGACTCGGCACCACCGGCCTCACCGTCTCGCGCCTGTGCCTGGGCATGATGACCTACGGCACGCCGAAGTGGCGGCCGTGGATCCTCGACGAGCCCGCCAGCCGCCCGATCGTCCGGCGTGCCATCGAGCTCGGCATCAACTTCTTCGACACGGCCGACACCTACTCCGCTGGCGAGAGCGAGGTGCTCACCGGCCGCTTCGTCTCCGAGTTCTGCAAACGCGACGAGGTGGTGATCGCCACCAAGCTCTACTTCCCGGTGGACCTCAAGGCGATCTCCAGCCAGCAGACCGGCGGCACGCCCCCTCCCAACACCATGGGCCTGAGCCGCAAGCGCATCTTCCATGCGGTGGATGCGAGCCTGAAGCGCCTGGGCACCGACTACATCGACCTCTACCAGATCCACCGTTTCGACCCGCGCACGCCGATCGAGGAGACGATGGAGGCGCTGCACGACGTGGTGAAGTCGGGCAAGGTGCGCTACATCGGCGCGAGCTCGATGTGGGCGTGGCAGTTCGCCAAGATGCAGCAGGTCGCCAGGGAACACGGCTGGACGCGCTTCGTCAGCATGCAGAACCACTACAACCTCGCCTATCGCGAGGAGGAGCGCGAGATGCTGCCGCTGTGCCGCGACCAGGGCGTCGGCGTGATCCCGTGGAGCCCGCTCGCGCGTGGCTTCCTCGCCGGCAACCGCTCGCGCGACGACAAGACTGCCGGCGCCACCCCCCGCGCGCAGACCGATGACATCGCGCAGAACCTCTACTACCGCGACAGCGATTTCGCGACTGTCGAGCGGCTCAAGCAGATGGCCGCCGGGCGCGGCGTGAGCGCGGCCACCCTCGCCTATGCGTGGCTGCTGCACCAGCCGGGCGTGACGGGCCCCATCATCGGCGCGAGCAAGCTGCCGCAGCTCGACGATGCGGCGGCCGCGGTGGAGCTCGCGCTCTCGGTCGACGAGCTGAAGACCTTGTCCAAGGGATACGAGCCGCACCCGGTGCTCGGGCACGTCTGATGGTCCAGCGCCGCGCATGAGCGCGTCTGCCGTGTTCATGGGTGTCGCCGGTTGCGGCAAGTCGACGGCGGCCCAGGCCGTGGCCGAGCGGCTGGGGTGGGCGTTCATCGAGGGCGACGCCTATCACGCCGCCGCCAGCCAGGACAAGATGCGCGCCGGCATCGCGCTCACCGACGACGACCGCGCCGCGTGGCTCGCCACGCTCGCGCGCCTGCTCGGCGACCACCGGCGCCTGGGGCAGCCGGTCGTCCTCACCTGCTCGGCGCTCAAGCGCCGCTACCGCGACGATCTGCGGGCGAGCAGCCCCGGCCTGCGCTTCGTGTACCTCGAGATCGACCTGCCGCACGCGCTCGCGCGCGTGGCCGCGCGTGGCGGCGGGCACGCGTTTCCGCCCAGCCTCGTCGAGAGCCAGTTCGCGACGCTGGAGCCGCCGACCGGCGAGCCCGGGGTGCTGACGCTCGATGCCTTGCTGCCGCGCGATGCGCTCGCGCAGCGCGCGGCCGACTGGTTGAGGCCGCCCGGCTGACGCCATCCGACGGTCAGCCCGACACGTGGATGACGTCGCGCACCACCGGATAGATCTGGTTGCGCCAGCGCCGCCCGCTGAAGACGCCGTAGTGCCCCACGCCGGCCTGCACGTAGTGCGTGCGCATGTAGGGCCGCAGGCTGGTGCACAGGTCCTGTGCGGCCAGCGTCTGGCCGGTGGCGCAGATGTCATCGCGCTCGCCTTCGACGGTCACGAGCGCCGTGCGGCGGATGGCGGCCGGGTTGACGGTGCGGCCGCGGAACTTGAGCCGCCCCTGCGGCAGCGCGTACTCCTGGAACACCAGGCTCACCGTCTCCAGGTAGAACTCGGCCGGCAGGTCGGCCACGGCGAAGTACTCCTCGTAGAACCGCCGCGTGTGTTCCGCCTTCTGCACGGTCTCCTCGTCGGGTTCGGGGTGGGCGAGGTGGGCGTAGTAGGCCTTGAAGGCCTCGAGGTGGCGCTCCTGGTTCATCGACATGAACGCCGTGAGCTGCATGAAGCCAGGGTAGACGCGCCGCCCGCCGCCCCTGTAGCGCCAGGGCACGCGGCTCACGAGGTGGCTCTCGAACCACTCGATGCCGCGCGTCATGGCGAGCTTGTTCACCTCGGTCGGGCTGATGCGGCAGTCGATCGGGCCGGCCATGAGCGTGAGGCTCGCGGGTGTCGCCGGGTCGCCGTCCTCCGACATCAGCGCCACGGCGCTCAGCGCCGACACGCACGGCTGGCAGATCGCCATCAGGTGCGCACCCGGCCCGAGCACGCGCAGGAAGTCCATCAGGTGCTCGGTGTACTCGTCGAGCCCGAAGCGGCCGTGCGTAAGCGGCACGTCTCGCGCGTTGTGCCAGTCGGTGATGTAGACGTCGTGGTCGGGCAGCATGGTCTCCACCGTGTCGCGCAGGAGCGTGGCGAAGTGGCCCGACATGGGTGCCACGAGCAGCACGCGCGGCTGTGCGGGCATGCCCTTGGGCAGCGCCTTCCTGAAGTGGAGCAGGGTGCCGAAGGCGGTGACGTGCGTCGCCTCTTCCGTGACCGGAACCGGCTCGCCCTTCACGATCACGCTCGCGATGCCGAACGCCGGCCGCTGGTGGGTGATCTCGCCGAGCTTGATGACCTCCAGCAGGGCTGCGTAGCGGCGCCTGGCCTCCAGGGCGCCGGGCCAGGCCCAGGCGGTGTCGCGCAGCAGCGGCAGTGCGGTCCTGGCGTAAGTCCTCAGCGGCCACATCCAGTCGGCGTGGGCTTGGTAGGCCTCGTACATGGCGGTCTCCGGTCGCACTGTTCGATGCGGTGCTTCTGCAACTTGTGCGCCAGTCGAAGCGGCGTGTCCTGCACCAAAAGGCGCCAGCCGCACCGCGCTCCATGGCACATGCCTTGCAAGACCGCGCTGGCTCGAAGCAACGACACCGGGAGACAGGCATGTCACACGTCGCCAGCAAGACCGCGCCGAAGAAGGGCGTCCCTCGACCGGCGGCCAGGGCCGCCGCCACGCAGGCCAGGAAGCCGCTGGCCACGCTGAGCCTGTCGAGCAAGAACTACTCGTCGTGGTCGCTGCGCGGTTGGCTGCTCGCGCGCTTTGCCGGGCTGGAGTTCGAGGAGGTCATGGTGCCGCCCGACGATGCCGACGCCCGGCGCGAACTGCTGCTGCTCGCGCCGTCGATCCGCGTGCCCTGCCTGACGCACGAGGGCGCGAAGGTGTGGAACACGCTTGCCATCGCGCTCTACCTCGACGAGATCCGGCCCGAGGCCGGCTTGAGCCCTCAGGACCGCATCGCCCGTGCGCACTGCCGCTCGATCAGCGGCGAGATGGTCTCGGGGTTCGCCAACCTGCGCTCGTCGCTGCCGATGAACCTCAAGGCACGCCACCCGGGCTACAAGATCTGGGCCGGCGCGCAGCCCGACATCGACCGCATCGTCGAGATCTGGAGCGAGTGCCTGGCAACCTATGGCGGGCCCTATCTCTTCGGGCCGCACCGCACCATGGCCGACGCAATGTTCGCGCCGGTGTGCACCCGGTTCGTCACCTATGACGTGAAGCTTCCACGGAACTGCATCCTCTATTGCCAGACCATCATGGAGATGCCGGAGATGCAGGAGTGGGTGGCCGCAGCGCGCCAAGAGCCCGACGACATCGAAGAGCTCGACATGGACTTCTGAACCGCGCCGGCCGCAGGCCGCGGCGGGCGTGTGCGGGGTGTTCGCCCCTGATCTGGCGCAAAAAGTCCCGCAAGACGCAGCATCTGCTGTTTCGCTTGGGAACGTTCCCGTTCCGCGGGTGTCGGAAAATGCGTGTCTGCCGCGGTTCCGGGCCGCGGCACCACACCTGCACACGACATGACCCTCTGGAGACACCTGACGTCGACGCTGCGGGCCACGGGCGCCGCGGCGCTCTGGGCCCTCCTCGCGCTCGCGACCGCGACGAACGCTCTGGCGGCGGACGACTTCCTCGATCCTGAAAAGGCCTTCCGCGTCTCGGCGCGTGCGCTCGACGCCACGCACATCGAGCTGCGCTTCGACGTCGCGCCTGGCTACTACCTCTACCGCGAGAAGCTCAAGGCCGAAGCGGAGCCCGCGCCGCTGCGCGTGAGCGAGATGCGCGTGCCGGCCGGCAAGATCAAGTACGACGAGACCTTCGAGCGGGACGTCGAGACCTTCCGCGAGGCCGTCACGATGACGGTCGTGCTCTCGCAGGCGCCCGAGGCGCCGTTCAAGCTGAGCGTCGAGAACCAGGGCTGCGCCGACAAGGGCCTGTGCTACACGCCGCAGAAGCGCGGCTTCAAGGTCGAGCCGGGGCAGGGCGCGGGCGGTGCGCCGCGTTTCACCTACCTCGACGAAGCGCAGACCGCAGCCTGGACGCCGGGTGCCGGCGGTGGCGCCTTCTCCGCCGCGCTCGCCTCGGCGAGTGTGGTGCAGAGCACGCCGCAGGTGGCCGCCCCGGCCGATGCCTCGGCCGCTGCCGACGAGCCGGTGGGGCGTGCGCTGCGATCGGGCAGCACGCTGCTCGTGGTCGGCGTCTTCCTGCTGCTGGGCCTGGGCCTGTCGTTCACGCCCTGCGTGCTGCCCATGCTGCCCATCCTCTCGTCCATCATCGTGGGCCAGGGCCAGCCCGTGAGCCGCACCCGCGGCTTCACCCTGGCGCTGGCGTATGCGCTGGGCATGGCGCTGGTGTACACGCTCTTCGGCGTGGCCTCGGCGCTCGCGGGCGAGGGGTTGGGCCAGGCACTGCAGAACGTGTGGGTGCTGGGCGCCTTCGCCCTGATGCTGGTGGTGTTCTCGCTCTCGATGTTCGGCTTCTACGAGCTGCAGATGCCCGTGGTGCTGCAGAACCGTCTCAACCTCTTCTCGCAACGCTACCGCGGAGGCCGGCACCTGAGCGTCTTCGCGATGGGCGGCATCTCCTCGCTCATCGTCGGCCCGTGCGTGGCCGCACCGCTCGCGGGCGCCCTGGTCTACATCAGCCAGACGCGCGACGTCGCGCTCGGTGCGCTCGCGCTCTTCTCCATGGGCGCCGGCATGAGCGTGCCGCTGCTGCTGGTGGGCCTCTCGGCGGGCAGCCTGCTGCCGCGCGCCGGGGCGTGGATGGTGTACGTCAAGCTCGCCTTCGGCGTGATGCTGCTGGCCGTGGCGGTGTGGATGGTGGCGCCGGTGGTGCCGGGCTGGCTCGTGATGGTGCTGACCGCCGGGGTGCTGGTGGTCGCCGCGGCTTGCCTCGGGGCCTTCCGCAAGCCGCTGCGGCCGATGACGGCGGTGCAGAAGTTCGCCAAGGCTGGCGGTCTGCTGCTTGCCATCTTTGCCGTGGCGCAGGTGGTGGGGGCGGCCACGGGCGGGCGCGACATCACGCGGCCGCTCGCGCACCTCGGCCGCGACGCCCAGCCGGCCGGGCCCGAGCTGCACTTCCAGACGGTGCGCAGCCTGGCGGAGCTCGACGCGGCGGTGCGGGCTTCGAGCCGGCCCGTGATGCTCGACTTCTATGCCGACTGGTGCGTGGCCTGCAAGGAGCTGGAGAAGTTCACCTTCACCGATCCCGCCGTGCGCGAGCGGCTGGCCGGCATGACGCTGCTGCGCGCCGACGTCACCGCCCACAACGACGACGACCGCGCGCTGCTCAGGCGCTACACGCTCTTCGGGCCGCCGGCGCTGCTGTTCTTCGCGCCCGCCGGCAACGAGCTGCCCGCGTCGCGCGTGATCGGCTTCCAGGACGCGCGCCAATTCGGCGGCCACCTCGACCGCGTCGTGCCGGCCGGCACGGCGGTGAGCCTGCGCTGAGAGCGATGGCAACAAGCCAACGCTTCGACCGCCTGGACGCGCTGCGCGCGGTGGCGATCCTGTGGATGGCGGTCTTCCACTTCTGCTTCGACCTCGACCACTTCAAGTTCATCGACGAGAACTTCTACCGCGACCCCTTCTGGACGGTGCAGCGCACGATGATCGTCACGCTCTTCGTGTTCGTCTCCGGGTTCGGCCAGGCGATCGCGTGGGAGCAGCAGCAGACGTGGCCGCGTTTCTGGCGGCGCTGGGCGCAGGTCGCGGGCTGCGCGGTGCTGGTGACGGCGGGCTCGTACGTGATGTTCCCGCGCAGCTTCATCAGCTTCGGCGTGCTGCACGCCTTCGCGGTGATGCTCGTCATCACGCGGCTCACCGCCGGCGCCGGCCGCTGGCTGTGGCCGATGGGCGTGGTGGCCGTCGCGCTGCCGCATTTCGTGCAGCACGACTTCTTCGACACGCGGCTCACCAACTGGGTGGGTCTCGTCACGCGCAAGCCCGTCACGGAGGACTGGGCGCCGGTCTTCCCGTGGATCGGCGTGATGTGGTGGGGCCTGGCCGCGGGCCGGTGGGTGCTGGCGCATCGCCGGCACTGGGTGGCCGGGCCACTGCACGCACGGCTGTCGCCGCTCGCGGTGCTCGGGCGCTGGTCGCTCAGCTTCTACATGGTCCACCAGCCGGTGCTGATCGGCATCCTGATCGCGGTGCGCGCGCTGGTCTGAACGGCGCACGCCGCGGCGCGCACGCGCCTCACGCGCCGCCGATCGCCCGATTGACCTTGCCCGATCCGCTGCACGCCGGGCACATGCCGTCGCCGATGCGGCCCGAGCCGCCGCAGCGTGGGCAGACGTCTTCGCCGCTGCCGGGCGTGCCGGGCGGCGCCTCGTCGCCTGGCGCCGGTGCGGGCGGTGTCGGCGTGAGCGCCTGATCGAGGGAAGCACCCGGGTCCTCTTCGCCCGCGACCGATTCGCGGGCCAGGTCCACCGGTGCCGGCGGATGCGTGGGGCGGTGTGGTGTGTTCATGCCCCGGTGTGGCAACCCGCATGCCCGCCGCGGCAACCGCGCATCCTAATGAGGTTGGCCGCAGCATGCACCCCTGCCTCGATGAAGGGCTGGGCATTCGCATGCCTGAAAGAAGTATCAGTTGTGACGGATCGGCTCAGCAGGTACGGTCGGCTGCGAGGAGACCGCATGAAGACACTTTCGGTGCATCGCATGACGCTTGCGGCCATGGTGGTGGCCGCCGCCGCCGTCGTGGCGCTGGCGTCATTCGCCTGGGACTACGCGCGCCAGACGGTCGAGGCCGCGGCCTATGTGCAGCACACGCAGCGCGTGGCAGCCCTGATCAACGACCTGGAGGCCAATCTCTACCGGGCCGAGTCGGGCCAGCGCGCATACCTTGCCACGCGCATCACCACCTACCGGGCCGAACGCAACACGGCGCTCGAGCAGCTCGAGGCCGGCATGGCCGAGCTCGTGCGACTGCTGGCCGACAACCCGGCGCAGGCCTCGCGTGCCGCGGACCTGCGTCGCGAGATCGCCGACCGCATGTCGCTCTACCGGCAGAGCGAGGCCCTGATGATCGAAGGCACCGAATACGCCATCGACAAGCGCATCGAGCTCGGTGCGCAGGCCGTGGCGAACATCCGCCCGCACCTCGAGGTGCTGCTCGCCGAAGAGGAACGCCTGCTCAACGAACGCGAGGCGGTGCAGCAGGCACGCAGCCGCGGCACGATGTGGATCTTTCTCGCGTTCGTCGGCCTGCTGCTGGTGCTGCTGCCTTCGACCTTCCTGCGCATGTCGCGCGACCTCAAGGCGCGCACCGAGGCCGAGGCGCGCATGGCCGCCGAGCGCGCCTACGACACGGCCCACGCCCAGGCGCTGACCCTCTACAACGGCGAGAACGACCGCCAGCGCGTGCTCGACGGCACGCTGACCCTGCTCGCGGGGATCGGGGTCTTTCCGGTCAGCGCCTTCTATGCCTACGACGAGTGGGCCGGCGGCCTGCGGCTGGCGGCCGACCGTGCGACGCCGGGCGACATCAAGCGCATGCTGCGTCTGGATGAAGGCCCGCTCGGCACCGCGGCGCGCGAGGGGCGCGCCGTGTACCTCGAGGATCTGCACGACGAGCGCAGCCTCACCATCGAAACCGGGCTCGCCCAAGTGCGCCCGGCGGCGCTGCTCATGTGCCCGGTGCAGTACCAGGGCCGCCTGCTCGGCGTGATGGCGCTGGGGGCGAGCCGCCCGCTCGCCGAGCGTGACCGCGAGTTCGTGCAGCGCATGTGCTCGCAGCTCGCCGTGGCGCTCAACAACCTGAGCCATCTGGAAGAGATGAGCCTGCTCACCGAGCAGCTGCGCAGCCGCGGCGAGGACATCCAGCGCAAGAACGCCGAGCTGGAGCGCGCGAGCCGCATGAAGAGCGAGTTCCTCGCCAACATGTCGCACGAGCTGCGCACGCCGCTCAACGCGATCATCGGCTTCTCCGAGATCATGAAGGACGGCCTCACCGGCGACATGAGCGAAGAGCAGCGCGAATACGTGCAGGACATCCACGCGAGCGGAAAGCACCTGCTCTCGCTCATCAACGACATCCTCGATCTCTCCAAGGTCGAATCGGGGCAGGTGACGCTCGACCTGCAGGAGTCCGACCCCGAGGCGCTGGCCGCAAGCTCGATGTCGGTGCTGCGCGAGCGCGCCACGACCGCGCGCGTGAAGCTCACGGTGCAATGCCCGCCGGGCATCGGGCGGCTGTGCATCGACATGCGCAAGGCCAAGCAGATCGTCTACAACCTCGTGTCCAACGCGCTCAAGTTCACGCCCGAGGGCGGCAGCGTGACGCTCGCGATGGAGCGCGTGGCTGCCGATCGCGTGCACGCGTTCAAGTCGGAGGCCGGCACGCGCGTCTTTGCGCCACCCGAGGGCCGCTTCGACCACTTCCTGGAGCTGCGCGTCACCGACAGCGGCATCGGCATCGCGCCGGGCGACCTGGAGCAGCTCTTCCAGGCCTTCGTGCAGATCGACTCTTCGCTCTCGCGCCAGTACGCGGGCACGGGCCTCGGCCTCACGATGGTCAAGCGCCTGGCCGAGCTGCACGGCGGCGGCCTGATGGTGCGCAGCGCCGAAGGCAAGGGCTCGATGTTCGTCGTGTGGCTGCCCTGGCGCGAGGTCGCCGCGCCCGCCGTGGAGCTGGCCCGGGGCGCGGTGTCTGCATCCCTGGCGGCCATGGCGGACCCGCTGCCGGCCTCCGCGCGGCCCGACGGCAAGCCGCTCGTGCTGGTGGTCGAAGACGATCCGCGCGCGGCCAACCTCATGCGCCTGCAGCTCGAATCCCACGGCTACGTGGTCGAAGTGGCGACGAGCGCCGAGGAGGGGCTGCGGCGCGCGGCCGAACTGCGGCCGACGGCGATGGTGCTCGACATCGTGCTGCCCGGCATGGATGGGTGGGACATGCTCGCGCGGCTCAAGGAGCAGGCCGACACCTGCCACATCCCGGTGGTGATCGTCTCCATCACCGACGAGGCGCAGCGCGGCTTCGCGCTCGGCGCGGCGCAGGTGCTCGTCAAGCCGGTGACGCAGGGCGACCTGCTCGCGGCGCTCTCGGCCGCGGGCCTGGACGAGCCGCACACCGGCGCGCGTGTGCTGGTGGTCGACGACGACCCCAAGGCGGTGGCGCTCGTCAGCAAGCACCTGCAGGTGGCGGGCTACCTGCCCGTCGGGGCCTATGGCGGACAGGAGGCGCTCGATATCGTGCGCAGCGAGGCGCCGGCGCTCATCGTGCTCGACCTGATGATGCCGCAGGTGTCGGGCTTCGACGTCGTGCGCGGCCTGCGCAACCACCCCGACACGGCGGGCATTCCCATCATCGTGCTCACCGCCAAGCTGCTCACGCACGACGACCGGGCGCTCCTGAGCGGCAAGGTGCAGCAGGTGGTCGAGAAGACACAGTTCAACTCCATCGGTCTCCTTGCCGAGGTCAAGCGGGCGCTCGTGGGCCGCCAGCACGCGAACTGGCATTGAGCGCGCGAGCCACCGACGCGATGCAGACCGAGCCCGCGATCCTCATCGTCGACGACAACGCGGCGAACCGGCGCCTCTACCAGGCGACGCTCGCGGACCTGGGCGCGCGGCTCGTCATGGCCGGCGCGGGCGAGGAGGCCATCGAGCGCTGCGCCGAGCACCCCTACGCCATGATCCTGCTCGACGTGCACCTCTCGGGCATGAGCGGCTTCCAGGTGGCGCAGGCCATCCGCGACAGGTGCGCCGCCCATGAGGCGCCCATCGTCTTCGTCTCGGCCGTCTACGTGCACGAGGAGGACGCGTACCGCGGCTACCGGCTGGGCGCGGTCGACTACATCCTCTCGCCGGTGGTGCCGGAAATCCTGCGTGCGAAGGCGGCGGTGTTCATCCGGCTCTTTCGCATGCGCGCCGAGGCGCAGGTGCAGGCCAGGGCGGTGGAGAAGGCCTACCGCGAGCTGCGCACCGCGCACGCCGAGATGGAGGGCTTCAGCTATTCCGTCTCGCACGACCTGCGCACGCCGCTCGGGCAGATCGCGGGCTTCGCCGACCTGATGCAGCTCGGGCATGCGGGCGAGCTGAGTGCCAAGGCACGCGAGTACGTGGGCTACATCCAGGGCGCCGCCCAGCGCATGAACGCGCTCATCGACGACATGCTGCTGCTCGGCAACATGAGCCGCACCGAGATGCAGGTGCAGCCGGTGGATCTCTCGCACCTGGCGCAGTCGCTGCTCGGCGAGATGCAGTCGGATCCCCACGCCAGCTCGCACGTGCAGCCGGGGCTGCTGGCGAACGGCGACCCGCGGCTGCTGCGCGTGGCGCTCTCCAACCTGCTGTCCAACGCCTTGAAGTACAGCGCCGGCGTGCCACGCCCGTTCATCGAGTTCGGCGCGCGCGACGGCGAGGACGGGCCGGTCTTCTACGTGCGCGACAACGGCGCCGGCTTCGACCTGGCGTCGGCTGGCGAGCGGCTCTTTCGTCCCTTCCAGCGCTTCCATTCCGATGCGCGCTTCCAGGGCCACGGCGTGGGCCTGGCGATCGTGCAGCGCGTGGTCGAGAAACACGGCGGGCGGCTCTGGGCCGAATCCGCCCCCGGCCAGGGCGCCTGCTTCTTCTTCACCCTGGCGCGGCTCTCCAGCCGGCCCGCGCCCCTGGTCTGACACAGGAATCCGATGGCCAACATCCTCGTCGTCGAAGACAACCCGCACAACCTCAAGCTCGCGCGGCTCGTGCTGCACAAGGCGGGCCACACGGTGATCGCCGCCGAGAACGGCGAGCGGGGCCTGCAGCTCGCGCACGAGCGGCAGCCCGACCTCGTGCTCATGGACGTGCAGATGCCGGGCCTCGACGGGCTCGAGGTCACGAGGCGGCTCAAGTCGAGCCCGAGCACGGCGCACATCAAGGTCGTGGCGCTCACGGCGCTCGCCATGAAGGGCGATGCCGAGCGCATCCTCGCGGCCGGCTGCGACGCCTACCTCGCCAAGCCCTATCAGTACCAGCAGCTGATGGACATCGTGAGCCAGACCCTCGCTTAGGGCGGCGGCGCAGCGCATACCATCGCTGCATGAGCGCCCAGCCCTCCATCCTCTTCGGCTTCCACGCCGTCACCGTGCGCCTGAAGACGGCGCCCTCGTCCATCGTCGAGATCCACGTGGACGCGACCCGGCGCGACCAGCGCATGCGCCAGTTCATCGCGCGCGCACACGAGGCCGGCGTGCGCCTGATCGACAGCGACGACGACCGCCTGCACAAGCTCTGCGGCAACCACCGCCACCAGGGCGTGGTGGCACGCGCCACCGCGGTGGCCAGGAGCCATTCGCTGGACGACACGCTCGATGCCGTCGAAGGCCCGCCGCTGCTGCTGGTGCTCGACGGCATCACCGACCCGCACAACCTCGGGGCCTGCCTGCGCGTGGCCGACGGTGCCGGTGCGCATGCGGTGATCGCCCCCAAGGACCATGCGGTGGGCGTCAATGCCACGGTCTCCAAGGTGGCGAGCGGCGCGGCCGAGACGGTGCCGTACTTCATGGTGACCAATCTGGCGCGCACGCTGGGCGAGCTCAAGGAGCGCGACATCCGGGTGATCGGCACCTCGGATGCCGCGACGAAATCGCTCTACGAGCTCGACCTCACCGGCCCCGTGGCGCTGGTGCTGGGGGCCGAAGGCGCCGGCATGCGCCAGCTCACGGGCAAGACCTGCGACGAGCTCGTGCGCCTGCCGATGAAGGGCACGGTGGAGAGCCTCAATGTCTCGGTCGCCTCGGGCGTGTGCCTGTACGAAGCGCTGCGCCAGCGCGAGGAGCGCCGTTGAGCGACGACGCCGTGCCCGGCCTGGACGAGGCGCGCCGCCTCGTGCGGGGCGCCGGCACGATCGCCGTGCTCACCGGGGCGGGCATGTCGGCCGAGAGCGGGATCGCCACCTTTCGCGATGCGCAGACGGGCCTCTGGGCGCGCTTCGACCCGGCGCAGCTCGCGAGCGTGGAAGGCTTTCGCGCCGACCCGGCCAGGGTGTGGGACTGGTACGCCCAGCGCCGCGAGGGCGTGCGGCGCGCCGAGCCCAATGCCGGCCACCGGGCGCTTGCGGCCTACGAGCAGCTGCACCGTGGCCGGCTCACCATCGTCACCCAGAACGTGGACGACCTGCACCAGCGCGCTGGCAGCACCGACGTCATCCGCCTGCACGGCAGCCTCCTCGAGGACAGCTGGCTGGAGCGCTGCCCGCGCAAGCCGGCCTGCGACACCGCCTCCGCCACGCCGGCGAGCCCGCCGCGTTGCGAGCGCTGCGGCAACCTGGTGCGCCCGGCGGTGGTCTGGTTCGGCGAGATGCTGCCGGTGCAGGCGCTCTCGCAGGCGCAGCTGCTGGCCGAAAGCTGCGACGTCATGCTGGTGGTGGGCACCGCGGGCGCGGTGTACCCGGCGGCGGGCCTCGCCCACGTGGCACACCGCGCCGGCGCCAAGGTCATCATCGTCAACCCGGAGCCGAGCGAGATCGACGACCAGGCGCACCTGCTGCTGCGCGGCACGGCGGCGCGGATCTTGCCTGCGCTCCTCACGCCTGTGGAGTGAACCTGCCATGCCCGTGATCGACGTTTCCCATCCGCTCGTCAAGCACAAGGTCGGCCTGCTGCGCGAGCGCGACATCTCGACCAAGAAATTCCGCGAGCTCACGCACGAGCTCGCACGGCTGCTGGCCTACGAGGCCACGGCCGACTTTCCGCTGGAGAAGACCACCATCGACTGCTGGAGCGGCCCGGTCGAGATCGACCAGGTGAAAGGCCGCAAGGTGACGGTGGTGCCCATCCTGCGCGCGGGGCTCGGCATGCTCGACGGCGTGCTCGACATGATTCCCAACGCCAAGATCAGCGTGGTGGGGCTGTCGCGCAACCACGAGACGCTCGCGCCCGAGCACTACTTCGAAAAATTCGTCGGCCACCTCGACGAGCGCACCGCGCTCATCGTCGACCCCATGCTCGCGACCGCCGGTTCGATGATCGCCACCGTCGACCTGCTCAAGCGCCGGGGCTGCACCGACATCCGTGCGCTGGTGCTGGTGGCCGCGCCCGAGGGCATTGCGGCGCTCGAGCAGGCACACCCCGACGTGCGCTGCTGGACGGCGTCGGTCGACAGCCACCTCGACGAGCTGGGCTACATCATCCCGGGCCTGGGCGACGCGGGCGACAAGATCTTCGGCACCAAGTAGCCCCACGCGACGCGGGGTTCACGTTGGCTTCACATTCGATGCCGACACTGCGTTTCGCCGCTGCGGATCGCGCCTGAGCGCTCTTACGTTTCCTCGCACTTCACGGCCTTGCCGGTCTTCGAGGCCGGTCGTAACGTCAGCGGTCGCTAGCGCAAAAAGGAGCTCGCTGATGAAGAAACCGTTTCGCTTCTGGATGACCAGCGGAGTCGCGATCATGGTCGCGGCGGTCAGCGGTGGCAGAAGTTTCGCAAGCGAAGACGAGCGGCTCACGCTCACCAAGGTCAGCCGCTATGGCGTCTCGGAAACCGTGCAGCGCATCCAGGCCAGCGCGCAGCGCCACGGAATGCACGTGCTGGCATGCCTGCCGCAGCAGGTGAACGCGCTCACGGGCGAGTCGCGCTACATGCTGGTGCTGGAGTCCTCGCAGGGCGGCACGCCGGTGATGATGGAAAGCGACGACGCGCGGCCCGACCTGCTGCTCACCGTCTTCCTGAAGGACGGGCCGGCCGGCGGCACCGAGGTCTTCCTGCTGCGCAATGCACTGGAGGGCGAGCTGCCCGAGGGCATCTCGGCACAGGTGCAGGACGACCTGGCCGGCCTGCCGTTCGTGGTGGACGAGGCCCTGAGGGCTTAGGCCGGACTCAGACCTTCCCGCCCAGGCGGATCGCCTGCCGCTGGGCCCACACGCTGAGCGCGAGCGCCACCAGCATCCAGCCGAGGCCGATCCACGACAGGCTGCCGTAGAGCTGGGTGCCGCTCTCGCCCAGCGCCTCGTGCGCCGCGACCACTGCACCACCGCCCGCCGCACCCACCGCTTGGCCGAGGTAGATGGCGGAGGTGTTGAGCGCCATGAGCGCCGTCGCGAGCTCGGGGGCCGCGCCGCCGAGGCGCGCCTGCTGCGCCGAATTCGACGCAAAACCCCCGAGGCCCCACGGCAGGGCGACGAGCGCGATCAGCGCGACGGTGGAGGCCAGCGGCCACAGCAGCAGGCTCACGCACATGCCGATGATGGACATGGCCACCACCTGCGCCGCGCCGATGCGGTCGATGTAGCGCGAGAGCAGCAGGTTGCCGAGCAGCCCGAAGGCGCCGAACCAGAAGAAGAGGAAGCTGGTCTCGGCGGCGTTGGCGCCGATCACCTGGCGGTAGTAGGGCGCCATGTAGGCGAAGAGCGTGAACTGCCCCGCGCCGGTGAGCGCGGTCACCGCGATGATCGCCATCAGCACCGGATGCGTGAACACCTCGCGCCAGGCGGCGAGCTTCATGGCTGGCGGCTTGACGCCATCGGGCACCACCGTCCACACCCACCAGGCCGCGCCGCCGGCGAGCACCGTCACGAGCCCGAAGGCCCAGCGCCAGCCGAAGGCTTCGCCAATGAAGCTGTGCACCGGCATGCCGATCACCGAGGCGACCGACCAGCCGAGGAAGATGAAGATGATCGAGCGGCCGCGCTCCTCGGTCGGCGCGACGTAGCCGATCGCCGCCGCCGCCTGCGGCGTGTAGACGGCCGCCGCCAGCACCGACAGCGCGCGCAGCGGCAGCAGCAGGGCGTAGTTGGGGGCCACGGCCGAGAGAAAGTGCCCGATCGCGAACCACGCGAGCGAGAGCGTGAGCAGCCGGCGGCGGTCCCACCCGCCGAGGAACGCCGCGAGCAGCGGCGCGCCGAAGCACATCAGCACCGCCGCCACCGAGATCAGCTGCCCGCCGAGCGCCACGCTCACCTCGAGCGAGCGGGTGAGGTCGTTGAGCGAGCCGGCCACCACCATCACGCCGCAGCCGATGGCGAAGTTGCCGAACATGAGCGCCCATCGGGCGCGGGTCAGTTGCTGGTGCGGGGTGAGGACGAGGGCGTTGGCGCTCATCCTGTCAGCCCCGCAGCACCTTGAGGGCCTGGGGGTTCACGATGCCGGTGGGGTTGCCGTTGACGAAGTTGACGACGTGGTCGAAGGCGGCGCCGAAGTACATCTCGTAGCTGTCCTGCTCGACGTAGCCGATGTGCGGCGTGCACACGGCGTTCTCCAGCCGCAGCAGCGGGTGGCCCTGCAGGATGGGCTCGGTCTCGAAGACGTCGACCGCCGCCATGCCCGGATGGCCGCGGTTGAGTGCCGAAACGAGGGCGCCTTCTTCGATCAGCTCGGCGCGCGAGGTGTTGACGAGCAACGCGGTCGGCTTCATGCGCGTCAGGTCTTCCAGCGTGACGAGCGCGCGCGTGGTGTCGGCCAGGCGCAGGTGCAGGCTGAGCACGTCGCTCGTGTCGAAGAGCGCCTCGCGCGACTCGGCCACGGCATGGCCATCGTTGCGTGCGCGCTCGCGGGATTCCTCGCTGCCCCAGACCATCACGTTCATGCCGAAGGCGCGGCCGTAGCCCGCCACCAGCTCGCCGATGCGGCCGTAGCCCCAGATGCCGAGCGTCTTGCCCTTGAGCACCATGCCGATGCCGAAGTTGGACGGCATGGAGGCCGACTTGAGGCCCGACTGCTGCCACGCCCCGTGCTTGAGGTTGCCGATGTACTGTGGCAGCCGGCGCATGGCCGCCATGATCAGCGCCCAGGTCAGCTCGGCCGGCGCGACCGGCGAGCCCGAGCCTTCGGCCACCGCGATGCCCAGGCGCGTGCAGGTGTCGACGTCGATGTGCGGGCCCACGCGGCCGGTCTGCACGATGAGCTTGAGCTTGGGAAGCTTTTCCAGCAGCTGACGCGGGAAATGCGTGCGCTCGCGGATCAGCACGAGCACCTCGGCGTCGCGCAGGCGCACCGAGAGCTGGCCGATGCCCTTGACGGTGTTGGTGAAGACCTTGGCGTTGAGGTGTTCGAGCCGTGCGGCGCACTTGAGCTTGCGCACCGCGTCCTGGTAGTCGTCGAGGATGATGATGTTCATCAAGAGGGGCTGTGCGGCCATCGCGGCGGA
This sequence comes from Rubrivivax sp., assembly GCA_044507405.1. GTDB lineage: Bacteria > Pseudomonadota > Gammaproteobacteria > Burkholderiales > Burkholderiaceae_C > Rhizobacter. Next base: position 3,424 of record JBIQJS010000065.1, on the reverse strand, counting down.
AGCGCTCGATTGTGCCCCCATCGATGTATTCCGGCCTAGCATCAGGCATACCGCGCAGCGACGCACATGCAGGAGATGCCATGTTGATCCACACCCGGCGCACGTGCCAAACGGTCGACCCGAGCGGAGCGCGCTGATGCTCGCATCGCTCGGCATTCACGACCTGCCGCTCTTCATCGCGGCGGGCCTGCTGCTCAACCTCACGCCCGGCGCAGACCTGCTCTACGTCGCGACCCACGCCGCGCAGGGCGGGCGGCGCGCGGCGGTGCTTGCCGCGCTCGGCATCGGCGCGGGTTGCCTCTGGCACGTGACGCTCGCCGCCCTGGGCTTGTCGGCGGTGCTCGCGAGCTCGGAGCTCGCCTACACCGTGCTCCAGTGGGCCGGCGCCGCGTATCTCGTGTGGATGGGGCTCGCGATGCTGCGCGCGCGCCCGCAGGCGCGCGGGGAGGCGGTGGCGATGGACGCCCGCCGGATCTTCTGGCGCGGCGTGCTGACCAATGCGCTCAACCCCAAGGTGGCGCTCTTCTTCCTCGCCTTCCTGCCGCAGTTCATCTCGCCGGGCGCGACGGCGCACCAGGCGCTGGCCTTCGGCTTGCTCGGCCTCGTCTTCACGGTCAACGGCACGCTGGTCACGATTGCCGTCGGCGCGCTCGCCGGTGCCGCGCGCGACCGCTATGCGCAGCGGGCGCGCCCGCGTGCGCTCGGGCTCTGGCTGCAGCGTGCGGCGGGGGCGATGTTCATCGGGCTCGGGATCCGGCTGGCGACCGGCAGCCGCTGAGGCTCACAGCCCGCCGTCGCCGGGAAAGGCGGCGCGGGGCGTGCTCCATGGTTCGGGGTAGGGCGGATGTCAGCAATTGTGGGCATGCTCCACGCCTGCAATCACCCGAACCACCGGTCGGAGGCCGTTCAGGTCGCTGGCTGGGGTACGCTGCGGCCCGCTTCGAAGGAGACAGCCCCGTCATGAAATGGATACGTCGCGCCGGATGGGCGCTGCTCTGGCTCGCCCTGGCGGCGAGCATCGCGCTGTGGATCTACAGCCGCCGCGTGCTGCCCACGACGCAGGGCACGTTGCAGCTGGTGGGCGGGCCCAAGGCCGAGCTGCGCATCGAGCGCGATGCCGACGGCATCCCCACGATCAAGGCCGCCACGCGCGACGATGCCTTCTTCGGCCTCGGGTACGTGCACGCACAGGACCGCCTCTGGCAGCTCGAGACGCACAAGCGCATCGCGAGCGGCCGGCTCTCCGAGGCCTTCGGGCCCTCGGCGCTCGACACCGACAAGTTCCTGCGCACGCTGGGCGTGCGGCGCATCGCCGCGCAGCAGTTGGAGCAGGTGAGCGCCGACGGGCGCGCGGCGCTCGCCGCCTATGCCGCCGGCATCAACGCCTATGTGCAGAACGAGCTCAGCGCGCGCCCGCCGGAGTTCATCCTGACGGGCGTGCAGCCCGAGCCGTGGCTGCCCGAGGACAGCATGGGCTGGGCCACGATGATGGCGTTCGACCTGGGGGCCAACTGGACGGCCGAGCTGCTGCGCCTGCGCCTCGCGCACACGCTGCCGGTGGAGCGCATCCAGGAGCTGCTGCCGCCTTATCCGGGCGAGAAGCCGCTGGCCACCGCCGACTACGCTGCGCTCTATCGCAGCCTGAAGCTGAGCGCGACGCTCGGCCAGGCCGCGCTCAGCGCCGCGCCGCTCTCGGGCGTGGAGGGGGCCGGTTCCAACAACTGGGTGGTGCACGGCATCCGCACCGAGAGCGGCAAGCCGCTGCTCGCCAACGACCCGCACCTCAAGCTCACCGCGCCGGCGCTCTGGTACTTCGCGCGGCTGGAGGCGCCGGGCTTCAAGGTGGCCGGCGCCACCATGCCGGGCTTGCCGATGGTGGTGCTGGGGCAGAACGAGCGCGTGGCCTGGGGCTTCACCAACACCGGGCCCGACGTGCAGGACCTCTACATCGAGCGCGTCGATCCCGACGACCCCGGGCGCTACCAGACTCCCGATGGCTGGGCCCGATTCGAGAGCGCCACCGAGGTCATCAAGGTGCGAGGCCAGCCGGACGTGACCCTCACCGCACGCAGCACCCGCCACGGCCCCGTGATCAGCGACGTGGGCGGCGCGACCGAAGGCATCGTCGCGCCCACGCGGCCCGCCTACGTGCTCGCGATGCGCTGGACCGCGCTCGACCGCGACAGCGGCACCATCGACGCGGCGCTCGCCTTCAACAGCGCGCGCTCGGTGGCCGACTTCATCGCCGCGTCGGGCAAGCACCTGGCGCCCATGCAGAACGTGGTGGTGGCCGACGTCGACGGCCGCATCGGCATGGTTTCCGCCGGCCGCGTGCCGGTGCGCAAGCCCGACAACGACTTGAAGGGCCTGGTGCCCGCGCCCGGCTGGGATGCGCGCTACGACTGGGCCGGCGTGCTGGAGCCCACCTGGACGCCGCGCGAGACCGATCCGCCGCGCGGCTGGATCGCCACCGCCAACCAGCGCATCCACCCCGCCGACTATCCGCACTTCATCACCAGCGAATGGGCCGCGCCCTACCGGCAGCAGCGCATCGAGCAGCTGCTGGAGGCGACGCCCAAGCACACGCTGGAGAGCCTGCGCGCCATCCAGGCCGACGTGGTCTCGCTGGGCACCCAACGCCTGCTGCCCTACCTGCGCAAGGCAAGCTCGACGCATCCGCTCGCCGAAGCGGCAAAGCGTGAGCTCGTCGCCTTCGACGGCAGCATGGACGCCGACAAGCCCGCGCCGCTCATTGCCTGGGCCTGGGCGCGCCAGCTCACCGTCGGCCTGCTGCGCGACGAGGTGGGCCCAGCGCTCTTCGACCGCCAGATCGCCAGCCGCAGCTTCCGCGAGGCGGTGGAGGGCGTGCTGGAGCGCCACGACGCCTGGTGGTGCGACGACAAGACCACGCCCGCGCAGGACAGCTGCGAGGACCAAGTCAACGCCGCCTTCACCCGCGCGCTCGACGAGCTGCAGGCACGGTACGGCACGGATGTCGCGCGCTGGCGCTGGGGTGACGCCCACCAGGCCCGCTCGGAGCACCGGCCCTTCAGCCGGGTGCCGCTGCTCGCGAAGTACTTCGAGCTGCGCACACCGGTGGGCGGCGACACCTACACGGTGAACGTCTCGCGCGTGTCGCTCAAGCCCGATGCGACCACCGGCGAGCTCTACCTCGACGAGCACGGCCCGTCGCTGCGCGCGCTGTACGACCTGGGCGACCCGTCGAAGTCGCGCTTCATGCACTCGACCGGGCAGTCGGGCATTCCCTTCTCGCCGCTCTACCGCAGCTTCGTCGACCGCTGGCGCGAGGTGCAGGACGTGCCGGTGTGGGGCGCCGACGTGAAGCACGTGCTGGTGCTCAAGCCGCGCGGGTAGAGGCAGGGGGGCAGGTCGCCAGACCTGCCCGCTGAGCGTGCCGGCTCAG
>JBIQJS010000064.1:0-21210 GCA_044507405.1 Rubrivivax sp. | reverse complement strand
TCCTTCTTCACGCCCAGCAGGTCGATGCGCTGGCCGCCCGTCACCTTGACGGTGGGGATCTTGTACTTGTCCACCACGTCGGCGATGCGGCGCAGCTCGGCGGCCGTGGTCTCGCCGCCCCACATGCGCGGCACGACGGAGTAGGTGCCGTCCTTCTGGATGTTGGCGTGGCTGCGCTCGTTGATGAAGCGCGACTGCGGGTCGTCCTTCGCCTCCTTGGGCCAGGTGCTGATGAGGTAGTAGTTGATGGCCGGGCGGCAGCTGGAGCAGCCGTTGGGCGTGCGCCAGTTGAGGGCCTTGTAGGTGGCGTCTATCGTGAGCAGCTTCTCGTTGCGGATCGCATCGCGCACCTCCTGGTGGCTCGCGTCGGTGCAGCCGCACATCGCCTTCTTCTTGGGCGTGGCGGAGTAGTCGCCGCCGGCGGTGAACATGAGGATCTGCTCCACGAGGCCAGTGCACGAGCCGCAGGAGGCCGAGGCCTTGGTGTGCTTGCGCACCTCGTCGAGCGTGAAGAGGCCCTTCTCCTTGATGGCCTTGCAGATCGTGCCCTTGTTGACGCCGTTGCAGCCGCAGACCTCGTCGCTGTCGGCCATGGCGGCGGCCTTGCTGTGGCCCTCGTGGCCGGTGTCGCCGATGTTGGACTCGCCGAACATCAGCTTGTCGCGGATGTCGGCGATCTTGCGGCCTTCGCGCAGCAGCTTGAAGTACCAGCTGCCGTCCACCGTGTCGCCGTACATGCACGCGCCCACGAGCTGGTCGTCCTTGATGACGAGCTTCTTGTAGACGCCGCCGAAGGGATCGCTCATCACGATCTCCTCGCAGCCCTCGCCGCCCATGAAGTTGCCGGCGGAGAAGAGGTCGATGCCGGTCACCTTGAGCTTGGTCGAGGTCTGCGAGCCGCTGTAGCGGCCGATGCCGAACTCGGCCAGGTGCGTTGCGCATACCTTGCCCTGCTCGAAGAGCGGCGCGACCAGGCCGTAGGCGATGCCGCGGTGCGCGGCGCATTCGCCCACCGAGTAGATGCGCGGGTCGGTGATGGTCTGCATCGTGTCGTTGACCACGATGCCGCGGTTGCAGTGCAGGCCGATCTTCTCGGCGAGCTCGGTGTTGGGGCGGATGCCCGCGGCCATCACCACCAGGTCGGCCGGGATCTCGGTGCCGTCCTTGAACTGCACGGCCATCACGCGGCCACCCTTGCCACCGTCCTGGTCGCCGATGAGCGCCTGCGTCTGTGCGCCGATCATGAACTTGAGGCCGCGGTCTTCCAGCGACTTCTGCAGCAGCCGGCCGGCGGTGTCGTCGAGCTGGCGCTCCATCAGCCACGGCATGATGTGCACGACCGTCACCTGCATGCCGCGCAGCATCAGGCCGTTGGCGGCCTCCAGCCCCAGCAGGCCGCCGCCGATCACGACCGCGTGCTTGAACTTCTGCGCCGCGTCGATCATCGTGTTGGTGTCGGCGATGTCGCGGTAGGCGATGACGCCGTCGAGCTCCTTGCCCGGCACCGGCAGGATGAAGGGGTTGGAGCCGGTGGCGATCAGCAGGCGGTCGTACGACTCTTCGGTGCCGTCTTCGGCCCGGACGATGCGGTTGCGCCGGTCGACGTCGACCACCTTCTTGCCGAGGTGCAGCTTGATGTGGTTCTCTTCGTACCAGCTCAGCGGGTTGAGCACGATCTCATCCAGCGTCTGTTCGCCCGCGAGCACGGGCGAGAGCAGGATGCGGTTGTAGTTCGGATGCGGCTCCGCGCCGAACACGGTGATGTCGTACAGGTCGGGGGAGATCTTCAACAGCTCTTCGAGGGTGCGCACGCCCGCCATGCCGTTGCCGACCATCACCAGCTTCATCTTCTTCATGCAGCGGATTCCTGATGCGGTACTGAGATGGACGTGAATTAGCAAGCCCGGTGCCAGCGCGCACCATGCGCGTCGGCATGAGCGCTTGCATCGCGCACACTTTGTGGGCAAGCGACTTGCTTGCCCGGGTGCAGTGGTCAACGGCGCCCCACGCGGGTGCAACTTCATGAGCTTCGACATCGATGTGGGCCTTGCGAGCGCGCGCGGCCCAAGGGCGCAGAACGAGGATTTCGTGGCCGCCCGCATGCCGGCTGCGTACGAGGAGGAACTGGGCTTCATCGCAGCGGTGGCCGATGGGGTTTCGCGCGGTGGCGAAGGCCGCATGGCGGCCCAGACCAGCGTGCGTTCGCTGGTCGAAGACTATTTCGGTGCGCCGCCCACCTGGGACACCAGCGTGGTGCTCGACCGCATCATCAGCGCGCACAACAGCTGGCTCGCTGCCCACAACCGGCGGCATGGCAGCGCGGCCATGAGCACGCTGACTGCACTTGCATTGCGCGGCCAGACCTGGACGGTGGCCCATGTTGGGGACACGCGTGCCTATCTGGTGCGTGAGGGCGAGTGCCGGCGCCTCACCCAGGATCACGTGCTGGAGCACCCCGATCTGAAGAGCCAGCTGACGCGTGCGATGGGGCAGGACGACGCCATCCGCGTCGATTACCTGCAAGGCGAGGTGCAGCGGGGCGACGTGTTCCTGATCGCATCCGACGGCGTGCACGGCCGGCTGGCGACCGCCCGTCTCATGGCGCTCGTGGGCGAGGGCGATGCGCAGGCGGCGGCCGATGCGGTGGTGCAGGCCGCGCTCGCCGCGGGCACGCAGGACAACGCGACCGTGCTCGTCGTGCATGTGCGCGGGCTTGCGCGTTCGCGGCTCGAAGATGTGCTCCTGAAAAGCCGGCAGTTGCCGGTGCCGCCCAGGCTCAAGGTCGGCGATCCGATCGACGGGCACGTGGTCACGGCGCTCGTGGCCGACACCGGCGTGCACCTGCTCTACCAGGTGCGTGACGTGGCCACCGGCGCATTGCGTGCCCTGAAGACGCTGCACCCCTCACGCGCCGGCGATCCGCAGGAGCGCGCGATGCTTGCCCACGAAGCCTGGCTCGCCAGCCGCGTCAACGAGCGCGGCTCGGCCGGATTCGTCGCGCTGCATGAGGTGCGGGACGCGAGCGCCTTCTATCTGGTCTTCGACTGGCATCCGGGCCAGACGCTGGAGCAGCGGCTCGCCCAGATCGGCGCGCACGGCCTGCCGGTGTCGGATGTGCTGGCCTGGGCGCTTGCGGCCACGCGTGCGGTCGGCCGGCTGCACCGCCTGGGCGTGGTCCACCGCGACATCAAGCCGGGCAACCTGCACCTGGGTGACGACGGGCAACTGCGGCTGCTCGACCTGGGTGTGGCCATTTCGGGCAACGAGCCGGCCGAACAGCGCAGCCTGCATGCGGGCACGCCGAGCTACATGAACCCCGAGCTCTGGAACGATGAGCCTGCCGATGCGCAGAGCGATCTCTACGCGCTGGGCGTCACGCTCTACCAGCTGCTCACCGGGCGACTGCCCTGGGGCGACATCGAGCCCTACCAGACGGCGCGGCTGCGTCGCCCGCCGCGGCCGCCGTCGCGCCTGCGGCCCGACGTGCCCATGTGGCTGGACCACCTGGTGCTCAAGGCGATCGCCTTCGAGAAGAAGCAGCGCTTCGAGACGGCCGAGGAGCTGGAGCTGGCCTTGCAGCGTGGCGCCTCGCGGGCGTTGCCGGCGCCATCGGCGCCCCTCGTCGTGCGCGACCCGTTGCTCGCGTGGAAGGTCGCGCTCGCGGTGTCGTTGCTCTTCAACGCATTGCTGGTGTACTGGCTGCTGTTCCTGCCGCGCTAGGGCCAGCCGGCACGGGGCGCGCGCGGCCGCCGCGCTCGGCCCAGGTGCGCGTCCAGCGCAGCTGCATGCGGCGCATCATCACGAGCACGATCAGCGTCAGCACGGCAAAGAGCACGAAGCCCCAGAGATAGGTGCCGGTGTACTGCTTCGACAGGCCCATGGCGTTGGGCACGAGGCCGCCACCCAGCGCACCGATCTCGCCGATCATGGAGCCGGCCACGGCGGTCGTGAGCGGCCAGCGCAGCGGCACCAGCTGGAAGAGCGCGCCGTTGCCCGCGCCGAGCGCCGCGAAGCACAGCATGAAGAGCAGGGTCGAGGCCGCGAGCGACCCGTCCGCAAAGCCGCAGGCCACGAGCGACAGCATCACCGTCACCAGCACGGCGGTCAGGGTGTTGATGCCGCCCCAGCGGTCGGAGATCCACCCGCCGAAGACGCGCACCGACGCACCCATGAAGGCCGCGAGCATCGTGAGCTGGCCCGCCTGCACCTTGCTCACGTTGAACTGGTCGAAGTAGTAGGTGGGCAGGAAGGTCGCCAGCCCGATGAAGCCGCCGAAGGTGATGCCGTAGATCAGGCTGAAGGCCCAGCCGTCCTTCTCGAAGAGGCAGGCCACGTGTTCGCGCAGGCTGGCGTGAGAGTCCACGTCGGGCGGCTCCTTCGCGAAGAGGATCATCACCAGCATTGGCACCATGATCGCGCCGGCTGCCAGGGCATACACCGTCTGCCAGCCGTAGGCCTGCGCCAGCGGCGGGGCGATCAGCACCGAGATCGCCGTGCCCACGTTGCCTGCACCCACGAGCCCCATCGCCAGGCCCTTGTGCCGCGGCGGAAAGGAGCCCGAACCCAGCGAGAGCGCCACGCCGAAGCTCGCGCCCGCGATGCCGAGCAGCACGCCCATGGCCAGCAGGTCGTTGAAGCTCGAGACGAAGAAGTAGCCGAAGAGCATGGCCACGGCGATGAGCGCCATCTCCACGAGCGTCGCGTTCTTGCGGCCGATGTACTGCGCGAGCACGCCCAGCGGAAAGCGCATCAACGCGCCGGCCATGATGGGCACGGAGAGCATCAGGCCCTTCTGCGCCGGCGTGAGCTGGTAGGCCTCGCTGATGAACGGCGCCATGGCGCCGTTGAGCACCCAGATGCAGCAGGAGAACGAGAAGTAGAGGAAGGCGGCGAACAGGGTCGGCGCATGCCCTGTGCTCAGAAAGCTCTTGAAACCAGACACGGTGATCCTCGGCAGGCGCCTGCCCTGCAATGGGGCGAGGCGGACAGTTCTGCCGCAGTCGTAGCGATTCCTGTGCCAGTGGCGGTGCGCGCCACACCACGCCGGGGCGGGCCGCGGAAAGGCAGCTCTGCATCGCCGCAGGGCTGGGCGCCAGGCCTGTGCCGGCAGCACGTCTTTTGTGCGGAATCTGCACTCCCCGCACTTCGGGTGGGCGCTCCGTGCACCGGAATGCCGCCGCTATGATGGATCAACCTAGGGGTACACAGGCGCTGCAGCGGGTGCGCTAATCACCCGCCCCACCTGCCGCCTCTCGGGCCCTCGACGAGACCAGGAATGACCGACATCCACCCGCAGGCCCTGTCTTCCCGCGCTGACCAGACCGTGGCGTTGACGTCGGCGCTTGGCTTGGCGCCCGAGGCCTGGGGCGTGGTCGCCATGGCGCTGCTGGACCGAACCGAAGCCCCCTTCGCCATCAAGGAGGCGGCAACCGGCCGCTACGTACACGCAAGCCCGCGCATGCAGGCGCTGCTGGGCCGGGAAGGCGACGGTCTTTCCGACGAAGACTGGGCCGATCCCAAGGCCTGCCCGTCGCTGCGCGTGGCCGATCACTCGGCCATGGTGCAGACGCTGCCGCAGGTGAGCGAGCACCGCCTGGAGATCGACGGCCTGCGCCGCGAGTTTTCCGTCACCCGCCTGCCGCTGCCTTCGGCCGACGGCTCGGCCCCCAGGTACCTCTGCTGCATCTGGCAGGAGCTCACCGCACAGCGCCAGGCCGAGGCGCAACTGCAACTCGCGCTGCGCCAGCTCGAGGATCAGCAGCAGGCCAACGCCGCCCTGCGCCGCGAGCTGCAGGACGGCCACCGCGACGCGGCGACCGGCCTCTATCAGCGCGGCCACTTCGAAGACCAGCTGCGCCGCGAGGTCGATCTGTCGTCACGCGAGCACCGCGAATTCGCGCTCGTCTCGGTGTCGCTCGATCCGCTGGGCGAAGCGGCGCGTGCCTGCGGCCCGGAAGGCCGCCAGCGCGTCCTCGAATCCCTGGGCCGGCTCTTGCGCAGCAACACGCGCGCGATGGACGCGTCCTGCCGCCTCAGCGAAGACCGCTTCGCGGTGCTGCTCTCGGGCGTGGGGCTCGCCACGGCGCATGCGCGCATGGAAGGCCTGCGCCGCCAGTGCGCCACCCAGCTGGTGATGCTCAACGGACAGGATCTCGGCTTCACCGTCTCGATGGGCGTCGCGAGCTTCCCCCACACGGCGCACACGCAGGAGGACCTGCTGCAGGCCGCCGATACCGCGCTCGCGCAGGCCCAGCGCCGGGGCGGCAATCACGTGACGCTCGCGAGCATCCGCTTCGAAGGCTAGAGGGCGGCCCTCCCGCCGGCCGGCACACCGGTCGACCCCACCGGGGATCGCAGGCCTGGAGGGGTCAGCTCACGAGAGCCGCTTCAGGACTGCCTTCCACTCCTGCGCCGTCACCGGCGTGATGGAGAGGCGGTTGCCCTGCTTGAGGACGATCATGCTGGCCAGCTCGGGCGCTTCGCGCATCTCGGCGAGCGGCAGCAGCCGCGTCTTGCGTTCGAGCGTCACGTCGACCAGCATCCAGCGCGGCTTCTCGCGCGTGGATTTTTCGTCGTAGTAGTGGCTCTTCTTGTCGAACTGCGTCTCGTCCGGGTAGGGCGCGCTCGAGACCGTGGCCAGCCCCACCACGCCCGGCTCGGGGCATGACGAGTGGTAGAAGAGCACGCCGTCGCCGACCTGCATCTGGTCGCGCATGAAATTGCGCGCCTGGTAGTTGCGCACGCCGAACCAGGGCACGGTCTGCTTCTCGGCCGCGGCGAGGTCGTCGATGGAGCACTCGCTCGGCTCGCTCTTCATGAGCCAGTAATTTCTTGTGGGCATGTGTGGCTGAAGAAAAGGTGTCCGTCGCGAGCCATGAGCCGCATTCCTGAACCCAGGCTGGTTCAGGTGGGCGAGGTCAGCGGGGCTTCGGGTTCATCTGACGCGAGACGATCACACCTACCCGGCGATGTTCCAAGCCCTGGCGCTTACGCGCATCGGTTCAAGGAAATATAAGACTCACGCGAACGCAACGGACGCTGTGCAGTTTACGCGTCGCCCCGTGGCTGCGCCACGTTTCAGAGCAATTGACCGTCGGCGCCGAGGGCTTGATCCAGACGCTGGATCAGCGCATCGAGATCGACGCCGGAAGCATCGGCGTCGGTGCTCGAAGAAGACCCTCCTGCGGGCGCTGCGGCTCGTGCAGGCGGCCGCTCCGCCAGTGCATAGGCCAGGTTGAGCGCAGCCAGCACCGCGATGCGCTCGCGCGCCTTGACGCGGCCTGCGTCGCGGATGGCGCTCATCTCGCGGTCCACGTTGCCCACGGCTTCGAGCAGGGACACCTCGCCGCCTTCGGGGCAGCCGAGGATGTAGCTCTGGCCCATGATGGTGACTTCCATCTGCTTCATGTGGGAGTTCCCTCGTTGCTGCCATCGACGGGCGTCTCGACCGGCAGTCGATCGAGCAGCGCGTCGATGCGGGCGCGCGCGGCGTTGAGGCGTGAGCGCAGGTTGTCGCGTTCCTGGGTCAGCTGTGCCACCTGCTGTTCCAGCAACTCGTTGGTGCGCTTGAGCTCCTCATGCCGCAGCAGCAAGCGCTCGACGCGGTCTGCAAGGTCCTGGATCTTCGACATGGGGTGCCGGAAGGTTGCGGATGGATCATTGTAGGCCGCCAGGTCTCGCTGCTTAGAATCCGAGCGTTGGTGCACGTGCCGGTTGTCACACCGGCACAGTTAAACGGGAAGCAGAGGTCGCAACGCCCCACGGGCCGAGCACCCACCTGCGCTGCCCCCGCAACGGTAAGCGGACGAAGGCTCAGCCTTCGCTCATGTGCAGACACCACTGGAGCCCGAGGCTCTGGGAAGGTTCGCATGGGTCGTCCGCCAGCCCGGATACCGGCCAACGAGGGGGCCTGCGGTTCGCCGCGGGCCATGAGGTGTGTGCTGGCGGGGAAGCCGGCGCGCACGTGTCCAAGCGAGTCCTTCCATGACCTCTACGTTCCTGCGCGCTCCGGCACGACATGCCGCTGCCCGCGCCTTTCCGTTCGCCTGCGTCTCACTCTTCTGCGCCACAGCCTGGGCGCAGCCCATGCTGCCCCCCGTGACCGTCACCGCCACACGCTTCGAGGAGGACGCGAGCCGGCTGCCCTTCGCGGTGAGCGTGATCACCGCCGAGCAACTGCGCGAGAGCGGCGCCACCACCGTCAACGACGCGCTCATGCGCCTGCTCGGCGTGCCGGGCCGCCAGGATCTCTACGGCGGCGGCGACTACCAGCTCGACCTGCGCGGCTTCGGCAGCACGTCGGATGCCAACCAGGTCGTCATCCTCGACGGCGTGCGCATCAGCGAGGCCGATCTCAGCGGCACGCGCCTGGCCGGCATCTCCATCGATTCGGTGGAGCGCATCGAAGTGATCCGGGGCGGCAGCGCCGGTGTGCTCTACGGCGAGGGCGGCACGGGCGGTGCCATCGTGATCACGACCAAGGCGGCCAGCGGCGGCGTGCGCACGCCGGCCGGGCAGGGCTATCTCGCGATGGGCAGCCACGGGCTGATCGATGCGCGCGGCAGCGCGACGCTGGTGCACGGCGGCTTTTCGCTCGACGCCTCGCTCGACCAGCGCAGCACCCAGGGCCACCGGCGCAACTTCGCCGCGTCGATCGACGGGCGCAGCCTCGCGGTGCAGTGGCGCAACGACTGGCTGCGCGTGGGCGCGCGCCATGCGCAGGATTCGCTGGAGACCGGCCTGGCCGGCGCGCTCACCGCCGCGCAGTACGAGGCCGATCCGAGCCAGACCAACACCCCGGGCGCGCGCGCCGGCATCGACAACCAGCGCAACGGTGTGTTCGCGAGCGCGAGTCTCGGCAACTGGCAGATCGCCTTCGACGCGGGCCGGCGCGACAAGGCGCTCGACAGCGTCTCGACCTTTCCCTATGCGTACCACATCGATGCGCGCAACCGCAGCCTGCGGGCGCGCCACAGCGCCTCCTACGGCCGCGTGGCCAACACCTTCATTGCCGGCGTCGATGACGACGAATGGACGCGCGTCGTGCACGGCGCCTTCGGCTCCATCGCGCAGCAGGAATCGCGCGGCGTCTACGTGCGCGACGACGTGGAGTTGCACACCGGCACGGTCGTGAGCGCGAGCGTGCGCCGCCAGGGCGCGACCAAGCGCGTCACCGGCGCGCCCGAGATCGACCAGGACTTCACCGCCTGGACCGCCGGCGTGGCGCAACCGCTCGGCAAGGGCGTGTCGGTCTACGGCAATGTCGGGCGCAGCTTCCGCTTCCCGAACGTGGACGAGATCGGCTTCACACCCGTCGGCGTGAGCCTGACGCCGCAGAGCTCGCGCGATGCCGAGGCCGGCGTGCGTCTCGCGTGGCGCGGCGGCCGGGGCGACATGCGCTACTACCGGAACGCGCTGCGCGGCGAGATCGGCTACGACCCCGGCGCACCCGGCCCCTTCGGCCCCGGCGCCAATGTCAACTTCGACCCCACGCTGCGCCAGGGCGTGGAGCTCGACCTGCAGCACGCCTTGGCAGCGGCGTGGGAACTGCGCGCGCAGGCCGCCGCGCGAGAGGCGAAGTTCACCGCCGGCCCCTACGCGGGCAACCGCGTCTCGCTCGCACCGCGCTACACCGCCTCCGTCGCGCTCGACTGGAAGGCCGGAAGCGGCCACCGTGTCGGCGGCTCGCTCAACACCGTCTCGTCACGCTCGGCGGATTTCGACAACCGCTGCACCATGCCCGCCTACACGCTCGGCCACCTGCGCTATGCGTACAGCACGTCGCAGGTGGAGCTGGGTGTCGGCGTGCACAACGTGGCCGACAGGAAGCACTACACCGTGGCCTACCAGTGCAATGCGGCGACGGGCGTGCCCGATGCCATCTACCCCGAGGCTGGGCGCACCCTGGTGCTCTCGGTGCGGGTGACGCTGTGATGCGTGTCGTCGTGCGGCGGTGGCTCGCGGTGCTGGCGGCGGCTCTGGCCGCGCCGGCGCTGGCGGTCACGCTGCGCGACGACCACGGCACCGTCCACCGCTTCGAGCGTGCGCCGGCGCGCATCGTGACGCTGCTGCCGTCGCTCACCGAAACGGTGTGCGCGCTCGGCGGCTGCGCGCGCCTGGTCGGCGTGGACCGCTATTCCAACGCGCCGCCGCAGGTGCGCACGCTGCCGCGCCTCGGCGGGCTGGACGATGCGCAGGTCGAGCGCATCGTCGCGCTCAAGCCCGACGTGGTGCTCGCGCCACCGTCGGTGCGGGTGATCGACCGGCTGCAGTCCCTCGGCCTGCCGGTGGTCGTGGTCGATGCGCGTCGGCATGCCGACGTGCAGCGTGCGCTCGGCCTGGTCGCCACGCTGATGCACACACCCGGCGAGGCGGCGCGTGCCTGGCAGCTGATCGAGGCGCAACTCGCGCAGGCCGCGGCGCGCGTGCCGGTGTCGATGCGCGGCCGATCGGTGTATTTCGAGGTGGACCCTGCGCCCTATGCGGCGGGTGCGGGCTCGTTCATCGGCGAGACGCTGCAGCGCCTGGGCCTGCGCAACGCAGTGGGGGAGGCGCTCGGGCCGTTTCCGCGTCTGAGCCCCGAGTACGTGGTGCGGCTGCGCCCGGACGTGGTGATCGCCGAGCGTCGCAGCCTGCAGGAGATGCCCCGACGGCCCGGCTGGGCAGCGCTCGAAGCGCTGAGCCGCGGGCGCAGCTGCGGCTTCGACCTCGTGGAGTTCGAGGTGCTGGTGCGCCCCGGTCCGCACATGGGCGAGGGTGCCTTGCGGCTGGCGGACTGCCTCGCGCGCATCGCGCAGGAGGATCGCCGATGAACGAGCCCCGGGCCCGCCGCCGCCTGGCCATCGCGCTCGGGGCGTTGACGCTGCTGCTCGTCGCGGCGGGGCTGGCGGCCGGTGGCGAAGGCTGGTCGCTCGGCGAGACCTGGGGTCTGCTGCAAGGGCCCGACGGCGCCCTGCTCATCGGCCAGATCCGCGCGCCCCGCACGCTGGGCGCCTGGCTCACGGGTGCGCTGCTGGGCCTGGGCGGCGCCGTGGCGCAGGGCTTGTTCCGCAACCCGCTCGCCGACCCGTTCCTGCTCGGCTCGGCCTCGGGCGCGGTGCTGGGCGTGGTGATGGTGCTCGCTGCCGCGGCGCTGGCGGGGCAGGGCATCAGCCTGGCGACAGCGGAGCTCGTGGCGCGCTTCGGGCTCGTCGGTGCGGCCTTCGTCGGCGCGCTCGCCGGTGTGGCGCTCACGCTCAGCCTCGCGCGGGGTGCCCAGCAGACGGCGAGGCTGCTGTTGGCGGGGGTCGTGGTGGGCGTGCTGCTCTCGGCGGTGAGCGACCTGCTCACGACCGTCGCACCCGAGGCGCTGCGGGGCAAGCAGGCCTTCCTGCTCGGCTCGACGGGCTTTCTCGGATGGAGCAGTTGCGCGGTGCTGGGGGCGGGCCTCGCCGTCACCGTGCCGATCGCGTGGCGCCTGTCGCGCGCGCTGGATGCGCTCACTCTGGGCGAGGACAGTGCCGTGAGCCTGGGCATCCCGCTCTCGCAGGTGCGCTTCGCGCTCGTGGTGGTGCTCTCGCTCGCCACCGGGCTGGCGGTCTCGCAGGCGGGCCTGGTCGCCTTCGTCGGACTGGTGTCGCCGCATCTCGTGCGTCGTTATGCGGCGTCTACGCACGGCCACCTGCTGGTGGCGAGTGCGGCGACCGGGGGCGTGTTGCTGCTCGCGGCCGACGTGCTGGCCCGCAGCCTCTTCGCCCCGCAGGAGCTGCCGGTGGGCGTGCTGACGGCCGTGCTGGGCGGCAGCTACCTGCTGTGGCTGCTGCATCGGCGGAGGATGGCCGCATGAGCAGGCTCGAAACGCATGGCTTGAGCGCGCGGCTCGGCGGCGCAACGGTGCTGCACGAGGTGACGCTCGCGCTGCAGCCCGGCTGGACGGCTGTCGTCGGCCCCAACGGCGCAGGCAAGTCCACGCTGCTGCGCCATCTGGCCGGGTTACTCAGGCCCTCGGCCGGCGAGGTGCGGCTGCAGGGGCGGCCCCTGGCGGCCTGCACGCCGCGCGAGCGCGCCCAGCGCATCGCCTGGCTCGCGCAGCAGGCCGAAGCCACGGGCGAGCTCACCGCGCGCGAGGTGGTGGCGCTCGGCCGCCTGCCGCAGCTCGGGCTCTTCGCGCAGCCCGGCCCGCGTGACGAGGCGCTGGTTCGGCAAGCCATGGCCGATGCCGAGTGCGAAGCCTGGGCCGATCGCCCGCTGCACGCGCTCTCGGGCGGCGAGCGCCAGCGCGTGCTGCTGGCGCGAGCCCTGGCGGTGGATGCGCCCATCCTGCTGCTCGACGAGCCGACGACCCACCTCGACCCGCCGCACCAGATCGCGCTCGTGCGGCTCTTCCAGCGGCTCGCGCGCGAGCGCACGGTGGTGAGCGTGCTGCACGACCTCTCGCTGGCGCTGCAGGCCGATCACCTGGTGGTGATGCAGGCCGGCCGCGTGCGGGTCGCCGGGCCGGCTGGCGACACGCAGGTGCATGCGGTCCTGCAGGACGTCTTCGGCCACGCCGTGCACATCCGGCGCCTGGAGGGGCGCTGGGTGGCGCTGCCCGCGCTGGGCTGACGCACAATCCGCGGCGCACCGATTTCCACGATGCTGCCCCACATCCCCGACGCGCCGCTGTCCGTTGCCCTCGTCCTGGCCCTGGCCCTGCTGCTGGCCTGGGCGCTCGACGCCTTCTTCGGCGATCCGCCCGAGGCCGTGCACCCCGTGGCCTGGTTCCGTCGCCTGCTGTGGCCGCTGGGCTGCCGCCTGCGTGTGCTCTCGCCCGCCGCGGCCTTCTGGAGCGGGGCGCTCGCGTGGCTGGTGCTGGTCGGTGGCCTCGGGGGGCTCGCCTGGTGGGTGCAGAAGCTGCTGCTCGGCCTCGAGGGGTGGTGGTCGATCCCGCTGCTGGCCCTCCTGCTCAAGCCCATGCTCGCGTGGCGCACGCCGCGCGACCAGGTGCTGGCCGTGGAGGCATCGCTGGCTGGCGGACTGGCGCCTGCGCGCGAACAGCTGGCGCTGCTGGTGCGGCGCGACCTGAGCGGCCTGGACGAAGACACCCTGCGCGAGACGGCGATCGAGACGCTGGCGGAGCGCCTCAACCATTCGGTGGTGGGCCCGCTCTTCTGGTTCGCGCTCTTCGGCCTGCCCGGTGCGGTGGTCTACCGGGTCGCTCACAGCCTGGACGTGACCTGGGGCTACCGCGGCGTGTGGGAATGGGTGGGCAAGTGGTCGGCCCGGGCCGACGACGTGCTCTCGTGGCTGCCCGCGCGCATCACCGCGCTCAGCCTGTACCCGGCGTGGCGCGCGGCGAGCTGGCGTTCGCTCAGGCGCCAGGCGGGCCGCACCCCGTCGCCCAACGGCGGCTGGGCGATGGGGGCGATGGCGCTGCGGCTCGGCGTGCGGCTGGCCAAGCCCGGTGTCTACGTGCTCAACGAGACCGGGGCGGCGCCTTCGTCGCGCAACATGGTGCAGGCTGTCGGCTACGCAAGCATGGCGGCCTGGGCGGCGATGCTGCTGGCCGTGCTCTCGTGGGTGGCCCGCGCGGTCTGAGCCCGTCATGAAGGCACGGGCGGTGATGGTGCTCGGCACCACCAGCGGCGCCGGCAAGAGCTGGCTCGCCACGGCGCTGTGCCGCTGGTATGCGCGCCAGGGCTTCAAGGTCGCGCCCTGCAAGGCGCAGAACATGAGCAACAACGCGCGGGTGGTGCCGGGTCCGGGCGGCGTGCCGGGCGAGATCGGCAGCGCGCAGTACTTCCAGGCGCTGGCCGCACGGCGCGTGCCAGAGGTGCGCATGAACCCGGTGCTGCTCAAGCCGGAGCGGGATACCGCCAGCCAGGTCGTCGTGATGGGCCAGGTGCGGCCCGATCTCGCCGCCGTGCCCTGGCGCGAGCGCAGCGAGGCGCTGTGGCCGCATGCGCGAGAGGCGCTGCACGCGCTGGCCGCCGAGAACGAGCTGCTGGTGATCGAAGGCGCCGGCTCGCCGGCCGAGATCAACCTGCACGCGAGCGACTACGTCAACATGCGCACCGCCCGCGAGGTGCAGGCGGCCTGCCTGCTGGTGACCGACATCGACCGCGGTGGTGCCTTCGCCCATCTCTACGGCACGCACCAGCTCCTGCCCGAAGACGAGCGCCGGCTCCTGCGCGGGTTCGTGCTCAACCGTTTCCGTGGCGACGAGGCACTGCTCGCGCCCGGCCCTCAGGCGCTGGAGGCCCTCACCGGCGTGCCCACGCTCGCCGTGCTGCCGATGTGGCACGGCCATGGCCTTCCCGAGGAAGACGGCCTCCACGATCCCGCGCCGCTCGCCCACGGCGGCGTCACGCGCATCGCGGTCGTGGCCTATCCGCGCATCAGCAACCTCGACGAATTCCAGCCGCTGCGCAACCTGCCCGGCGTGCAGCTGCACTGGGTGCGCACGGCCGCGGCGCTCGCCACGCTCGCGGAGCACGACTGGCTGGTCCTGCCGGGCTCCAAGCACACGAGCGGCGACCTCGCCTGGCTGCGCGAGCAGGGCATGGAGGCGCCGATCCGGGCCCATGCGGCGCGCGGCGGACGGGTGCTGGGCGTGTGTGGCGGTTTGCAGATGCTCGGCGAGGCGCTCGCCGATCCACATGGGGTCGACGGTGCAGGGCCCGGGTTGGGGCTGCTGCCGGTCGTCACGCGCTTCGAGCCGGACAAGCGGCTGTGGGCCTCGGCCGTGCGCTTTGGTGGGCTGCAGGCGCCCTGGGCGGCGCTCGAGGGCGTGCAGGCCGAGGGCTACGAGATCCGCCACGGCCGCACGGCACCCGTGGCCGGCGCGCAGGTGGCGACGGTCCTCTCCAACCGGGAGGGTGATGCGATCGGCTGGCAGCGCGGCAGCGTGCTCGGCGTCTATGCGCACGGGCTCTTCGAATCGTCGGCGGTGATGCGCGCGCTCTTCGGGGCGGAGGTGCGTTCGCTGGAAGGCGTGTTCGACGGGCTCGCCGACTTCATCGACGCGCGCTTCGCGCCGGGCGTGCTGATGCGCCTGGCCGGTCGCTGATCAGCCCGAGGCCTCGGCGCGCTGCCGCAGCAGCTCGCGCGGCGCCGAGTCGCAGTAGCGCAGCACCTGGCACTGCTCGCACAGCGGGCGTCGCGCCTGGCAGACGTAGCGCCCGTGCAGGATCAGCCAGTGGTGGGCGTCGTGCAGGTACTCGGGCGGCACGCGCTTGAGCAGGCCCATTTCCACCTCCAGCGGATTGCGGCCCGGTGCAAGGCCGGTGCGGTTGGCGACGCGGAAGATGTGCGTGTCCACCGCCATGGTGGGCTCGCCGAAGACGACGTTGAGCACCACGTTGGCCGTCTTGCGGCCCACGCCGGGCAACGCTTCGAGCGCCTCGCGGTCGTGCGGCACCTGGCCCCCGTGCTGCTCGACGAGGATGCGGCTCGTTTCGACCAGGTTCCTGGCCTTGTTGCGGTACAGGCCGATGGTCTTGATGTGCTCGCTCACGCCTTCGACCCCGAGGGCGACCATCTTCGCGGGGGTGTTGGCGACGGCGAAGAGCCTGCGCGTGGCCTTGTTGACGCCGGCGTCGGTCGCCTGTGCGGAGAGCAGCACGGCGGCCAGCAACTCGAAGGCGTTGGTGTATTCGAGTTCGGTGACGGGGTGCGGGTTGGCGGCCTGGAGGGTGGCGAAGAAGGGCTCGATCGACGACGTCTTCATGGGCGCCGATTGTCTCAGCGCCGGGCAGCAGTGCCTGGTCGCCCGGTGAGGCTGAGCCTCAGCGCAAGGGGTCGTCTGCGGGAGCCGGCTTCGTGAGTTGTGCGACCGGTTTCGGCGGGTCGCCGGGCTTCGGGGCTTTGTTGGGATCGCAGGCCAGGCCCACGCCCGCGGCGGCAGCCAGGACGATCCACCACCCCGATCGGTTCATCGCGTGTCCCCGTCAGTAACGCGATTGCAGCTCGCGGATCTGCTCGCGGGCCTCACCCTGGCGGATGGCAAAGGTGCGCTGGGTCTTGCCCGTGGCGTGTTCGCGCGGTCCGCGTTCGCCCTGGTGCTCGTCGCCCGGCCAGCGGCCCCAGCCTTTGCGAACATGGCCCTTGGTCTTCAGCTGGCCACCGATGCGATCTCGATTCATGTCGGCTCCTGTGAGTGCGATCGTTGCGGGCTCAACGGCGAACCCGTGGACGAAAGCGTAGGGGCCGGTTCTCGGGGGCCGAGTCAGCCCCGTGCAACGTGGCTTGTCGGAGGAGGCCGCGAATCGTTGTAGGAGCGAGCCGACTGTGCGCGCTCAGCGGGCCATGTTGCGCTCGCGTGCGCGCGCGAGGGCCGCGGCGATGCGATCTTCCTTGCCGGGTGCGGCGGCGTCGGCCGTGGCCGCCGCTGCGCTCGCGCGCAGCGCCTGCGCACGCGCTGCCAGTCGGGCGCTGCGCTCGGCTTCGTTGCGCGCGTCGCGCTGCTGGTGGAAGGCATAGCGCTCGCGCGCCTCGGCGGCCTGCGGCTCGCTCCAGGCCTGCCAGCCGGTGGCAGCACCGCTCGCGTTGACCAGCGAGATGCAATCCACCGGGCACACCGGGATGCACAGCTCACAGCCGGTGCACAGCGGATCGACGACCGTGTGCATGCGCTTGGGACCGCCGACGATGGCATCGACGGGGCATGCCTTGAGGCACAGCGTGCAGCCGATGCACCAGGCCTCGTCGATCACCGCGAGCTGGCGCGGCCCCTCGTGGCCATTTTCCGGGTTGAGCGGCAGGGGAGGCCTGCCGGTGATGCGCGCCAGGCGCGCGATGCCCTCGGCGCCGCCCGGCGGGCATTGGTTGATGCCGGCATCACCATGCGCCACGGCCTGGGCGTAGGCGCGGCAGTCCGGGTAGCCGCAGCGCGTGCACTGCGTCTGCGGCAGGGCGGCGTCGATCTCGTCGGTGAGCGTCACCGGTCGAACTCAGCGCGCGCGCTTGCGGGCGCTCTTCTTCGCGGCGGCGGGCCCTTCGGCCTGATGCGCCGCGATGAAGTCGCGCACCTGCGGGTAGACCTTCTCGCGCCAGCGACGGCCCGAGAAGATGCCGTAGTGGCCGGCGCCTTCCACGTCGTAGTGGAACTGGCGCGCCTTCGGGATGCCGGTGCACAGGTCGTGCGCAGCGCGGGTCTGGCCGGCGCCGGAGATGTCGTCGAGCTCGCCCTCGATGGTGAGCAGCGCCGAGGTCGTGATGTCCTGCGGGCGCACCAGTTGGCCATCGACCTCCCAGGTGCCGTTCACCAGCGCGAACTCCTGGAAGATGGTCTTGATGGTGTCGAGGTAGTACTCGGCCGGCATGTCCAGCACGGCGTTGTATTCGTCGTAGAACGACCGGTGGAACTCCGCGCTTTCGTCATCGCCGCGCATCAGATCGAGGAAGTAGTCGTAGTGCGACTTGAGATGCCGATCCGGATTCATCGCGATGAAGCCGCTGTGCTGCAGGAAGCCCGGGTACACGCGCCGGCCGTGGCCGGGGTAGCTGACCGGCACGCGGTAGATCACGTTGTTCTCGAACCACTCGTAGCTCTTGTTCATCGCGAGGTTGTTGACCGCGGTCGGCGACTTGCGCGCGTCGATCGGGCCACCCATCATGACCAGCGTGCGGGGCGTGAACTCGCCGGCGCTTGCCATGAGCGACACCGCTGCCAGCACCGGCACGGTCGGCTGGCACACCGACATCACGTTGACGTCCGGGCCGATGTGGCGGATGAACTCCTGCACGTAGGCGATGTAGTCGTCGAGGTGGAAGGCGCCGTCTTCCACCGGCACCATGCGCGCGTCGGTCCAGTCGGTGATGAAGACCTTGTGGTCGATGAGCAGCATCTTCACCGTCTCGCGCAGCAGCGTGGCGTGGTGGCCGGAGAGCGGCGCCACGACCAACACCGTCGGCTGCTCCTTCAGCCTGGCGAGCACGGTCGGGTCGTCGGTGAAGCGCTTGAAGCGCAGCAGCCGGCAGAAGGGCTTCTCGATGATCACCTGCTCCTGCACGGCGACGTCGACGCCGCTCACGTTCGCCGAGGTGATGCCGAACTCGGGCTTCTCGTATTCCTTGGAGAGCCGGTGCATCAGGTCCAGGCCGGCCGAGATGCGGTGCGCGAGGGGCGTGTGGGTGAAGGGCGACAGCGGATGGCTGTACAGCTTGGCCGTGGCGCTCGCGAACTCCGAGAACGGGCTCAGCAGGGCACGCTGGGATTCGTAGAGTTGATAGAGCATCGAGTGTCCTCCGGGCCGCCAGCAGGCTGCAGTTGTGCGTTGCAGCATTCTAGGCAGGCGCCTGCTTTCGTGCAGCGCCGCGGCCCCGGGGAACCCCCTGAACGCGACGCAGAAACCGGGCCGATGCGTGCGTTTGTCGGCAGCCGCGGTGTCAGGCAGGTGACACCGCGGCGTCAAGGCTGTTCAGCTGACCTGGGCGATGGCGCTCACCACGGCATCGATGTTGCGGGCGTTGAGCGCGGCCACGCAGATGCGGCCGGAGTCCACGCCGTAGATGCCGAACTCGCTGCGCAGGCGCTGCATCTGCTCCTTGGTCAGGCCCGAATAGCTGAACATGCCCTTCTGGCGGGTGATGAAGCTCATGTCCTGCTGGAGGCCGGCGGCCTTGAGCTTGTCGACCAGCAGCGTGCGCATCTCCTTGATGCGAACGCGCATGCCGGCCAGTTCTTCCTCCCAGAGCGCGCGCAGGGCGGGCGTGTTGAGCACGGTCGCGACCACCTGCGCGCCGTGCGTCGGCGGGTTGGAGTAGTTGGTGCGGATCACGATCTTGAGCTGGCTCAGCACGCGCGCGGCGGCGTCCTTGCTGTCGCAGACCACGCTCAGCGCACCCACGCGCTCGCCGTAGAGCGAGAAGCTCTTGGAGAACGAGGTCGAGACGAAGAAGTCGAGGCCCGAGGCGAGGAACTGGCCGATCACCGCCCCGTCTTCGGCGATGCCTTCGCCGAAGCCCTGGTAGGCCATGTCGAGGAAGGGCACGAGCCGGGCGGCCTTGACCGTCTCCACGACCTGCGTCCATTGCTCGGGGGTGAGGTCGTAGCCGGTGGGGTTGTGGCAGCAGGCGTGCAGCACCACGACCGTGCCGGCGGGCGCGGCCTTGAGGCCGGCCAGCATGCCGGAGAAGTTGATGCCCTTCTGCGCGGCGTCGTAATACGGATAGGTCTCGACCGTGAAGCCGGCGTTGGTGAAGAGCGCGCGGTGGTTCTCCCAGCTCGGGTCGCTGATCAGCACCTTGGCGCTCGGGTTCAGGCGCTTGAGGAAGTCGGCGCCGATCTTGAGCCCGCCGGTGCCACCGAGGCCCTGGACGGTGGCCACGCGGCCTTCCTTGACCGCGGCGCTCTCGGCGCCGAAGACCAGGCCCTGCACGGCCTTGTCGTAGGCAGCGATGCCGTCGATCGGCAGGTAGCCGCGCGCGGCCGGCGTTTCCATCATCTGCTTCTCTGCCTGCGCCACGCACTTGAGCAGCGGAAGCTTCCCGTTCTCGTCGAAATAGACCCCCACGCCGAGGTTCACCTTGTTCGGGTTGGTGTCGGCCGCGAACTGTTCGTTCAGGCCCAGGATCGGGTCGCGGGGGGCCATTTCGACGGCAGCGAACAGCGAGGTCATGGAAGGTCCTTGTCGTGTCAGTAGAGCGGGGAGGTGAATTGGGCTACGCTGGATGTTTGCCCAGTGGGCCCCATATGGGGAGAAACCCGAGGATTTTATCTGCCATGGCCGACGTTTCCGAGACGGCGCAAGCCGATGCCGCCACCCCGGGCGAGTTCGTGAGCTTTCCCGATTCGCCCTTCCAGTTGTTCCAGCCGTACCCGCCGGCAGGGGACCAGCCGAGCGCGATCCAGCAGCTGGTGGACGGCGTGCATGACGGCCTGAGCTTCCAGACGCTGCTCGGCGTGACGGGCTCCGGCAAGACCTACACCATGGCCAACGTGATCGCCCGGCTGGGCCGGCCGGCGATCGTCTTCGCGCCCAACAAGACGCTCGCCGCGCAGCTCTACAGCGAGTTCCGCGAGTTCTTCCCGAAGAACGCGGTGGAGTACTTCGTCAGCTACTACGACTACTACCAGCCCGAGGCCTACGTGCCGCAGCGCGACCTGTTCATCGAGAAGGACAGCTCCATCAACGAGCACATCGAGCAGATGCGCCTGTCGGCCACGAAGAGCCTGCTGGAGCGGCGCGACGTGGTGATCGTGGCGACCGTCTCGGCGATCTACGGCATCGGCAATCCAAACGACTACCACCGCATGGTGATGACGGTGAGGAAGGGCGACAAGATGGGACAGCGCGACGTGATCGCGCAACTCATCCGCATGCAGTACGCGCGCAACGAGCAGGATTTCTCGCGCGGCACCTTCCGCGTGCGCGGCGACACCATCGACGTCTTCCCGGCGGAGCACTCGGAGCTCGCCGTGCGCATCGAGCTCTTCGACGGCGAGGTGGAATCGCTGCAGCTCTTCGATCCGCTCACCGGGCGCATCAAGCAGAAGATCGTGCGCTTCACGGTCTACCCGTCGAGCCACTACGTGACGCCGCGCGACCGCGTGCTCTCGGCCATCGACAGCATCAAGCAGGAGCTGCGCGAGCGGCTCGACGAGCTGGTCAAGGCCGGCAAGCTGGTGGAGGCACAGCGTCTGGAGCAGCGCACCCGTTTTGACCTCGAGATGCTGCAGGAGATCGGCCACTGCAAGGGCATCGAGAACTACACGCGGCACCTGTCGGGCTCTGCACCCGGGGACCCGCCGTCCACGCTCGTCGACTACCTGCCGAAGGACGCGCTGATGTTCCTGGACGAGTCGCACGTGCTGATCGGCCAGCTCGGCGGGATGTACAACGGCGACCGCGCGCGCAAGACGACGCTCGTCGAATACGGCTTCCGGCTGCCGAGTGCGCTCGACAACCGACCGCTCAAGTTCGAGGAGTTCGAGAGGAAAATGCGGCAGGTGATGTTCATCTCGGCCACGCCCGCCGACTACGAGAAGCAGAACGCCGGGCAGGTGGTCGAGCAACTGGTGCGGCCCACCGGCCTCATCGACCCCGAGGTCGAGGTGCGCCCGGCCACGCACCAGGTCGACGACGTGCTCCAGGAGATCCGCGAACGCGTGAAGGTCAATGAACGCGTGCTCATCACCACGCTCACCAAGCGCATGGCCGAGCAACTCACCGACTACCTCAACGACAACGGTGTGAAGGTGCGCTACCTGCACAGCGACATCGACACGGTCGAGCGCGTGGAGATCCTGCG
>JBIQJS010000192.1:0-3194 GCA_044507405.1 Rubrivivax sp. | reverse complement strand
GGGCGAACGGAGGGTGGTGGCATGCGGGCCCTTCGACAAGCTCAGGGCGAACGGAAGGGCGAAAGCTCGGAGCGAACGCAGAAGCAGCCATGCGATGCGCAGCGAGCCGAGCCGCTCCCGTGGGTGGCGTCGAGGAGCGCAGGGCATGAGGGGCGCGCGCGTCAGCGCGCTTCGTCTTCTGACTCTTCTGGCGAAGCAAAAGAAGTCACTCGCCCGCCGGGGCGAAATCCCGGCAACCCAGGCTCAACGCCCCACCTTGAAGACCGCCACGACTTCCGCCAGCCGCCCGGCCTGCTCCCGCAGCGACTCCGCCGCCGCCGCCGACTGCTCGACCAGCGCCGCGTTCTGCTGCGTCATCTGGTCCAGGTGCGTCACCGCCCCGCTGATCTGCCCGATGCCCTCGCTCTGCTCCGAGGCCGTGGCGGTGATCTCGCCGATGATGTCGGTCACGCGCTGCACCGAGCCCACGATCTCGCCCATGGTCGCGCCCGCGTCGGCCACCAGGCGCGAGCCGGCCTCGACCTTCTCCACCGAGCTGCCGATCAGGCCCTTGATCTCGCGGGCCGCTTCGGCGCTGCGCTGGGCCAGCGAGCGCACCTCGCCGGCCACCACCGCGAAGCCGCGGCCCTGCTCGCCCGCACGGGCGGCTTCCACGGCAGCGTTGAGCGCCAGGATGTTGGTCTGGAAGGCGATGCCGTCGATCACGCCGATGATGTCGGCGATCTTCTTGGAGCTGGCGGTGATGTCGTCCATGGTCTCCACGACCTGCGAGACCACGTCGCCCCCGCGGCGCGCGACCTGCGCGGCCGAGACGGCGAGCTGGTTGGCCTGGCGGGCCGAATCGGCGCTCTGGCGCACGGTGCCGGTGAGCTGCTCCATGGAGCTCGCCGCCTGCTGCAGATTGCTCGCCGTCTGCTCGGTGCGCGAAGAGAGATCGGTGTTGCCGGTGGCGATCTCGGCCGAGGCGGTGCTGATGCTGTCGGTGGAGGCGCGCACGTCGCCCACCACGCGGCCCAGCGATTCGTTCATGTGCCTGAGCGCCCGCATGAGCGAGCCGAACTCGTCGCGGCGGGTCGCCACGATGCTCTGCGTGAGGTCGCCGTCGGCGATGGCGTGGGCCACGCGGATGGACTCCTGCAGCGGCTGGCGGATGCTGCGCACCAGCGTCGCGGCGATGAACATGCCGAGCGCGATCACGAGCAGGCAGCCGCCGAGACCGGCAAGCGCGATCTTCCGGCGCGTCGCGTCAGCGGCGGCCACCACCTGCTCGCCCTTGCGGAGCTGGAGGCTGACGAAGTCGTCGATGGCGGCGATGTAGGCCTCCGCGGTCTGCGCGTACTCGCCCTTCACGAGCACGGGCACCTGCGCCAGGTCTCCGGCGCGCTTGGCGTCGTGTGCGCGCTTGGAGGCGGCGAGGAGCTGGGCGCCCTTGTCGGCGATCTCCTTGAGTTGCGCCAGGTCCTCGGGCGAGCTGGCGTCCTCCATGATCTTCTTGCGCAGGTCGGCGATCTTCTTGGTGTCGGTGTCGAGGTTCTTGCGGAAGAGCTCGTCCACCGAGGGGTCGCTGCTGATGGCCGCGGCCATGCCGCGCGCGACGGCGGTGTCGGTCAGGCCCTTCCACACGGCGGCGCGCTGGATCAGGTCTTGCGTGTGCGCGAGGTCGCGGGCGGATCTCGCCTGCACCGTGGCCGACTGCCAGGCCGCCAGCACCGCGATCGTGAGGATGGCGGCGAGCAGCAGGATGATGGCGCCCCAGAGCTTGCGGGACACGGAAACGTTGTTGAGGTTCATGTGCGCGAAAGTACGGATGTGCGAAAAACGGTGCCCCGAATGCGCCGCGGGCGGTGAAAGTTCACCGCCCGCGGGCTCGAAGCAAGAGGGTCGCTCAGTGCGACTCGTCCATCAGACCCATGTCGGGGCTGGCCATCAGCGATTCGATGTCCATCATGATCAGCATGCGGTCGTTGACGCTGCTGATGCCGGTGATGAAGCTGGTGTCCACGGCCGAGGCCATCTCGGGGGCCGGCTTGATCGAGTCGGCGGCGAGCTCGAGCACGTCGGACACCGAATCCACCACGGCGCCGACCACGCGGCCCTTGACGTTCAGCACGATCACCACGGTGAAGCTGTTGTATTCGGCGGTCTCGCAGCCGAGCTTCAGGCGCAGGTCGACGATGGGAACGATCACGCCGCGCAGGTTGACCACGCCCTTGACGAACTGGGGCGCGTTGGCGATGCGGGTGGGCACTTCATAGGAACGGATCTCCTGAACCTTCAGGATGTCGATGCCGTATTCCTCGGCGCCGAGGCGGAAGGTCAGGTATTCGCTGCCCGACTGCGCCAGGGCGGCGCGTGCCGCTTCGTGGCGGGCGACGTGGGCTGCTTCGTGAATCATGTCCATGGGGTGTCCTCTCGAAATGGGGGGAGCCGCGTTGGGGGCGCTCTGCCTGAGCTATCGGCCGATCCGTGCGGAACTGAAGCGTGAATTTGGGGGGAGCGCCGGCCCGTCTTTCTGGCCGGCCGTGCTCAGAACGTTTCCCAGTCGTCGCCGGCCGCGGCGGCGGCGGGCGCTGGCGCGGGCGCTGGCGCTGGCATCGCAGCAGCGGGCCGGGCCGGTACCGGGCGGGGCGCAGGGGCGGCGACGGGGGCCGCAGCCGCTGCAGGCGCGCGCACCGGGGCGACGGCTGGGGCGTGCGCCTGCACCACGACCGGCGGCGCAGCGGGTACCGCGCCCTGCAGCCGGAAGGAATTCACGACGGCGGCCAGCCGTGTGGCCTGCTCCTTGAGCGCTTCGGCCGCGGCGGCGGATTGCTCCACCAGCGAGGCGTTCTGCTGCGTCATCTCGTCGAGCTCGGAGACGGCGGCGTTGACCTGGCCGATGCCCTGGCTCTGCTCTGCGGCCGCGGCGGTGATCTCGCCGATGATGTCGGTCACGCGCTGCACCGAGCCCACGATCTCGCCCATGGTCGCGCCCGCGTCGGCCACCAGGCGCGAGCCGGCTTCGACCTTCTCGACCGAGTTGCCGATCAGGCCCTTGATCTCGCGTGCGGCTTCGGCGCTGCGCTGCGCGAGGCTGCGCACCTCGCCGGCCACCACCGCGAAGCCGCGGCCCTGTTCGCCGGCACGGGCGGCTTCCACCGCCGCATTGAGCGCGAGGATGTTGGTCTGGAAGGCGATGCCGTCGATCACGCCGA
>JBIQJS010000063.1:0-22389 GCA_044507405.1 Rubrivivax sp. | reverse complement strand
TGAGGGGGTAGTGGCGAAAGCTGTGCGAGTTCGAGTCTCGCCGTCGGCACCAGATACATCGGCAGGACGCTTACCCGGGGCCCTGCCGGCATCACCAGCCCAGACGCCATCATGAACCTCGGCCCCTACCTTCCTGTGATCTTGTTCATCCTGGTAGGTGTGGCGGTCGGTGTCTTGCCTCAGGTGCTGGGTTTTCTCTTTGGGCCGCGTCGCCCTGACGCCGCCAAGAATTCCCCCTACGAATGCGGCTTCGAGGCGTTTGAGGACGCCCGGATGAAGTTCGACGTGCGCTACTACCTGGTGGCCATCCTCTTCATCCTGTTCGACCTCGAGATCGCCTTTCTTTTCCCTTGGGCCGTGTCGCTGAACGAGATCGGCGCGACGGGCTTCTGGGCCATGATGTTGTTCCTCGGCATCCTCGTGGTGGGCTTCGCCTACGAGTGGAAAAAGGGTGCCCTGGACTGGGAATGATTGCGAGGTAGTACGTGGGTATCGAAGGCGTTCTCAAAGAGGGCTTCATCACCACCAGTGTCGATGCCCTGATCAACTGGTCCAAGACCGGCTCGCTGTGGCCCATGACCTTCGGTCTGGCCTGCTGTGCCGTCGAGATGATGCATGCGGGTGCCGCGCGGTATGACATCGACCGCTTCGGCATGCTGTTTCGCCCGAGCCCCCGGCAGAGCGATCTGATGATCGTTGCCGGCACGCTGTGCAACAAGATGGCGCCGGCGCTGCGCAAGGTCTACGACCAGATGGCCGAGCCGCGCTGGGTGCTCTCGATGGGGTCGTGCGCCAATGGCGGCGGCTACTACCACTACAGCTATTCCGTCGTGCGGGGATGCGATCGCATCGTGCCGGTGGATGTCTATGTGCCCGGCTGTCCTCCCACAGCCGAAGCACTGCTCTACGGCATCCTGCAGCTGCAGGCCAAGATCCGCCGTGAGAACACCATCGCCCGCTGAGCGCACGCATGAGCAGACTCGACACGCTTCAATCCGCGCTCGAAGGCGCACTCGGCGACCGCATCAAGGCCCTGGTGCGTGATCGCGGCGAGATCACCATCACCGTGGCCGCCAAGGACTACCTCGGCGTGGCCACGAGCCTGCGCGACGAGGCCTCGCTGCATTTCGAGCAGCTGATGGACCTGTGCGGGGTCGACTACGCCACCTACCGCGACGAGCCACGCGAGAGCCAGCGCTTCGCGGTCGTCTGCCATCTGCTGTCGATTCGCCACAACTGGCGCGTGCGGCTGAAGGTGTTCTGCCCGGACGACGAACTGCCGTCGGTCGCCTCGGTCACGCCCGTCTGGAACGCCGCCAACTGGTTCGAGCGCGAGGCCTTCGACCTCTACGGCATCCTGTTCGAGGGGCACGTCGACCTGCGCCGCATCCTGACCGACTACGGATTCATCGGGCACCCGTTCCGCAAGGACTTCCCGGTCAGTGGCCATGTCGAGATGCGCTACGACCCCGAGCAGAAGCGCGTGATCTACCAGCCGGTGACCATCGAGCCGCGCGAGATCACGCCGCGCGTCATCCGCGAAGACAACTACGGCGGCCTGCACTGAGCGCGCAAGCGCAAGGCACGACCACATGGCAGAGATCAAGAACTACACCCTGAACTTCGGCCCGCAGCACCCGGCCGCGCACGGCGTGCTGCGCCTGGTGCTCGAGCTCGACGGCGAAGTCATCCAGCGCGCCGATCCGCACATCGGCCTGCTGCACCGTGCCACCGAGAAACTCGCCGAGACGCGCACCTACATCCAGTCGCTGCCCTACATGGACCGGCTGGACTACGTCTCGATGATGTGCAACGAGCACGCGTATTGCCTGGCCATCGAGAAGCTGCTGGGCATCGAAGTGCCGGAGCGTGCGCAGTACATCCGCGTCATGTTCGCCGAGATCACCCGCCTCCTGAACCACCTCATGTGGCTCGGGGCGCACGGCCTCGACTGCGGTGCGATGAACATGCTCATCTACTGCTTCCGCGAGCGCGAGGACCTCTTCGACATGTATGAGGCCGCCTCCGGTGCGCGCATGCACGCGGCCTACTTCCGCCCGGGCGGCGTGTACCGCGACCTGCCGGATTCGATGCCGCAGTACAAGTTCTCGAAGATCCGCAACGCGCGTGCGCTCGCGAAGATGAACGAGAACCGCCAGGGTTCGCTGCTCGACTTCATCGAGGATTTCTCGAACAACTTCCCCAGGCGCGTCGACGAGTACGAGACGCTGCTCACCGACAACCGCATCTGGAAGCAGCGCACCGTCGGCATCGGCGTGGTCTCGCCCGAGCGCGCGCTCAACCTCGGCTTCACGGGCCCCATGCTGCGCGGCTCCGGCATCCAGTGGGACCTGCGCAAGAACCAGCCCTACGACGTCTACGACCGCATGGACTTCGACGTGCCACTGGGCACCAACGGCGACACCTACGACCGCTACCTCGTGCGCGTCGAGGAGATGCGCCAGGCCAACCGCATCATCCAGCAGTGCGTGAAGTGGCTCAAGGCCAACCCAGGCCCGGTGATCACCGACAACCACAAGGTGGCGCCGCCGTCGCGCGTGGAGATGAAGTCCAGCATGGAAGAGCTGATCCACCACTTCAAGCTCTTCACTGAAGGCTTCCGCGTGCCGGAAGGCGAGGTGTATGCCGCGGTCGAGCACCCCAAGGGCGAGTTCGGCATCTACATCGTGAGCGACGGTGCCAACAAGCCGTATCGCCTGAAGATCCGTCCGCCCGGCTTCGCGCATCTCGCGGCGCTGGACGAAATGGCGCGCGGCCACATGATCGCCGACGCGGTCGCGGTGATCGGCACCATGGACATCGTGTTTGGAGAGATCGACCGGTGAGCGCAGCACCTGCAACCCCGACCACGCTGAGCGACGCGACGCGTGCGCGCTTCGATCGCGAAGTCGCCAAGTACCCCGCCGACCAGAAGCAGTCGGCCGTGATGGCCTGCCTGTCGATCCTGCAGCAGGAGCAAGGCTACGTCTCGGCCGATGGCGAGCGGCTGGTGGCCGAATACCTCGGCATGCCCCCGATCGCGGTGCACGAGGTCACCACCTTCTACAACATGTACAACCAGCAACCGCTGGGCACGTACAAGCTCAACGTCTGCACCAACCTGCCGTGCCAGCTGCGCAACGGCCAGGGCGCGCTCAACCACCTGTGCGAGAAGCTCGGCGTGGAAGAGGGCGGCACCACCGCCGACGGCATGTTCACCGTGCAGAAGAGCGAGTGCCTGGGTGCCTGCGCCGACGCGCCGGTGATGCTGGTCAATGACCGCCAGATGTGCAGCTTCATGGACGACCAGCGCCTGGACGCACTGGTCGAGACGCTGCGCGCTGGCGCACAGAAGTAACGAGGTCGTCCCATGCAACCCCAGATCGACCTGTCGCAGTTCCAGTCCAAGGGCCATGAGACCTGCTTCCACGGCCGCCACATCAACCCGCAGATCTACGCGGGCCTGGATGGCACGAACTGGTCGCTGAAGGACTATGAAGCGCGCGGCGGCTACCAGGCGCTGCGCCGCATCCTCAAGGGCGCCGACGGCCTGGAGCCGATGACGCCCGAGCAGGTGATCGCCGAGGTGAAGACCTCGGGCTTGCGGGGCCGGGGCGGCGCGGGCTTCCCCACCGGCCTGAAGTGGAGCTTCATGCCGCGCCAGTTCCCGGGCCAGAAGTACCTCGTCTGCAACTCCGACGAGGGCGAGCCCGGGACCTGCAAGGACCGCGACATCCTCATGTTCAACCCGCACATCGTGATCGAAGGCATGGCGATCGCCGCCTACGCGATGGGCATCTCGGTCGGCTACAACTACATCCACGGCGAAATCTTCGAGGTGTACCAGCGCTTCGAAGCCGCGCTCGAAGAGGCGCGTGCTGCCGGCTACCTCGGCGACGACATCCTCGGCTCGGGCTACAGCTTCCAGCTGCATGCGTCCCACGGCTTCGGCGCCTACATCTGCGGCGAAGAGACGGCGCTCCTGGAGTCGCTCGAAGGCAAGAAGGGCCAGCCGCGCTTCAAGCCGCCGTTCCCGGCGAGCTACGGCCTCTACGGCAAGCCGACCACGATCAACAACACCGAGACCTTCGCGGCGGTACCGTGGATCATCCGCAACGGGGGACAGCCGTACCTCGAGATCGGCAAGCCCAACAACGGCGGCACCAAGATCTTCTCGGTGGTCGGCGATGTCAACACTCCCGGCAACTTCGAGGTCCCGCTGGGCACGCCGTTCCCCAAGCTGCTCGAACTCGCCGGTGGCGTGCGCAGCGGCCGCAAGCTCAAGGCGGTGATCCCCGGTGGCTCGTCGGCGCCGGTGTTGCCCGCGTCGATCATGAACGAATGCACGATGGACTATGACTCCATCGCCAAGGCTGGCTCGATGCTCGGCTCGGGCGCCGTCATCGTGATGGACGATACCCGCTGCATGGTCAAGAGCCTGCTGCGCCTGTCGTACTTCTACATGCACGAAAGCTGCGGCCAGTGCACGCCGTGCCGCGAAGGCACGGGGTGGCTCTTCCGCATGGTCGAGCGCATCGCCAACGGCCAGGGCCGCATGGAAGACATCGACCTGCTGAACTCGGTGGCCGACAACATCCAGGGCCGCACCATCTGCGCGCTGGGTGACGCCGCCGCGATGCCGGTGCGCGCCATGATCAAGCATTTCCGCGACGAGTTCGTGCACCACGTGGAGCACAAGCACTGTCTGGTGCCGTCCTATGTCTGAGAAGCCCATGCTGGAAATCGAACTCGACGGCCAGAAGGTGCAGGTGCCCGAAGGCAGCATGGTGATGCATGCGGCCGACAAGGCCGGCACCTACATCCCGCATTTCTGCTACCACAAGAAGCTGTCCATCGCGGCCAACTGCCGCATGTGCCTGGTCGACGTGGAGAAGGCGCCCAAGCCGATGCCGGCCTGCGCCACGCCCGTCACGCAGGGCATGATCGTGCGCACCAAGAGCGACAAGGCGATCAAGGCCCAGCAGGGCGTGATGGAGTTCCTGCTCATCAACCACCCGCTCGACTGCCCCATCTGCGACCAGGGCGGCGAATGCCAGCTGCAGGATCTGGCCGTGGGCTACGGCGGCTCGTCCTCGCGCTACACGGAAGAAAAGCGCGTGGTCTTCCGCAAGGAAGTCGGTCCGCTGCTGTCGCTCGAGGAGATGAGCCGCTGCATCCACTGCACGCGCTGCGTGCGTTTCGGCCAGGAAGTGGCCGGGATCATGGAGCTCGGCATGGTCAACCGCGGCGAGCACGCCGAGATCACCACGGTGACCGGTGACACGGTGGACTCCGAGCTCTCGGGCAACATGATCGATCTCTGCCCCGTCGGTGCGATCACCAGCAAGCCCTTCCGCTACCAGGCCCGCACCTGGGAGCTCTCGCGCCGCAAGAGCGTGAGCCCGCACGACAGCACCGGCGCCAACCTCATCGTGCAGGTGAAGAACCACCGCGTGATGCGCGTCGTGCCGCTGGAGAACGAAGACGTCAACGAGTGCTGGCTGGCCGACCGCGACCGCTACTCGTACGAAGCGCTCAATGTCGCCGAGCGCCTGACCGCGCCCATGATCAAGCAGGGCGGCGAATGGAAGACGGTGGACTGGACCACTGCGCTCGAATACGTCGCCAACGGCCTCAAGCACATCAAGGGCGACCATGGAGCTGCAGCCATCGGCGCGCTCGGCTCGGCCCACAGCACGACCGAGGAGCTGCACCTGCTGGCCAAGCTCGTGCGTGGCCTCGGCAGCGAAAACGTCGACCACCGCCTGCGCCACGCCGATTTCGGCAACACCGGTGGCGTCCGGTGGCTGGGCACCTCGATCGCCTCGCTCTCGACGCTGCAGAGCGTCTTCGTCGTCGGCTCTTTCCTGCGCAAGGACCACCCGCTCTTCGCACAGCGCATCCGGCAAGCCGCCCGCAAGGGCGCTCAGGTGTCGCGCCTGAACGCCGTGGCGGACGACTGGCTGATGCCCACGGTCCACG
Source organism: Rubrivivax sp. (assembly GCA_044507405.1). Lineage (GTDB taxonomy): Bacteria > Pseudomonadota > Gammaproteobacteria > Burkholderiales > Burkholderiaceae_C > Rhizobacter. Next base: position 16,407 of record JBIQJS010000063.1, on the reverse strand, counting down.
ATCTCATCGTCACGCCCAGCCTCTGGACACGCGCGCTCGCCGAAGTCGCGAGTGCCGTGGCCGCGGCGAAGAACATCGTCGCGCCGGCGCAAGCCGAGGCGACCGACGCCGCGCGTGCCATCGCCGCCTCCCTGCTCGCCGGTGAGCGCAAGGCCGTGCTGCTCGGCAATGCCGCCGCGCAGCATCCGCAGGCGAGCCAGCTGCTCGCGCTTGCGCAATGGATCGGCGAACAGACCGGCGCCTCGGTCGGCTACCTCACCGAAGCCGCCAACACCGTAGGCGCTCAGCTGGTGAACGCGCTGCCGGGGCAGGGCGGGCTCGACGCCGGCCAGATGCTCGGCGGTGGCGGCCTCAAGGCCATGCTGCTGCTCAACGTGGAGCCGGCCTACGACGCGGCCAACCCGAGCGCCGCGCGCGATGCACTCAACGGAGCGCAGATGGTGGTCGCGCTGACGTCCTTCCGCAATGCCGCCGTCGACAACGCCGACGTGATGCTCCCCATCTCGCCCTTCAGCGAGACCTCGGGCACGTACGTCAATGCCGAGGGCCGCGTGCAAAGCTTCCACGGCGTGGTGCGCCCGCTCGGCGACACCCGTCCGGCGTGGAAGGTGCTGCGCGTGCTCGGCAACATGCTCGGCTTGCAGGGCTTCGACTTCGAAACCTCGGAAGACGTGAAGGCCGAGGCACTCGGCGACCTCGGCACCATCGCGAGCCGCCTGAGCAACAAGGCCGCCGTCACGCCGTCCTCCGAAGCCGCGGCTCCCGCCGGCCTGGAGCGCATCGCCGATGTGCCCATCTACTGCACCGATCCGCTGGTGCGTCGCTCGACGCCGCTGCAGCTGACCGCCGACGCCAAGCCGCCGGTCGTCGATCTTCCGGCGGCGCTGTGGACGCAACTCGGCCTTGGTGAAGGCGCCGCCGTGCGCATCTCGCAAGGCACGTCGCAGACCGTGCTACCGGCGCGGCGTGACGCGACGCTGGCCGACACCGCCGTGCGCGTGCCCGCCGGGCATCCCTGCACCGCCATGCTGGGCGCGATGTTCGGCCCCCTCACCGTGGAGAAGGCCTGACCATGGAGTGGTTCCACCAGTTCACGCAAGACTGGCCCAACACCTGGGCGGTCGCCTGGAGCCTCATCAAGATCGTCGCGCTGGTTGCGCCGCTCATGATCTGCGTCGCCTACCTGACGCTGTGGGAGCGCAAGGCGATCGGCTGGACGCAGATCCGCCCCGGCCCCAACCGTGTCGGTCCCTTCGGCCTGTTGACCCCGATCGCCGATGCGGTGAAGCTGATCTTCAAGGAGATCATCCTCCCGACCGCGGCCAACAAGGGCCTGTTCCTGCTGGGCCCCATCATGACCATCATGCCGGCGCTGGCCGCATGGGCGGTCGTGCCCTTCGGGCCCGAAGTGGCGGTGTCCAACATCAATGCCGGCCTGCTGTTCCTGCTCGCCATCACCTCGCTGGAGGTCTACGGCGTGATCATCGCCGGCTGGGCCTCGAACTCGAAATACGCCTTCCTCGGCGCGCTGCGCGCGTCGGCGCAGATGGTGAGCTACGAGATCGCCATGGGCTTCGCGCTCGTGGTGGTGCTCATGGTGTCGGCCAGCCTCAACATGACGGAGATCGTGCTCGGCCAGGGCCGCGGCACCTTCGCCGACATGGGTGTGAACTTCCTGTCGTGGAACTGGCTGCCGCTGCTGCCCATCTTCGTCGTCTATTTCATCTCGGGCCTGGCCGAGACCAACCGCCATCCGTTCGACGTGGTGGAGGGCGAATCCGAGATCGTGGCGGGCCACATGATCGAGTACTCGGGCATGGCCTTCGCCATGTTCTTCCTGGCCGAGTACGCCAACATGATCCTCGTGTCGGCGCTCGCCGTGACCATGTTCCTCGGCGGCTGGATCGCGCCGATCTCGTTTGCCGCCTTCGGCATGGAGACGCCCGAGTTCATCAAGGCCACCGCCTGGTTCTGGGACTGGTTCTGGCTCTTCGGCAAGACCTTCTGTGTGGTGACGGTCTTCCTGTGGGTGCGCTCGACCTTCCCGCGCTACCGCTACGACCAGATCATGCGCCTGGGCTGGAAGATCTTCATCCCGGTCACGCTCGTGTGGCTGGTGGTCGTGGGCCTGTGGATCCAGTCGCCGTGGAACATCTGGAAATGAACATGGCCCACCCCCTGCGGCCTTCGGCCGCCCCCTTCAAGGGGGCGACACCAGCAGCCCGGCAAAGCCGGCTCCGCGGTGTTCTGCCCGGTCAATGTTTCGAGGTTTGATATGGCAGCCATCGCAGCCGTCAAGAATTTGTTTTCGAGCTTCCTGCTCACCGAGCTCTTCAAGGGCATGGCCCTGACCGGCCGCCATTTCCTGTCGCGCACGATCACCGTGCAATTCCCGGAAGAGAAGACGCCGCTGTCGCCGCGCTTCCGCGGCCTGCATGCCCTGCGCCGCTATGAAAACGGCGAGGAGCGCTGCATCGCCTGCAAGCTGTGCGAAGCGGTGTGCCCGGCGCTTGCGATCACGATCGAGTCCGACATCCGCGATGACGGCTCGCGCCGCACCACGCGCTACGACATCGACCTGACCAAGTGCATCTTCTGCGGCTTCTGCGAGGAGAGCTGCCCGGTCGACTCGATCGTCGAGACGCACATCCTCGAATACCACGGCGAAAAGCGCGGCGACCTGTACTTCACCAAGGACATGCTGCTGGCGGTGGGTGACCGCTACGAGAAGGAAATCGCGGCCAACAAGGAGGCTGACGCGCGCTATCGCTGAGGTCGAGCCGGCCACGGGTGCTCTTGTCGGGCGCCGCGGCCAGCTCACCTGCGCCACGCGCTCACACAACAACCATGCACACGACCACCGCGCTCTTCTACGTCTTCTCCGCCGTGCTGCTGATCGCCGCGTTCCGCGTGATCACGGCCCGCAGCGCCGTGCATTCGGCGCTCTTCCTCGTGCTCTCCTTCTTCTCGGCTTCGTGCGTGTGGATGCTCCTGCGCGCGGAATTCCTCGCCATCGCGTTGGTGCTCGTCTACGTGGGCGCGGTGATGGTGCTCTTCCTCTTCGTCGTGATGATGCTCGACATCAACGTCGATGCCTTGCGGGCGGGCTTCTGGAAGCACTTTCCGGTGGCGGCGATCGTCGGCGTGGTGATCGTGCTGGAGATGGCCCTGGTGCTCATTCCGGGCTTCGACGTGGCCTCGGCGCCGCCGGTGGACCCGAAGGCTGCCGAACTCGGCAACACCAAGGTGCTGGGCATCCAGATGTACACCCGCTACCTGTACCCGCTGCAGATCGCGGCGCTCGTGCTGCTGGTGGCGATCATCGCAGCGATCGCGCTCACCTTGCGCCGCCGCAAGGACAGCAAGGCGATCGACCCGGCCGAACAGATCAAGGTGAAGAAGGCGGACCGCCTGCGCATCGTCAAGATGCAGCCGGTCGTCGAGCCGCCGCCTGCGCCGCCGGCCTCGCCTGAAGGAGACCACAAATGACCAGCCTGCTCGCCGGCCCGGTGTCGCTCGGGCACTACCTCACCCTCGGCTCGATCCTCTTCGCGCTGTCGGTGATCGGGATCTTCCTCAACCGCAAGAACCTCATCATCCTCCTGATGGCCATCGAGCTGATGCTGCTCGCAGTCAACCTCAACTTCGTGGCCTTCTCGCATTACCTCGGCGACATGGCCGGGCAGGTGTTCGTCTTCTTCATCCTCACGGTGGCGGCGGCCGAATCGGCCATCGGCCTGGCGATCCTGGTGGTGCTCTTCCGCAATCGCTCCAACATCAGCGTCGAAGAGCTCGACGCGCTGAAGGGCTGACGGCATGGCGACCACCCTGAACCCCAACATCCTGCTGGCGGTCCCGCTGGCGCCGCTCGCCGGTGCCATCGTCGCCGGCTTCTTCGGCAAGCTCGTCGGCCGCCGCGGCGCGCACGTCGTCACCATCCTCGGCGTGCTGATCGCGTTCATCCTTTCGGCCGGCGTGCTGAAGGACGTGATCGACGGCGCCCGCTTCAACGCCACCATCTACGAATGGATGGTGCTGGGTGGCCTGAAGATGGAAGTCGGCTTCATGATCGACGGCCTGTCGGCCATGATGATGTGCGTGGTGACCTTCGTGTCGCTGATGGTGCACGTCTACACCATCGGCTACATGGAGGACGACCCGGGCTACCAGCGCTTCTTCTCGTACATCTCGCTGTTCACCTTCTCGATGTTGATGCTCGTGATGAGCAACAACTTCCTGCAGCTGTTCTTCGGCTGGGAGGCGGTGGGCCTGGTGTCCTACCTGCTGATCGGCTTCTGGTACACCCGGCCGACGGCGATCTTCGCCAACATGAAGGCCTTCATCGTCAACCGGGTCGGCGACTTCGGCTTCATCCTGGGCATCGGCCTGATCGTCGCCTACGCCGGCACGCTGAACTACGGCGAGGCCTTCGCCAAGGGCGGCGAGCTCGCCAAGCTGGGCTTTCCCGGCACCGACTGGATGCTGATCACCGTGATCTGCATCTGCCTGTTCATCGGCGCCATGGGCAAGAGCGCGCAGTTCCCGCTGCACGTGTGGCTGCCCGACTCCATGGAAGGCCCAACGCCGATCTCCGCGCTGATCCACGCGGCGACCATGGTGACGGCCGGCATCTTCATGGTGGCGCGCATGTCGCCGCTCTTCGAGCTGTCGGACACGGCGCTGAGCTTCATCCTCGTGATCGGCGCCATCACGGCGCTCTTCATGGGCTTCCTCGGCATCATCCAGAACGACATCAAGCGCGTGGTCGCCTACTCGACGCTCTCGCAGCTCGGCTACATGACCGTCGCGCTCGGTGCCTCGGCCTACTCGGTCGCCGTCTTCCACCTGATGACGCACGCGTTCTTCAAGGCACTGCTGTTCCTCGCTGCAGGCTCCGTCATCATCGGCATGCACCACGACCAGGACATCCGCAACATGGGCGGCCTGCGCAAGTACATGCCCATCACCTGGATCACCTCGCTCCTGGGCTCGCTCGCGCTGATCGGAACGCCGCTCTTCTCGGGCTTCTATTCCAAGGACAGCATCATCGAGGCCGTCCACAAGAGTGATCTCTGGGGCGCTCAGTTCGCGTACTGGGCGGTGGTGGCAGGCGTCTTCGTCACGGCCTTCTACTCCTTCCGGATGTACTTCCTCGTCTTCCACGGCAAGGAGCACTTCCGGCACAAGCCCTTCCCGGGCGAGCACGACCACCACGACGACGGCCACCACGAGCCGCACACGCCGCACGAGTCGCCCTGGGTGGTGTGGCTGCCGCTCGTGCTGCTGGCGATCCCCTCGGTCGTGATCGGCTACGTGACCATCCAGCCGATGCTGCATGGCGAGTTCTTCAAGGATTCGATCTTCGTGGATGCCGCACGCCATCCCGCCATGAAGGAACTCGGCGAGATGTTCCACGGTGCGTGGGCGATGGCGCTGCACGGCCTGATGACCGCGCCGTTCTGGCTCGCGCTTGCGGGCGTGGTGACGGCCTATGTGTTCTACATGGTCAAGCCCGAGATCCCGGCGGCGATCAAGGCGCGCACCGGCTTCATCAACCGCGTCCTCGAGAACAAGTACTACTTCGACGCCTTCAACGAGAAGGTGCTCGCCGCAGGCGCCCGCCTGATCGGGACCGGCCTGTGGAAGGGCGGCGATGCGGCCGTCATCGACGGCGTGGTGATCAACGGCACGGCACGCGGTGTCGGTGCGATCGCATCGATCGTGCGCCTCTTCCAGACGGGCTACCTGTACTGGTATGCGCTCGTCATGATCCTCGGGGTGATCGGTTTGATGACCTGGCAGTTGTGGCCCTACCTCAGCGCTCAGCTGGGTCGCTGATCGGGCACGGAGAAGAACAACATGGGTTTGCTCAGTCTTGCCATCTGGTTGCCGATCGTCTCGGGCGTGCTGTTGCTCGCGCTGGGCCGCGATGAACACGCCAAGGCGGTGCGCTGGATGGCGCTCGTCGCGGCGATCGCGAGCTTCGCCGTCACCATTCCGCTGATCACCGGCTTCGACGCCACCACGGCGGCCATGCAGTTCGAGGAGAACTTCGCCTGGATCGAACGCTTCCGCGTGCGCTATCACCTCGGCGTGGACGGCATTTCGGTGTGGTTCGTGCTGCTCACGGCTTTCATCACCATCATCGTGGTCGTCGCCGCGTGGGAGGTGATCGACGAGCGCGTGAACCAGTACATGGGCGCGTTCCTGATCCTCTCGGGGATCATGGTCGGCGTCTTCTCGGCGCTCGACGGTCTGCTTTTCTACGTCTTCTTCGAGGCGACGCTCATCCCGATGTACATCATCATCGGCGTATGGGGCGGCCCGCGGCGTGTGTACGCGGCCTTCAAGTTCTTCCTGTACACGCTGGCCGGCTCGCTGCTGATGCTGATCGCGCTGATCTTCCTGTACTTCAAGTCGGGCAGCAGCTTCGAGATCCAGACCTGGCACAACGTCCCGCTCACGATGACGGAGCAGACATTGCTCTTCTTCGCCTTCTTCGCGGCGTTCGCGGTCAAGGTGCCGATGTGGCCGGTGCACACCTGGCTGCCCGACGCCCACGTCGAGGCGCCCACCGGCGGCTCGGTGGTGCTGGCGGCCATCATGCTCAAGCTGGGCGGCTACGGCTTCGTGCGCTTCTCGCTGCCGATCGCGCCCGATGCCGCGCACGAGTACGCCTGGTTCATCATCGCGCTGTCGCTGATCGCCGTCATCTACATCGGCCTGGTGGCGCTGGTCCAGCAGGACATGAAGAAGCTGGTCGCCTACTCGTCGATTGCCCACATGGGCTTCGTCACGCTCGGCTTCTTCCTGTTCAACGAACTCGGCGTCTCGGGCGGCATGGTGCAGATGATCTCGCACGGCTTCGTGTCGGGCGCCATGTTCCTCGCGATCGGCGTGCTCTACGACCGCGTGCACTCGCGCGAGATCGCGAGCTACGGCGGCGTCGTCAACAAGATGCCGAAGTTCACCGCGCTCGTGGTCTTCTTCGCGATGGCCAACTGCGGCCTGCCGGGCACCTCGGGCTTCGTCGGGGAGTGGATGGTGATCCTCGGCACGGTGCAGGTGAACTTCTGGCTCGGCCTGCTGGCCGCCACGGCGCTGATCTCCGGCGCGGCGTACACGCTCTGGCTGGTCAAGCGCGTGTACTTCGGGCCGGTCGCCAACGACAACGTGCGCGCCCTCACCGACATCAACGCGCGCGAGTTCGTGATGCTGGGCGTGCTGGCCGTCGCGGTGCTGTGGATGGGCCTGTACCCCAAGCCCTTCACCGACACCATGCACGCGAGCGTGACCGAGCTGCTGCGGCACGTCTCGGTGTCCAAGCTGAACTGACGGCCCGGCCGACAAGGTGATCAATCAAATGAACTGGATGGCCGTCCTTCCCGAAATCGTGCTGCTGGCGATGGCCTGCGTGGTCACGCTGGCAGACCTGTGGGTTTCCGATCCGCGGCGCTCGCCCACCTACTGGCTCACCCAGCTGTCGCTGGCCGCCGTCGCCGGCCTGCACCTGTGGGCATTCGACGCGGGCGCGACGGTCTACGCCATGCAGGACATGGTGGTGGCCGACCCGATGGGGCACCTGCTGTCCGTCTTCACCACGCTGTGCGTGATGGCGACGCTGGCCTACTCGCGCACCTACGCCGCCGAGCGCGACATGCTCAAGGGCGAGCTCTTCACCTTGTCGATGTTCTCGCTGCTCGGCGCGAACGTGATGGTCTCGGCCAACAACTTCCTGGTGGTCTACGTCGGCCTCGAGCTGATGACGCTGTCGCTCTATGCGCTGACGGCGCTGCGCCGCGACAACCTCAACGCCACCGAGGCGGCGATGAAGTTCTTCGTGCTCGGCGCCCTGGCGAGCGGCTTCCTGCTCTACGGCCTGTCGATGATGTACGGCGCGACCGGCTCGCTCGAGATCCCCAAGGTCTTCGAGGCGATCGCCAACGGCAACATCAACAAGGCCGTGCTCGTCTTCGGCGTTGTCTTCATCGTGGCGGGTCTCGCGTTCAAGCTGGGTGCGGTGCCGTTCCACATGTGGATCCCCGACGTCTACCAGGGGGCACCGACCGCGGTCACGCTGCTGATTGCCGGCGCGCCCAAGCTTGCGGCCTTTGCCATCACCTTCCGCCTGCTGGTGGAGGGCATGTCGGGCGTGGCCAACGACTGGCAGCAGATGCTGATGTTCCTGGCGGTCGCATCGCTGGTGGTCGGCAACCTCGCCGCCATCGCGCAGACCAACCTCAAGCGCATGCTGGCGTACTCGACCATCGGCCAGGTCGGCTTCATGCTGCTCGGCTTCACGCCGACGGTCGTGTCGAACAACACCTTCTCCGCCGCCAACGGCTACTCCTCGGCGCTCTTCTACCTGGTCGCCTACGTGCTGACGACGCTTGGCACCTTCGGCGTCATCATGCTGCTGTCTCGCCGCGGCTTCGAAAGCGAGGAGATCGACGACTTCAAGGGTCTGGCCAAGCGCAGCCCCTGGTATGCGGGCGTGATGGCGATCTGCATGTTCTCGCTGGCCGGCATCCCGCCGACGGTCGGCTTCTACGCCAAGCTCGCGGTGCTGCAGGCGCTGGTCTCCACCAACGACAGCCTCTACATCTGGCTGGCGGTCATCGCCGTGGTGCTGTCGCTCATCGGTGCGTACTACTACCTGCGCGTCGTCAAGGTGATGTATTTCGACGAGCCGCGCGAGACGGCAGTGATCGAAAGCACGGGCGAAGTCCGTGTGCTGCTGTCCCTCAACGGCATCGCCGTGCTGGCCTTTGGCATCCTGCCGGGCTGGCTCATGATGGTCTGCGCCAACGCGGTGCTGCTGGCGCTCAAGACCTGAGCGGCCTCGCCCCATGAGTGATCGACACCTGCGCGAAGAGCGGGTCAGCTCCACGCAGGTCTACGACGGACGCTTCCTCAAGGTCCGGCGAGACGAGGTGCGGCTGCCGGACGGATCGCTCAGTGACCGTGAATACATCGTCCATCCGGGCGCCGTGATGATCGTCCCGCTGCTGGACGACGGCCGGCTGGTGGTGGAGCGCCAGTACCGCTACCCGGTGGGCCAGGTGATGCTGGAGTTCCCCGCCGGCAAGATCGACCCGGGCGAAGCGCCGCTACTGTGCGCGATGCGCGAGCTGGCCGAGGAGACCGGCTACACCGCGCGCGAATGGGCACGTGCCGGCATCCTGCACAACGCCATCGCCTACTCCAACGAAGGCATCGAGGTCTGGTTCGCCCGCGGGTTGCAGCCGGGCAAGGCGTCGCTCGATGCGGGCGAATTCCTCGACGTGGGCACGGCGTCGGCCGAGGAGCTGGAAGTCGCCGCCGCGAGCGGCGAACTGACCGATGCGAAGACGCTGATCGGCCTGCTGTGGTTGCAGAATTGGCGGTCGGGCCGCTGGGCCTTGCGCTTCACGCCAGCACCCGAGGCAAGCCCCCGCCCATAATGTGGGCATCATGAAAGTCTTCAACCTGCGCTGTGCGCACGAGCACGGCTTCGAAGGCTGGTTCGCCTCGGAGCAGGATTACCACGCGCAACTCGAGCGCGGCCTCATCGAGTGCCCGATGTGCGGCGACAAGGCCATCGCAAAGCTTCCTTCGGCGCCGCGGCTCAACGTCTCCGGTGCGCGCGAGCCCACCATCGCCGCGGGTGCACAGACGCCCGCGCCATCGTCGCAGGCGACGACGCTGCAATCGATCTGGATGCGCGCCGTGCAGCACGTGATGGCGACCACCGTGGATGTCGGCGAGCGTTTTGCCGAAGAGGCGCGCCGCATCCACTACGGCGAGGCCGAGGAGCGCGCCATACGCGGCAAGGCTTCGGCCGAGGAAGCCCAGGCCTTGCAGGATGAGGGCATCGAGGTCATGTCCCTGCCGCTGCCGGCGGCCGTCAAGGGCCCGCTCCAGTAAGCCGGGCGCCGCAGCGCCCCGAGCGCTGCCGCATCACGCGAGTTCGAACACCACGTCCTGCGCGCCCTCCCAGAGCGTCTTCACGCCGAGCGCGCGCAGGTTTTCACGGCCCTCCACGACGGTGAGGAAGTGGTTGCCGGCAAGTGGCCCGAGCTTGCTCGCAAAGCTGCAGGCGCCGTAGGCGAGGATGATCTCCGTCTCGCTGTAGCCGCCGGGATAGAAGAGCACGTCGCCTGCCGACGGGTGTGCGGTGGCGTTCTCGAAGCCGACCGTCCGGCCGTCGTGCTCGAGCACGTAGTCGCCCAGCGGCACCCAGCAGCCTTCGCCGCTCCAGCGCACGTGGATGAGCTTCTGCTTGTAGGGCAGCAGCTTGAGGAAGGCGGCGACGGTCTGCGGCGCGTCGGGGTGCGTCTCGGCGATGAAGGTGTGGCCGCCGGCCGTGATCTTGACTCGGGGCATGTCAGGCAGGGAAAGGGTCCGTCATGCGACTGCCTGCATGCAGGATCCGGGCCGCCCCGCCTTCAGAGCATGCGGCCCGGGTTCATGAGGCCCTGCGGGTCCAGCGCCCGCTTGATGGACCTCATCATCTGCAGCGCCACCGGCGACTTGCGTTCGGCCAACTCGTCGCGCTTGAGCGCCCCCACGCCGTGCTCGGCGGAGAAGGAGCCGCCGATCGCACTCACCGCGTCGTACACGATGGTGTTGACCGAGTGCTCGTGCTGCCGCAGGAACTCCGCGCCATCGACGCCCAGTGGCGCCTGCAGGTTGTAGTGCAGGTTGCCGTCGCCCAGGTGCCCGAAGTTGACGGAGCGTGTCCCCGGGTGCGCAGCCTCCAGCGCCGCATCGGTCTTCGCCACGAACTCGGGGATGCGCGACACCGGCAGCGAGATGTCGTGCTTGATGTTGGGCCCTTCCTCGGGCTGCGCGAGCGGGATGGATTCGCGCAGGTGCCACATCGCGTGCGACTGCTCCAGGCTCTCGGCGACCGCCGCGTCGGTGATGACGCCGGCCTCCATCGCGGCTTCGAGCAGCCCCTCGAAGAGGCTGCGCGCGTGGGCCTCGCTTTCGGTGTCGGACTGCTCCAGCAGCACCGTCCATTCGGCCTCGGGCAGCGGCTGGCGCAGCTGCGGGAAATGCTTGCGCACGAGGGCGAGCGAGAAGCGGTTCATCACCTCGAAGCCGGTCAGACCCGCGCCGAGGCGGGCCTGCGCCATCTGCAGCAGCGTGACGGCCTGCTCGAGCGTCTCGAGCGAGGCGAGGGCGGTGGTGCGGGCCACGGGTTGCGGGTAGAGCTTGAGCGTGGCGGCGGTGATGATGCCCAGCGTGCCTTCGCTGCCGATGAAGAGATCGCGCAGGTCGTAGCCGGTGTTGTCCTTGCGCAGGCCGACGAGGCCATCCCACACCTCGCCTTGCGCGTTGACGACCTCCAGGCCCAGGCACAGCTCGCGCGCATTGCCGTAGCGCAGCACCTGGGTGCCGCCGGCGTTGGTGGCGAGGTTGCCGCCGATGGTGCAGCTGCCCTCGGCCGCGAGCGAGAGCGGCAGCAGCAGCCCGCGCGCCGAGGCGGCCTGCTGTGCGGCCTGGAGGATGCAGCCGGCCTCCACCGTCATGGTGAGATTGGCCTCGTCGATCGCGCGCACCCGGTGCATGCGCTGCAGGCTGAGCAGGACCTGCGTGCCGCTGTCGTCGGGGACCGAGCCGCCCACGAGGCCGGTGTTGCCGCCTTGCGGGACGAGGCCGACGCCGTGGCGGGCGCAGAGCTTGACGACGGCTGCCACTTCGGTGGTGCTGCCGGGGCGCACGACGGCGAGCGCCTTGCCGCGGAAGCGGCGGCGCCAGTCGAGCTCGTACGCCGACAGGTCGCCGTCCACCATCACGTTCGCCGCGCCGACCGCCGTGCGCAGCGCGTTGACCAGAGCGTCGCTCATGCGCGCACCTCCTTCGCGTTGCGCAGGCGCCAGCGCACGTGCATCGCACAGGCCGTGAAGAGCGCGAGGCACAGCAGCACCTCGGCGCCGGCCAGCCAGGCGCTCGGCCCGCTTTCGCTGGTGGCCCGCACCACGCCTTCGGTGAAATAGAGCCAGACCATCAGGCTCACCCAGCGGTAGGTGTACATGCGATGGCGCCAGAGGCCGGGCAGCGGCAGCAGCAGCGGCAGCGCCTTGATCGCGAGCGTGCCGCGGCCGGTGGGCGCGAGCCAGAGCTCCCACGCCAGGCAGAGGAGGAAGAGCGCGACGAGGCTCGTCACGGCAAGCGCGCGCGTGCGCACCACGAAGGGCGGAGCAGGCGCGACGTGTGCGGGCTCGGCAGAGGGCAGGGCAGAGGTCATCGCTGGCTATGATGCCGCAAATGAATGTCCCGACCGCCTTCAAGCCCGGCTTGCGCGGGCGTGTGAGCGAGCTGCTCGAGACGCTGCAGGAGTGGCCGTGGATGGAGACGCTGCGCACGCTGCGCGCACGTTTCCGCGAGGACCGTCTCGGCCTCACCGCGGGCAGCCTCACCTTCACCACGCTGATCTCGCTCGTGCCGCTGGTGACGGTGATGCTGGCACTGTTCACCGCCTTCCCGATGTTCGCGAAGTTCCAGGTGGCGCTGCAGAAGTACTTCCTGCAGGCCCTGGTGCCCGACACCATTGCGCGCCCCGTGCTCACCGCGCTCACGCAGTTCTCGACGCAGGCCAATCGCCTCGGCACCTTCGGCCTGGTCGTGCTGGTGCTGACGGCGCTGGCGCTGATGCTCACGATCGACCGCACGCTCAATGCCATCTGGCGCGTGCGCAAGCCCCGTCCCGTGGCGCAGCGGGTGCTCGTCTACTGGGCCGCGGTGACGCTCGGGCCGCTCGCGCTCGGCGTGAGCCTCACCATCACCTCGTATTTCGTCTCGGCCAGCCGAGGCCTCGTGAGCGACGTGCCGGGCGTGGTGACGGTCGTGCTGAACCTGCTGCAGTTCGGCCTGCTCGCCGGCGGCATGGCGGCGCTCTTCCACTACGTGCCCAACACGCATGTGCAGTGGCGCCACGCCTTGGCCGGCGGGCTCTTCGTCTCGGTGGCGTTCGAGCTCGCCAAGCGCGGCCTGGGCTGGTACCTCGCAAGCGTGCCGACCTACCGCACGATGTACGGCGCCTTCGCGACCGTGCCCATCCTGCTCGTGTGGATCTACCTCGCGTGGGTCATCGTGCTGCTCGGGGCGGTGATCGCGGCCTATGCGCCCAGCCTGCAGATGCGGGTGGTGCGCCGGCCTTCGGTGCCGGGATACCGTTTCCTGCTGGCAGTCGGCATGCTGCAGGAGCTCCTGATCGCGCGCCAGCTCAGCACCCATGGGCTGAGCGCGGCGCAGCTCTCGGCACAGCTGCGCACCGATCCCCTGCAGATCGAGCCGCTGCTCGACACGCTCGTGGAGATCGACTGGGTGGGCCGGCTGGATGAAGCCGGCAATTCGCGCTATGTGCTGCTGTGCGACCCAGCCACCACGCCGGCCAGGCCGCTCCTGGAGCGCGTGCTGCTCGATCCGGCGCCGGCGGTGCGCGGGTTCTGGGAGCACGCGCAACTCGGCCGGCTCACGCTGCGCGACGTGATCCAGGCCTGAAGCCGCGTCAGAGCGGGATGCGCCCGGTCCAGATGTCCTTGTACATGACCCAGTCGCCCATGAAGCTGTAGAGCGGGCGCTTGAACGAGGCCGGCTTGTTCTTCTCGAAGCCGAAATGGCCCACCCAGGCGAAGCCGTAGCCGAAGACGAGACCCAGCAGCACGTAGGCCGGCGTGGCCGTCGCGACGGCCGCGGCGAGGCACAGCAGCGCGAGCGTCGAGCCCACGAAGTGCAGCCGCCGGCAGGTGCGGTTGCTGTGCTCGCTCAGGTAGAACGGATAGAACTCGCTGAAGCTCTTGATCGACTTCGGATCGACGGTGGCGGTGTTCATGGCGTACGGCTCAGGAATGAACGAATGCCATTCAACACCCCGTCGGGCGCTTCTCCCATCAGGGAATGCCCCGCGCGCAGCACGACGGTCTCGGCCTTCAACGCCGATGCGAGCGCATCGGCCGCCCGCGGGGGCGTCATCTGGTCGAGGCTGCCGAGGACGAGGCGCGCCGGGCAGCGCACCTGCGCTGCAGCCTCCAGGCCGCGCGAGTAGCCGTCGCAGGCGAGGAAATCCTGGTGGAAGAGGTTGCCGTGGCCTTGCGCGGCATAGGCGGCCTGCAGGCGCCGCATGAGCGCTCGGTTGCCGCCGTGCAATGTGAAGCCGGGCGCCGGCGCCGAGGGTTTGGCGGCGAGGGTCGAGTGCGAATACGCGTTGACCATGTCGATGGCCTGGAGTGGCGCCTCGGCAGCGGTCGAGATGAGTGCCGGCGACACCTTCATCGGGAACGCGGTGCCCACCAGCACCAGATGCGTGGCGCGCCCGCCGAGGGCCGCGGCCGCTTCGAGCGCGATCAGCGAGCCCAGGCTGTGGCCGACGAGCGCGGCGCGATCGACGCCTGCCGCCTGCAGCACCGCAAGCACCCATCGCGAGGCCTCTTCGACCGTCGCAGGCGCCGGCCCGGCGCTGCGGCCGTGGCCGGGCAGGTCGAGCGCCAGGACCGCGTGGCCCTGGTGGGCGAGCGAGCGCGTCTGCAAGGCCCACACGCTGTGGTCGTGCATGGCGCCGTGGATGAAGGCCACGACGGGCTTCGCGGGATCGAACGGCCTGCCGCCGGTGTACGCATAGGCCTCGCGGCCGTCCACTTCGAGCTTCATGCGCCGGCCTTCTGCGCAGCCTTGAGGGCGCGCGCCAGGTCGTCGATCAGGTCGTCGGCGTCCTCGAGGCCGATCGAGAGCCGGATCGTCCCTTGCGTGATGCCTGCCTGCGCAAGCGCCGCATCGTCCATGCGGAAGTGCGTGGTCGAGGCCGGGTGGATCACGAGCGAGCGGCAGTCACCCACGTTGGCCAGGTGCGAGAACACCTTGAGTGCCTCGATGAAGGCCTTGCCTTGCGCGCGGTTGCCCTTGAGGTCGAAGCTGAAGACCGAGCCGCAGCCGCGCGGCAGGAGTTTCCGCGCAAGCGCATGGTCAGGGTGATCGGGCAGCTCGGGGTAGCCCACGCGCGCCACCAGCGGATGCTGCGCGAGAAAGGCCACCACCTTGCGTGCATTCGCCACATGCCGCTCCATGCGCAGCGAGAGCGTCTCGATGCCCTGCAGGATCAGCCAGGCGGTGTGCGGGCTCATGCAGGCGCCGAAGTCGCGCAGGCCCTCGCGCCGCGCGCGCAACAGGAAGGCTCCGACGGTGCTCTCGTCGGTGAAGACCATGTCGTGGAAGCCGGCATAGGGTGCACTGAGTTCAGGATGGCGCCCCGCGGCCGCCCAGTCGAACTGGCCGCTGTCCACCAGCACCCCGCCCACCACCGTGCCGTGCCCGCTCAGGAACTTGGTGGCCGAGTGGTAGAGCAGGTCGGCGCCATGGTCGAAGGGCTTGATGAGCCAGGGCGAGGTGAGGGTGGAGTCCACCAGCAGCGGCAGCCCGTGCTCGTGCGCGATGGCGCTGATGGTGGGGATGTCCAGCACGTCGAGGCCGGGGTTGCCGAGCGTCTCGCCGAAGAGCAGCTTCGTGTTCGGCCGGATCGCGGCGCGCCAGCCATCGATGTCGCCCGGCTTCACGAAGGTGGTTGCGATGCCGAAGCGCGCGAGCGTGTAGTGCAGCAGGTTGTGCGAGCCGCCGTAGAGCGCGCTGCTCGACACGATGTGCGAGCCGGCGCCGGCGATGGTCGCGATCGCGAGGTGCAGCGCGGCCTGGCCGCTGGCGGTGGCGATCGCACCCACGCCGCCTTCGAGTGCGGCCACGCGCTCTTCGAGCACGGCCGTGGTCGGGTTGGAGATGCGGCTGTACACATGCCCCGAACGCTCCATGTTGAAGAGCGCAGCGGCGTGGTCACTGCTCTCGAAGACGAAGCTCGTGCTGAGGTGCAGGGGCACGGCGCGTGCGCCGGTGGCCGGGTCGGGCGCGGCGCCCGCATGCAGCGACAGGGTGTCGAAACCGGGGTCGGTAGAGCCGGGCATGGAGGTCCCCGCGTTGAAGAGTTTCGAGGGTGTTGCTCCCAGGCATTGTGGGCTATATTGGCCCGACACCTGCCAAGGGAGATACCCATGAAAGTCTCGGACATCCTGCGTGTCAAGGGCGGCACGCTCTACACCGTGTCACCCGATCAACCCCTGGCGCAGGCCGCTGAAACCATGGCCGAGCGCGACATCGGCTCGCTGGTCGTGATGGACCACGGCGACCTGGTGGGCATGCTGACCTTCCGCGAACTCATCCTCGCGCTGGTGCGCAATGGCGGCGTGCTGGGCAGCACCACGGTGCGCGGCGTGATGGACGACCATCCGCTCACCTGCACCCCCGAGACCGAGATCGACGAGGTGCGCCGCATGATGCTCGAGCGCCATGCGCGCTACATGCCGGTGATGAGCCAGCGCACCCTGATGGGCGTGATCTCGTTCTACGACGTGGCCAAGGCGGTGGTCGACAGCCAGG
>JBIQJS010000191.1:0-3241 GCA_044507405.1 Rubrivivax sp. | reverse complement strand
CTGGTTCATCACCACCGAGCCGGTGCGTGCGTTGATCACCACCTTGGCGGCGGGCGCGGCGAGCGCGACGTCGAGGTTCTCGATCTCGGCCATGAAGGCCACACGCGCATGGGCCGACTCGGGCATGCGCACTTGGACGACGCGGCCGTCCAGCGCCTGCGCGAGCTCCGCGCCCATGTGGCGGTTGATGGCGGTGGCCACCGCGCGGGCGGTGGCGAAATCGCTGCTCTTCAGGTCGAGCTGCAAGGTGTCGCCCTGGGCGAGCGGCGTGGGCACGCTGCGCTCCACCGTGGCCCCGCCGGGCACGCGGCCCGCGCTCAGGTGGTTGATCTGCACCTTGGAGCCGCCGGCCGAGGCACCCGCGCCGCCGACGATGAGGTTGCCCTGGGCCAGTGCGTAGATCTGGCCGTCGGCGCCCTTGAGCGGCGTGGCGATGAGCGTGCCGCCGCGCAGGCTCTTGGCGTTTCCGAGCGAGGAGACGTTGATGTCGATGGTCTGGCCCGGCTGCGCGAAGGCCGGCAATTCGGCCGTGACCATCACCGCGGCCACGTTCTTGAGCTGCATGTTCACGCCGGGCGGCACCGTCACGCCCATCTGCTGCAGCATCGCCTTCAGGCTTTGGGTGGTGAAGGGGCTGGAGGTGGTCTGGTCACCCGTGCCGTCGAGGCCGACGACCAGGCCGTAACCCACCAGCGCGTTGCTGCGCACGCCCTGCACGGAAGCCACTTCCTTGATGCGCGCGGCTTGCGCCGGTGCGGGCCACCACAGCGCGGCGCTTGCGGCAAGCAGCGCCAGCACGATGAGGGTGCGAAGGAGTCGGTCGGTCTTGTCCATGTCGGATGCGCGTTGGGCTGCATCCGATTCTCAAGAGACTTAAATGGGCAGAACGCTCAAAAAGAAGCGGGCCAACCAGCCTATTCCCTGGGCTTCGGCCTGGGCGCCGCGGCCGCGGTGCTCGATGCGCACGTTGGCGATCTGCGCCGAGGCGACGAGGTTGCCGCTCTGGATGGCGCGCGGGTCCACCTGGCCGGAGAAGCGCAGCACGTCGACGTTGTGGTTCACGCCGATCTGCTTCTCGCCGGCGATGACGAGGTGGCCGTTGGGCAGCACCTCGATCACGGTGGCCGTGACCATGCCCGAGAAGTTGTTGGTGTTCTCGGTGCTGCCCTTGCCCTCGAAGCTGTTGGTCGAGCTGCCGCCCACGCTGGCGCGGCCGAGGCCGAAGGAGTTGGGCTTGATGCCCGGCAGCGCGGTGATGCTGCCCGAGACCGAGCCGCTCTTGTCGATGGAGCTGGTGCTCTTCTGGCTGGCCGTCACCTTCTCGACGATCTGCACGGTGAGGGTGTCGCCGACGTGGCGTGCCCGGTGGTCCTCGAACAGCGGGCGGTACTGCGAGACCTGGAAGATTGCGCCGTTGTTCACCACCGGCGCGGCCACCGGCTCGGGGCGCTTCGCGGTGGGCATGGCGATGTCCACCGGCGGCGGCGCGTTCAGCGTCTGGCAGCCGGCGAGCACGAGCAGGGCGGCGGCGGTCGGGGCGGTGCGGAGCAGGCGGTTCATGGCGGCGGCAACGGGGTGGATCACAGCTGCGACAGGCGCTGCAGCATCTGGTCGGAAGTCTGGATGGCCTTCGAGTTCATCTCGTAGGCGCGCTGCGTCTGGATCATGGCGACCAGCTCCTCCACCGCGTTGACGTTGGAGGTCTCGACGAAGCCCTGGCGCAGCGAGCCCAGCCCGTTCTCGCCCGGCGTGCCGGTGGTCGGCGCGCCCGAGGCCTGGGTCTCGGCGTACAGGTTCTGGCCCTTGGGGTCGAGGCCGGCCGGGTTGACGAAGCTCGCCAGCTGCAGCTGGCCGAGGTTCTGCGGCTGCGTCTGGCCGGGGACGGTGGCGCTGACGGTGCCGTCCTGCGCGATGGTCACGCTCTGCGCGTCGGCCGGGATGATGATGCCCGGCTGCACGACGAAGCCGCTGTTGGTGACGAGCTGGCCCTGCGGGTCGACCTGCAGCGAGCCGTCGCGCGTGTAGCCGGTGGTGCCGTCGGGCAGCTGCACCTGCAGAAAGCCCTGGCCGAGCACGGCCACGTCCAGCGGGTTGCTGCTCTGCTGCAGGTTGCCCTGGCTGAACGAGCGCGCCGTGGCGACGGCGCGCGTGCCCAGGCCCACCTGCAGGCCGGTGGGCATGCTGGTCTCCTCGCTCGTCGGCGCGCCCGCCTGGCGCAGGTTCTGGTACATCAGGTCCTCGAACACCGCGTGCGACTTCTTGTAGCCGTTGGTCGAGACGTTGGCGAGGTTGTTGGAGATGGTGTCCAGCTGGGTCTGCTGGGCTTCCATGCCGGTCTTGGCGATCCACAGTGAACGCATCATGGTCGGGTCCTCGGAAAGGCTGCTGAACGCGGGCCGATCAGTTAGTTGGGCGACAGCAATTGCGCCGCGGCTTGTTCGTTGCGCTCGGCGGTCTGCAGCATCTTCATCTGGGTCTCGAACTGCCGGGCCGCGGCAATCATGGCGACCATGGTTTCCACCGCGCTGACGTTCGAGCTTTCCAGCGCGCCGTCCTGCACGCGGGCCATCGGGTCGGCCGGCAGATCGCCTTCGGCATCGCGGAACAGGCCGTCGTCACCGCGGACGAGCGGCACCTCGGGCGTGACGAGCTTGAGCCGGCCCACCGGGTTGGCAATGCCGGTCATCGCGTCGCGCGCGCTCACCGTGCCGTCGGCGGCGATCGCGACCTCGCTGTTCGGCGGAATCTGTATCGGCCCGCCATCGCCCAGCACCATCAGCCCGCTGCGGGTCAGGAGCGTGCCGTCGGCCGACACGTCGAACGAGCCGGCGCGGGTGTAGGCCTCGGTGCCCTGCAGCGACTGCACGGTGAACCAGCTGTTGCCCTGCGCGGCGACATCCAGGTTGCGGCCGGTGGCGGTGATCATGCCGGGCGCATCGTCATGGCCAGGCGTGCTTTCCAGCGCGTAGACGCGGGTGCTCGCGCCGCTGCCGTTCACCGGGACGGCGCGGAAGGCCTGCAGCTCGGCGCGGAAGCCGACGGTGGACACGTTCGCCAGGTTGTGGGCGAGGGTGTCCTGGCGCTGCATGGTGGCTTTGGCGCCGGACATGGAGAGATAGATCATGCGGTCCATTTCTCTTCTCTCCTTTCTCTTGATGTATGTAAGTGCGGTCGTTGCTGTGGCGTGCCGGGTCTCGCCCCGGCAGGCGAGTTACTTTCTTTGCTTCGCCAAAGAAAGTAA
>JBIQJS010000190.1:0-3255 GCA_044507405.1 Rubrivivax sp. | reverse complement strand
CCGATCCTCGCCAGGCCAACGCTCTGCACACGCAAAAGTGCCCCAAACCCGAGGGCTTGGGGCACTTTTCGTGTCTGTTCGCGCGGAGCGGAGAGGGCCTTTACTTGGCCTTCTCCAGAACCTCGACCAGTCGCCACCGCTTGGTGGCCGACGTGGGCCGGGTCTCCATCAACGAGACGCGGTCGCCGATACCGGCGTCGCCGTTCTCGTCGTGCGCCTTGACCTTCTTGGTGGTCCGGATGATCTTGCCGTAGAGCGGGTGGCTCTTACGATCTTCCAGCTCGACCACGATGGTCTTCTGCATCTTGTCGCTCACCACGTAGCCGATGGCGGTCTTGCGACGGCCGCGGGGCTTCTCGGTGCGCGGAGTGTGCTTGGGGCCCTTAGTCTCAGCCATTAGCTTTCCTCACCTCCGGGCCCGGAAGCCAGACCCAACTCACGTTCACGCAGCACGGTGTAAACCCGTGCAATCTCCTGGCGCACGGTGCGCAGCCGACGGTTGTTGGCCAGCTGACCGGTAGCCATCTGGAAGCGCAGGTTGAACAGCTCTTCCTTGGACTCGCGCAGCTTGGCCGTCAACTCGGTGTCGGTCAGTTCACGCAGTTCACCAGGCGTAGTTCCCACTGCCATCAGAACTGCTCCTCTCGACTCACGATGCGTGCCTTGATCGGCAGCTTGTGGATTGCGCGAGTCAGCGCTTCCCGGGCGATCTTCTCGTCGGGGTAGCTGATCTCGAACAAAATGCGTCCCGGCTTGACGTTGGCGACCCACCACTCCGGCGAACCCTTACCGGAACCCATGCGGGTCTCGGCGGGCTTCTTGGTCAGCGGGCGGTCCGGGAAGATGTTGATCCACACCTTGCCGCCACGCTTGATGTGCCGGTTGATGGCGATACGAGCGGACTCGATCTGCCGGTTGGTGATGTAGGCGTGGCCGAGGGCCTGGATGCCGTAGTCACCGAAGCTCACCGACGTGCCGCCGCTGGCGATGCCACGCTGACGCGGGTGATGCTGCTTGCGGTGCTTGACCTTACGGGGAATCAGCATGGTTTAGCTCTCCGTGCTCTCAGCGGCCGGTGCAGCCTCGACAGCAGCGGCCTGCGGAGTAGTGCCTGCAGCGGCGTCGTCTCCGCCCGTCGCAGCGCGGCCGGCCTCGGTGCTCGTCGCCGTGGTGCCCGAGGAACCGCTGCGACGCGGCCGGGTGCCCGACGGACGCTCACGGCGCGGCCGATCGCTGGCCGGCGCGGCGGCGGCGAGCTCACGCTTGCCACCGACGATGTCGCCCTTGTAAATCCAGACCTTCACGCCGATCCGGCCGAAGGTGGTCTTGGCCTCGTAGAGGCCGTAGTCGATGTCCGCGCGCAGCGTGTGCAGCGGAACCCGACCCTCGCGGTAGAACTCCGAGCGGCTCATCTCAGCACCGCCGAGGCGGCCCGAGCACTGCACCCGGATGCCCTTCACGTTCGGCTGACGCATGGCCGACTGGATCGCCTTGCGCATCGCGCGGCGGAACGCCACACGGTTGCTCAGCTGCTCGGCGACGCCCTGGGCGACGAGCTGTGCCGGCGACTCAGGGTTCTTCACCTCGAGGATGTTGAGCTGAACCTGCTTGCCGGTCAGCTTCTCCAGGTCGGCGCGGATGCGGTCGGCCTCGGTGCCGCGGCGACCGATGACGATGCCGGGACGCGCGGTGTGGATGTCAACGCGAACCCGGTCACGGGTGCGCTCGATCTCCACGTCGGCGATGCCGGCACGCTCGAGACCCGTGGCCAGCAGACGCCGGATGGCGACGTCTTCCTTCACGTAGTCCTTGTACTGCTTGTCGGCGTACCACCGGGACTTCCACTCGGTCGTGATGCCGAGCCGGAAGCCGTGGGGATTGATCTTCTGGCCCACTACTCCGAGCCTCCCTTCGTCTCGGCAGACTTCTTCGTGGCGGTCGCGGCCTTGCTGCCCTGAGCACGACGGCTACGCGCCGACGCGGCGGCCGCACCCTTCTGCTTGGGCGGACGGCTCTCGACGATCACCGTGATGTGGCTGGTGCGCTTGCGAATCCGGAACGCACGCCCCTGGGCACGCGGACGGATGCGCTTGGCGGTCGGACCCTCGTCTGCGTAGACAGTGGCGACCACCAGGGTCGTCGGGTCCAGCCCTTCGTTGTTCTGCGCGTTGGCGGCAGCGCTGGCGATCACCTTGGCAACCGGCTCGCTGGCGGCCTGCGGCGCCCACCGCAAGATGTCGAGGGCTTCCTCGACGCTCTTGCCGCGGACCAGATCGATGACGCGGCGGGCCTTGCTGGCCGAGACGCGCACGAAGCGCGCCTTCGCCGTCGCCGACGGGTATTCAGTGACTGTGGTACTCATCGCCGCTTGCTCTTCCGGTCGTCCTTGATGTGACCCTTGAAGGTGCGCGTCGGGGCGAATTCGCCGAGCTTGTGCCCGACCATCGCCTCGGTGACGAACACCGGGACATGCTTGCGGCCGTCATGCACCGCAAAGGTGTGCCCGATGAAGTCGGGGATGATGGTCGACCGACGCGACCAGGTCTTGATGACCTGCTTGGTGTTCTTCTCGTTCTGGACGTCGACCTTCTTGAGCAGATGGTCGTCGACGAACGGACCCTTCTTCAGGCTGCGTGGCATCGCTATTTACTCCTAGCGCTTCTTGCCGGTGCGCCGGCGTCGGACGATGAGCTTGTCGCTCGGCTTGTTGGGCTTGCGGGTGCGGCCCTCGGGCTTGCCCCACGGGCTGACCGGGTGACGGCCACCGGAGGTCTTGCCTTCACCACCACCGTGCGGGTGGTCAACCGGGTTCATCACGACACCACGGACGGTCGGGCGCTTGCCCTTCCACCGCATCCGGCCGGCCTTGCCCCAGTTGATGTTCGCCTGCTCGGCGTTGCCCACCTCGCCGACGGTGGCGCGGCAGCGCACGTCGACGCGACGGATCTCACCGGACGGCATACGCAGCGAGGCGTAGCTGCCTTCCTTACCCAGCAGCTGGATGCTCACGCCGGCCGAGCGGGCCAGCTTGGCACCGCCACCGGGCCGCAGCTCCACAGCGTGGATCACGGTGCCGGCGGGGATGTTGCGCAGCGGCAGGCTGTTGCCGGGCTTGATGTCGGCGTTCGGCCCCTGCTCGATGACGTCGCCCTGCTTCAGCCCCTGCGGCGCGATGATGTAGCGCTTCTCGCCGTCCAGGTAGTGCAGCAGCGCGATGTTCGCGGTGCGGTTGGGGTCGTACTCGATGTGCGCGAC
>JBIQJS010000062.1:0-22613 GCA_044507405.1 Rubrivivax sp. | reverse complement strand
CGCGGCGCACAGCGCCAAGGCGGTGCCGCTGTCGGCCCGCACGCCGGGCTACTACATCGGCGGCATCGCGCGCGTGATGCGCGGGCTGTCGCTGGCCGAGCAACTGCGAGGCGAGGGCGGGGCGAACGAAGAGACGCGTGCCCGGCTCGTCGAGGAGCTGGAAGCGACCGTCGCCTTCGTGAAGGCGCGCGCGGCCGATGCGCCGGCGAACTTCGGCCACCTCGCGGCCTGGCTGGAAGCCGAACGCGCCTGGGCGCTCGACACCGTGTGGGCCGCCGGCGCCGCCTTCGACGCCGCGGTGGCCGCCGTGAAGGACGTGCCGCGTCCGTGGCACAAGGCGCTGATCCACGAGCGTGCGGCGATCTTCCGCATGGCGCAGGGCATGGAAGAGTCGGCCAAGCCGCTGCTCTCGGCCGCCTGCGAGCAGTACGACGCCTGGGGCGCCGCCGGCAAGGTGAAGGAGCTGCGCCGCCAGCATGCCTTCCTGCGCGCCGGCAAGGGCCTGTCGCGCAGCGACACCGGCAAGACCACCTCGGTGGTCGGCGCCGAGATGCTCGACCTCATGGCCGTGCTGCGTGCCTCGCAGGCGCTGAGCTCGGAGACGGTGCTCTCGCGCCTGACCGACCGCGTGGGCAAGGTGCTCTCCACCATCACCGGCGCGACCGGCGTGCAGCTCATCGTGCGGCCCGAGGAAGGCTCCACCGACTGGGTGCTCGCCCACACGCTGAACGATGACACGCCCGTGACCGTGGACGAAGCCGGTGCGCGCGGGGAGCTGGCGCTGTCGGCCTTCCGCTATGCCGAGCGCACCCGCGAGCTGCTGCTGGTCGATGACGTGGTGCGCGACGAGCGCTTCTCGGGCGACGCGTTTGCGCAGGCGCTGGAGCAGTGCTCGCTGATGTTCTCGCCCATCGTGAAGCAGGGCAACCTACACGCGATGCTGGTGCTCGAGAACCGCCAGCGCCGCAACGCCTTCAGCGGCGACCGCCTCGACTCGGTCGCGCTCATCGCCGGCCAGCTCTCGGTCTCGCTCGACAACGCGCTGCTCTACGCATCGCTCGAGAAGCGCGTGGCCGAGCGCACCGCGCAGCTGCGCCAGAAGACCAACGACATCAACGCCATGCTGCAGAACATGCCGCAGGGCGTGCTGACCGTGGTCGCCGGCGGCAGCATCCACCCCGAGTACTCGGCTTACCTGGAGACCATCCTGGAGACGCGCGAGATCGCCGGGGCCTCGGTGATGGAGCTGCTCTTCACGAACACCAGCCTGGGCGCCGACCTGCTCTCTCAGGTGGACGCAGCCATCGCCTCGGTGATCGGCGAGGACGAGATGAACTACGAGTTCAACTCCCACCTGCTGGTGGCCGAGCTCGACAAGACGCTGCCCGACGGCCGCGTGAAGTCGCTCGCGCTCAGCTGGTCGCCCATCGCCAATGAAGACGGCGTGGTCGAGAAGCTCATGCTCTGCGTGCGCGACGTGACCGAGCTCAAGCGCCTGGAGGCCGAGGCCAACGCCCGCAAGCGCGAGCTGCAGGTGATCGGCGAGATCCTGGCCGTGAGCCAGGAGAAGTTCCACGAGTTCATCGACAGCGCGCGCGGCTTCATCGCCGAGAACCAGGCGCTGATCGAGAAGACCGCGGCCCGCGACGTGGAGGTGGTGAACCTGCTCTTCCGCAACATGCACACCATCAAGGGCAATGCGCGCACCTATGGCTTCCTCGGGCTGACCAACCAGGTGCACATCACCGAGCAGCACTACGACGACCTGCGCAAGGATGCAGACGCGGCGTGGGAGCCGCCGGTGCTGCTGGCCGAGCTGGCCCAGGTGCACGAGCTCATCGAGCAGTACGCGCATGTGAACGACACCGTGCTCGGCCGCAAGGGCCCGGGCCGGCGCGCGGCGGTGGAGAAGTTCCTCATGGTCGAGCGCGAGACGGTGGCCGAGACGCTGCAGTTGCTGCTCGGCGTGGACCACAGCGACCCCAACGCCATGCGCCTCGCGCTGCAGCACGTGGGCAGCACGCTGCACATGATGGGCACGCAGCCGATCGGCGAGATCCTGGCCGGCACGCTCGAATCGCTGCCGTCGCTGGCCAAGGAGCTGGGCAAGGCCGCGCCGCAGGTGCACATCGAGGACCACGGGCTCATGGTGCGCACGCAGGCGGCCTCGCTGCTCAAGAACCTCTACACCCACCTGCTGCGCAACTCGGTCGACCACGGCATCGAGTCGCCCGACGAGCGCCGCGCCGCGGGCAAGCCAGAAGCCGGCCGCATCGACCTGCGCCTGCGCGTGGACGAAGGCAAGCTCTTCATGCACCTGCACGATGACGGACGAGGCCTCGCGCTCGGCAAGATCCGCCAGCGCGCGATGGAGCAGAACCTGCTCACCCGCGGATCGAAGACGAGCGCCGAGGAGGTGGCGCAGCTCATCTTCCGCTCCGGCTTCTCGACGGCCGACAAGGTCACCGAGGTCTCGGGGCGCGGGGTCGGCATGGATGCGGTGCGCGCCTTCCTGGAGAAGGAGGGCGGCTCCATCGCCATCCGCTTCCTGGACGACCGCGAGAACGCCGACTACCGCGCCTTCGAGACGGTGATCAGCCTGCCGGACAAGTACGCCGCCTCGCTGCATGCGGCCATGTCGTTCGACGCGCTGCGCAGCCGCCTGCTCGCCGCACGCGGGTAAGTCACTCAGGGGTCTTGGGAGGGCCTGACGCAAGCGGGGTCTTGCGGCGGGCCCTGCACCGGCTTGCGCCAAAGTGCGCTGACGCACGTCAAGCCCGCGGCGGGAAGCCTCCCGTACCGTGCGGTGCGACGAGGAGCCCCCATGCACCAGACCCACGAGACCCCGAAGACCCAGGACACCGCCTCGCACACCGTGGCCAACCTGCCCGCGCAGGAGATCAGCCACGAGGTGCTCATCGAGAAGTACGCCAAGGACGACGAGCGCAGCATCGGCGCCGTCTACCGCCGCGTGGCCCGCGCGCTGGCGCAGGCCGAGCCGCCTGCCGCCCGCACACAGTGGGAGGAGCGCTTCGCACAGGCGCTGCAGCAGGGCTTCGTGCCGGCCGGGCGCATCCAGTCGGCTGCCGGCACCGAGCTCACGGCCACGCTCATCAACTGCTTCGTGCAGCCGGTGGGCGACTCCATCGCCCATTCCGACGACGGCCATCCCGGCATCTACATCGCGCTCACGGAAGCAGCCGAGACCATGCGCCGCGGCGGCGGCGTGGGCTACGACTTCAGCCGCATCCGTCCGCGCGGCGCCTGGGTGGGCAGCACGCGCAGCAGCGCCTCGGGCCCGGTGAGCTACATGCGCGTCTTCGACCGCTCCTGCGAGACGGTGGAGAGCGCCGGCGCGCGGCGCGGCGCGCAGATGGGCGTGCTGCGCTGCGACCACCCCGACATCGAGGAGTTCATCCACGCCAAGGACGAGGGTGATCTCAAGAACTTCAACATCTCGGTCGGCGTGACCGATGCCTTCATGGAAGCGGTGCAGGCCGATGGCGACTTCGCCCTCGTGCACCGCGCCGAGCCGGGCCCGGCGCAGAAGGAAGCCGGCGCGCACCAGGAGGGCGGGGTCTGGGTCTACCGCAAGGTGCGGGCGCGCGAGCTGTGGGAGCAGGTCATGCGCTCCACCTACGACCACGCCGAGCCCGGCGTGCTCTTCCTCGACCGCATCAACGCTGACAACAACCTGTCGTACTGCGAGACGATCGCCAGCACCAACCCCTGCGCCGAGCAGCCGCTGCCACCCTATGGCTGCTGCTGCCTCGGGTCGGTGGACCTGACCCGCTTCGTGCTCGACCCCTTCGAGCCCGGCGCCCGCTTCGACGAGGCGGGGTTCGCCGCGCTGTGCAAGACCGCGGTGCGCATGCTCGACAACGTGCTCGACGTGACCGTCTGGCCGCTGCCGCAGCAGCAGGAGGAGGCGCGCAACAAGCGCCGCGTGGGGCTGGGCTTCACCGGGCTCGGCGACGCGCTCATCATGCTCAACCTGCGCTACGACACCGAGGCCGCGCGCGACATGGCGCGGCGCATCTCCGAGGTGATGCGCGATGCGGCCTACGACGCGTCGGTCGATTTCGCGCAGGAGCGCGGGGCCTTTCCGCTCTTCAACGCCGATCTCTTCCTGCGCCGCGGCAACTTCGCCTCGCGCCTGCCGCAGCGGCTGCGCGAGCGCATCCGCGCGCACGGTCTGCGCAACTCGCACCTGCTGTCGATCGCGCCCACGGGCACCATCAGCCTCGCCTTCGCCGACAACGCAAGCAACGGCATCGAGCCCGCGTTCAGCTGGAGCTACACCCGCAAGAAGCGCATGCCCGACGGCAGCTTCAAGGAGTACGCGGTCGAAGACCATGCCTGGCGCCTGTACCGCCACCTCAGGGGCGAGGATGCGCCGCTCACGCCCGCCTTCGTCACGGCGCTGGAGATGAGCGCGCAGGACCACGCGGCCATGGTGGCGGCGGTGGCGCCGTGCATCGACACCTCGATCTCCAAGACGGTCAACGTGCCGGCCGACTATCCCTACGCCGATTTCCAGGGCCTGTACTTGCAGGCTTGGCAGTCGGGCCTGAAGGGGCTGGCGACCTACCGGCCCAACGCCGTGCTGGGCTCGGTGCTCAGCACCGGCGCGAGTGCGCCGCAGAAGGCGGCCGTGATGACGCTCAACGACGCCAACCAGCGCCTCGCGCTCGACCGCCTGCCGGCGCCGGTGCTCTCGTCGCTGCGCTGGCCGGGGCGGCCGGAGCTGCCCGGCGGCAACGCGGCCTGGACCTTCATGGTCCATCACCCCTTCGGAGACTTCGCGCTTTTCGTGGGCGAACTCGCGGGCGACGACGGCGCGCCCAGGCCGTTCGAGGTCTGGGTCAACGGCGCCGAGCAGCCGCGCGGGCTGGGGGCATTGGCCAAGACCTTGTCGATGGACCTGCGCGCCAACGATCCGGCGTGGCTGCAACTCAAGCTCGACGCGCTCGCGACCGTCGCCGAGGAGCGCGCCTTCGAGATGCCGTTCCCGCCCAGCGGCGAGCGCAGGCTCTTCCCGGGCGTCGTGGCCGCCACGGCCGCCGTGATCCGCTGGCGCTGCGAGCAGCTGAAGGCCCTGCCGCGCGCGGGCAGTGCGTCGGCCACGCCGGTGGTCGATGCCATGTTCGCCCGCGACGAGCCGCACACCGGCCCCTCGGGCACGCTCGCCTGGGCAGTGGACGTGCGCAATCCGGCCACCGACGAAGACTTCACGCTCACCCTGAAGGAGGTGACGCTGCCCGGCCCCGATGGCGTGGCGGTCACGCGGCCGTGCGCGGTCGGCTTCTCGGGCAACTACCCGCGCGCGCTCGATGGCCTTGCCCGCGTGCTCTCGCTCGACATGCGCGTGATCGATCCGGCGTGGATCGGCATGAAGCTGCGCAAGCTGCTCAACTACGCCGAGCCGCTCGGCCACTTCATGGCCTTCGTGCCGGGCCTGCCGCGCGGCGAGCGCCGCCAGCAGACCTGGCCGTCGACGGTGGCCTACCTCGCGCGGCTCATCATCCACCGCTACGCCATGCTGGGCGTGCTGACCGAAGAGGGCTACCCGGTGCGCGACATGGGCGTGCTCGAGGCGCCGCACGACGCGCCGGGCGGTGTGGTCACGCCGCTCATCAGCGGCAAGGTCTGCCAGGAGTGCGGCAACCCCAACGTCATCCACAAGGACGGCTGCGACTTCTGCACCGCCTGCGGCTACGTGGGGCAGTGCGGCTGAGAGAATGGCCCTTCATCGATCGGCCCCGGCCTTGCGCCACCACGCCCAGGAAGCCTCTGACATGACCATCCAGCAGAAAGTCCGCAGAACCCTCGAGATCTGGCATCACATCCTGGAGAGGAATGCGATGGAAGAGCTCGACCAGATCCTTTCCGACCAGGTCGTCTTCCGCTCGCCGGTCGCCCACACGCCGTACCCGGGGCGCACGGCCATCAAGCTCGTGCTGAAGAACGTGAACACCGTGTTCCAGGACTTCACCTACCACCGCACCCTGTTCACCGAGGACCACCGCAGCGTCGTGCTGGAGTTCAGCGCGCGCATCGACGACAAGCAGCTCAAGGGCATCGACATGATCCGGTTCGACGAAAACGGCCTGATCGAGGAGTTCGAGGTGATGGTGCGTCCGCTCTCCGGCGTGAACGCCCTGGCGCGACACATGGGCGAGAAGCTGGCGGCGCACAAGGCGCTGCTCTCGGGCGACCCGCACGCGTGAGTCGGCCACGCGCCGCGCTGCAGTCGGGCCATCCCCGGGTAGCCAGGCCGCGCGGCTGCACATATATTTGGGCAAATATTCCTCATCGGCGCCCCCGTGCAACGCCGCGATTCCACGATCCCCGATTCCGTTCGTCGCTTCGTGCTGACGAGCATCCCCTCGGTCCCCTACCTCGAAGCGGCCCGTCTGTTCCATTCGGCACCCACGGTGCCGCACATGGCGCACGACGTCGCGTCGGCGCTCTACGTCGGCCAGGCCGAGGCCGAGCGCCTGCTGCTCGACCTCGTGGGGGCCGGTATCGTCGCGCCGGTGGACGGGGGCTATCGCTATACGCCGCGAGATGCCGAGCTCTCGGGGGCGCTCGACGAGCTCTTCGCGTGCTACCGGGCGAACCTGGTGGGCATCACCAACCTGGTCCATGACGCCACGCAGCGCAGCGCCGAGCGCTTCGCCAACGCGTTCAGGCTGAGAAAGGAGCCGTGAGATGGCCGAGCTGGCCTATGCCTTGTGTGCGATCACCGCAGCCGTCTGTGCGTGGCTGCTCATGCGGGCCTATTTCAGCAGCGGCTTCAGGTTGCTGCTGTGGGGCGGGCTGTGCTTCGTCGGCCTGACGCTCAACAACGTGCTGCTGGTGATCGACAAGATCCTCCTGCCAGTCACCGTGGACCTCTCGGTGTGGCGCATGCTCGTGAGCCTGGGCGCGGTCACCGTGCTGCTGGCGGGCCTGATCCTGGACGGTGACGCATGAGCCCGGTCGCGCCGTATCACATCATGCTGGGGGCGACGGTGGCCGCCTCGTTCGCGATCGGTCTCTTCTTCCTGAAGTACTGGCGCAGCAGCGGTGACCGCTTCTACCTCTGGTTCTCGGCGTCCTTCCTGATCGAGGCCGTCAACCGCGCCGCCATCGGCCTCGTGGGCCGCAGCGAGCTGGAGCCGCTGCACTACTGCATCCGCTTCATGGCCTACAGCCTGATCGTCGTCGCGATCTGGGACAAGAACCGGCGGCGCTAGCTGGCCGGCGGCGTGTCGGGGCGCGCCGTGGAGTCTTCCGCCGTGAGCTTCCACACGGTGATGAAGAGCGCGGCGATCACCGGGCCGACCACGAAGCCGTTGACGCCGAAGAGCGACATGCCGCCGATGGTGGAGATGAGCACGAGCCAGTCGGGCAGGCGCGTCTCCTTGCCGACGAGGATGGGGCGCAGCAGGTTGTCGACGAGCCCGATCACGAGCGTGCCGTAGGCGATGAGCCCCACGCCCTGCGCGACCTTGCCGGTGGACAGCAGGTAGATCGCGATCGGCCCCCACACGAGCGCCGCCCCCACGGCGGGCAGCAGCGAGAGGAAGGCCATCACCACCGACCACAGCACGGCGCCCGGGATGCCCAGCACCAGGAGCGCAATGCCGCCGAGCGCGCCCTGCACCAGCGCCACGATGATGTTGCCCTTGACGGTGGAGCGCACCACGGCGCCGAACTTGGTGCCCAGGCGCACCTGCACCTGCGGGTCCAGCGGCGTGACGAGGCGGATGCGCTGCAGCAGCCAGGGGCCGTCGCGCAGCAGGTAGAAGAGCAGGTAGACCATCACCAGGAAATTCACCGCGAAATCCAGCGTGCCCTGGCTCACCGTCCAGAGCTGACGCGCAATCGGCTGGGTGCCGCCGCTGGCGGTCTCCTTGATCGTCTGCTGTGCGCTCGAGAGGTTGCCCATGCCGGCGCCCTGGAGCAGCCGCCGCGCCCAGTCGGGCAGGGCGCCCATCAGCCGGCGGTAGTAGGACGAGAGGTTGAGTTCGCCCGAGCGCAGCTTTTCCATGATGGTGGTCGCCTCGTCGATCACCAAGCCCGCCACGATCGCGGCCGGCAGCACGACGAGCAGCAGCACGAGCAGCGTGGTGAGCGCCGCCGATCCGCTCTGCGGCAGGCGCATGCTGCGTTGCAGCCGCCGGTTGAGCGGGGTGAAGAGGATGGCGAACGTCACCGCCCACAGCACCGCGCCCGACATCGGGAAGAGCATCCACAGGAAGCCGACCGACACCGTGACGAGCAGTGCAAGGAAGGCTTTGCGGTGGAGGTCTTCGGTGTGCATCGACCGCTTAGGGCAAACGGTGTTCCCTCCTAAGATGCGGCTCTTTCCAACGGCGAGGGCAGGGCATGAGCGCACGGCATCAGGACGGCAGCGCAGGCGACGCGGACTACGGACGCATCGGCAAGGGCTACGCGCACTACCGCCGGCCCGAGCCCGAGATTGCCGCGCGGATCCGCCGCGAGCTCGGCGACGCGAAGACGGTGCTCAACGTGGGCGCCGGCGCCGGCTCCTACGAACCGGTGGACCTGGCCGTGACGGCCGTCGAGCCCTCGGCCTCGATGCGCGCGCAGCGCCCGCTGCAGCTCGGGCCTGCCATCGACGCGCAGGCCGAGGCACTGCCGTTTGCCGACGACAGCTTCGACGCCGCCATGGCGACCTTCACCGTGCACCAGTGGGGCGACCTGCGGGCCGGGCTGCGCGAGATGCGCCGTGTCACGCGTGGGCCGGTGGTCGTGATGAGCTGCGATCCGCTCGCGCTGGATCGCTTCTGGCTGGCCGGCTACGCACCCGAGGCGATCGAGGTGGAGGCGCGGCGCTATCCATCGATCGACGCGCTGGCCTCGGGGCTGGGCGGTGACGTGGACGTGGTGACGGTGCCGATCCCGCTGCTGTGCAGCGACGGCTTCGGCGAGGCCTACTACGGCCGGCCCGAGCGGCTGCTGGAGGAGGGTGCACGGCTCGCCTGCTCGGCCTGGAGCTTCGTCGCGCCCGAGGTGGTGCAGCGCTTCGTCGCCACGCTCACGCGCGACCTGGCAAGCGGTGCGTGGGACCGGCGCCATGGCCACCTGCGCCGGCTCTCGCACTTCGAGGGGTCGCTCAGGCTCGTCGTGAGCCGTCGCTGAGGCGCGAGGCGCACGAGGACGGGTATTCTCCCTACGACAAGAACACCAACACCCCGTGCCCATGCCCCCGCCGCGCAAGACCTCCACGACACCCGCCCCCCGCCGCACCCAGCTCGAACGCAAGCAGGACGCCGAGCAGCGCCTCGTCCAGAGCGCGATCGAGATCATCGCCAGCAAGGGCCTGAACGGCATGACGCTCAGCGAGGTCGGCGAGCGCGCCGGCTACAGCCGCGGGCTCGTCTCCCACCACTACGGCAGCCGCGACGCCTTCCTGCACGTGGTGGCGCAGTCGCTGCGCCAGCGCTTCATCGACGCCGAGCAGCAGACACCGCACGAACCCGGCCTGGCCGCGCTGGTCGCCAACGTGGAGCTCTACCTCGCAGGCACCGGCCCCAACTCGCGAGCGATCAACGTGCTGCTGACCGAAGCCATCGTGGGCGGCGGCAGCCTGCTGGAGGACATGCGCCGCTTCACGGCCCTGTCGCGCAAGTACTTCGCCCGCCAGATCCGCATCGCCATCGAGCGCGGCGAGGTGCGCCAGGATGTCGATCCCGAATCGCACGCCACCATGATCCTCGGCATGCTGCGCGGCGTGGCCGCGCAGGCGCTCCTGGACGACAAGGTGCAGAAGACGAAGCTGCGTGCCGAGGTGGTGGCGACGATCCGGCGCATGCTCGGAGCCTGATCGGCTCAGGCCGTGCGCCAGCGCCTCACATCGAGGCGGCGATGATCTCGCGGTACTCCGCCTCGGTCGCCACGCGCGGGTTGGTCTTGTGGCAGTGGTCCTTCATCGCGCCGTCGATGATGCGGTCGAAGAGGCTCTCGTCCACGCCCAGCGCCCTGAGGCCCGAGGGGAGGCCCAGCCGGCGGTTCAGCTCGCGCAGGGCCTCGGCGAGCTCGGTGCCCCTCGAATCGCAGGAGCCGATGCCGATGGCGTGGGCCATGCGCTGCAGGCGGTCCTCCTTCTGGATGGACTCGGCCGCGGCGTTGAACTTCACCACCTCGGGCAGGAACATGGCGTTGAGCGTGCCGTGGTGCAGCCGGGGGTTGGCGCCGCCCAGGCTGTGGCTGAGCGAGTGCACGGCGCCCAGGCCCTTCTGGAAGGCCATGGCGCCCTGCATGCTGGCCGACATCATGTTCCAGCGCGCCTCGCGGTCGGCGCCGTTCTCGGTAGCGCGCACGATGTGCTTCCAGCCGCGCGCCAGGCCGTCGAGCGAGATGCCGTCGGCGGGCGGGTTGACCGCCGGGGCCATGAAGGTCTCCATGCAGTGGGCGATGGCGTCCATGCCGGTGGCGGCGGTGAGCAGCGGCGGCAGGCCGAGCGTCAGCTCGGGATCGCAGATCGCGGCCTTGGGCACGATGTGCCAGCTGTGGAAGCCGAGCTTGCGGCCGTCGTCCACGATCACGATCGCGCCACGCGCCACCTCGCTGCCGGTGCCGGCGGTGGTGGGCACGGCGATCACGGGCGCGACCGCCTCGGTGATCTTCGGGCTGCCGCCTTCGATGGTGGCGTAGGTCTTCATCGGCCCGGGGTGCGTGGCGGCGATCGCCACCCCCTTGGCGAGGTCGATGCTCGAGCCGCCGCCCACGGCGATCAGGCCGTCGCAGCCCTGCGCGGCGTAGATCGACACGGCGTCGCGCACGGCCGCCTCGGTGGGATTGAAGGGCGTCTGGTCGTAGACGGCATGCGGCAGCGAGCGCAGCGCGGCCAGCGCCTGGTCGAGCACCCCGGCGGCCCGGATGCCCGGGTCGGTCACCACCAGCGGCTTCCTGATGCCCACGCGCTCGCACTCCTGGGGCAGCAAGGCGACGGTGCCGAAATCGAGCTGGATCTGGGTGACGTAGTTGATGAAGGCCATGGCAGGGTGCGTCCGTGTACGACAGGGGCGCTGAGTATGCTCTGGCACACTGCGCGGCTCCATCGGGTCATCCCATACCGCCTCTCGTGAGTCACCCTCTGCTGACCCCTGCGATGCGCCGCGTGCTCGAGCGCATCCACCGCGCCAGCGGCCCGCCGTTGCACCACTTGCCGGTGCGCGAGGCGCGCAAGTCGTACACGCTGCGCGCCGAGGTGCTGGACCTGCCGCGCGCACCGCTCGCACGCATCGAAGACCACACGCTGCCCGCAAGCGATGGCACGCCGCTGCCGGTGCGCCTGTACGCGCCCTCGCACGAGGTGCTGCCGGTTCTGCTCTACCTGCACGGTGGCGGCTTCACCATCGGCAACCTGGAAACGCACGACAGCCTGTGCCGCCAGCTCGCGCTGCGCAGCGGTGCGGCGGTGGTGGCGCTCGATTACCGGCTCGCCCCGGAGCATCGCTTTCCGGTGGCGGTGGACGACACCTGGGCGGCGATGCAGTGGCTCGCGCGCGAAGGCCACCACTGGCGGCTCGACGGCGGCCGGCTCGCGGTGGGCGGCGACAGCGCCGGCGGCACGCTCGCGGCGGTGGCCGCGCTCCATGCGCGCGACATCGGCCTGCCGCTCGCGCTGCAGTTGCTCATCACCCCGGGCACGACGGCGCACCAGGACACGCCGTCGCATGCGCGGTTTGCGCGAGGCCTGCTGCTCGATGCGGAGGCGATCGACTGGTTCTTCGCCCACTACATCGATCGTGCAGACCGCGACGACTGGCGCTTTGCGCCGCTCCATGCCGACGATGCCGAAGGCGTGGCGCCGGCCTGCCTGATCCTTGCCGAGTGCGACCCGCTGGTGGACGAGGGCGTGGCCTATGCCGACAAGCTGCGCCTGGCCGGCGTGCCGGTGGCGCTCGAGCTCTACCGCGGCGTCACCCACGACTTCATCAAGATGGGCCGGGCCGTGCCGGAGGCCACGGCCGCGCTGGAAGCGGCGTCCCACGAACTGACGAAAGCACTCTCACCATGAAACGCAGCGAATTCCGCTACACCGAGCGCCTGCGTGTGCGCTGGGTCGAGGTCGACATGCAGAAGATCGTCTTCAACGGGCACTACCTCATGTACTTCGACACCGCCGTCAGCGGCTACTGGCGCGCGCTCGCCGTGCCCTACAGCGACACCATGGAATACCTCGGCGGCGATCTCTTCGTGCGCAAGGCCACGCTCGAGTACGAGGGCTCGGCGCGCTACGACGACGTGCTCGACGTGGGGGTGCGCTGTGCGCGCATCGGCAACTCCTCGCTCGTCTTCAACGCCGCCATCTTCCGCCACGACCAGCCGCTCGTGACGGGCGAGCTGGTCTACGTCTTCGCCGATCCCGCGACGCAGACCTCCAGGCCCGTGCCGCAGGAGCTGCGCGACGTGCTGCAGGGGTTCGAGGCCGGCCGCGCGATGGTGGAGGTGCGCACGGGCAGCTGGCGCGAGCTCGGCAAGGACGCACAGCGCATCCGCACGGCGGTCTTCATCGAGGAGCAGCGCATCCCCAAGGAGATGGAGTGGGACGACGCCGATCCGGACCCGGGCTGCGTGCACGCCGTGGCCTACAACCGCTTCGGCCAGCCGCTCGCCACGGGCCGGCTGCTGGAGCATGTGCCGGGTGTCGCCAAGATCGGCCGCATGGCGGTGAGCCAGGCCGTGCGCGGCAGCGGCGTCGGCCACGCGGTGCTGGAAGCGCTGATGAAGGCGGCACGCGAGCGCGGCTATCGCGAGGCGGTGCTGCACGCGCAGATGTCGGCGGCGGGCTTCTACGCGCGCGCCGGGTTCGCGACACGCGGGTCGATGTTCGAAGAAGTGGGCATCCCGCACATCGAGATGGTGCGGACCCTCTAGTTCAGACGCCCAGCGGCTGGCGACGGCGGCGCGGGCTTTCGGGTTTCAGGAGACTGCGCACCCGCGTCTTGCGCGTCGGCTCCGCAGGCACCTCTTCGCTCTCGGTCACCGCGCCCTGTGCGGCCGTCGCTTCAGCCGCCTCGTCGGCGGTGTAGCGCGGTGGCCAGTCCTTGATCGACGAACGACGCAGCAGCGCCATGCCGCCGGTCGCGCTGTAGGTGCGCTCCAGCACGTGCGTGACGAGCCGCTTGTTGACGCGCTCGCTGATGACGAGCGTGGTGCTGCGGGTGCCGTAGTGGCCGTCGGGCGTGCGGATGAAGGCGGGCGACAGGGCCTTTTCCAGCTCGAACGGCACGCCCGTCGCCGGCAACTGCTCGTCGGGCGCCGGGGTGCGGTCGCTCAGCGCGTCGAAGAGCTCGACGGCCAGCGCGTCCAGCGACTCGGCGGCCTCGATCGATTCGCGCATGCGTTCCTTGAGGCCGGTGACCTTGGGCCACGGCGTGTCGAGCGCGGCGTTGGACAGGCCATAGAGGCCGCGCTCCAGGCGCACCGGGTTGGTCTCCAGGCTGGAGGCGTAGAAGCATTCGCCTCGGCGGAAATCGGCGGCGATGAGGTTGAAGCCGTTGTGGCCCGAAAGCGCCGTGTGCATCCAGAAGCGGTCGGCGGTGAGGTCGCCGGCGAGCCAGCGGGTCACGATGCTGCCGCGCGAGGGCGCGTTCGGGTCGCGGTTGGCCGGGTCGCGCACATTGGTGATGAGCGCGAGCCGCCCGCGGGCGGTGAGGCCGAGCCAGGTGCCGCCGGCTTCGAGGTCGCGGCCGCCGAGGATGTCGGGCTGCCCGTGGCCGGGCGACCACCAGGCCAGGCGTGCGGCCGGGCGCTTGAAGAATTCATCGCGGTTGGCCGCGATCACCAGCGGGAAGCGCCTCGACTGGTCGAGGGCGATGGCGGCTAGGCACATGCGTCGAAGGCCTCCGTGTGGCGCTGGCCCGCGGTCCAGGCGGCCAGGGGCAGGGCGGCGGCCTCGATCTCGCCTTGCAGGGCGGCCGAGATGCCGTCGGGCGACGAAGGCGCGGCGTAGGTTTCCATCCAGGTATGCAGTCCATCTGCCGCCTCGGGGCGGCGCAGCAGCCGCGCCTGCAATCCAGGATGGCGAGCACGCAATTCGTCCTGCATGCGCGACACCTCGGCGTACACGACGCTGGCGTTCTCTTGTGTCGCTCGATAGTAGATGAACAACTCGCGCACGTCGGGCCTCCGCTGGGCAGTGCCGTGAACTGTTGCCGCGCCCGCGCTTCGGGTTTTGCTTCAGGCGGCGTCCGCCGGCAGCGGGTACGGCAATTCCTCACGCTCCAGCACCGGCCCGTCGGCCGCACCGAGGTGCAGCGTGCCGCCGTCCAGGGCCGCGAGCTTGAGCTCGACGATTGCGAGGTGCCGGCCGCCGCCGGCTTCGGCGGCATTGGCCACCAGGCCGGCGGGCTGCGCGGGATCGGCGCTGTGGAAGACCTCCTGGCCGGCCGCCATGGGCGCGGCGGCACTCAGCAGGAAGCTGCGCCGCTTGATCGTGCCGCGGTACTGGCTGCGCGCCACCACTTCCTGGCCGGGGTAGCAGCCCTTCTTGAAGTCGACGCCGCCCACCACCTCGTAATTGAGCATCTGCGGCACGAACCGGTCGACCGTGGCGGCTTCGATGCGGGCCACCGCGCTGGCGACCTCGCCCCAGCGCCACGCGGATACGTCCAACGCCGGCAGGGCAGGAGCCGATGCGTCGAGCGGGGCGGCCCAGAGGTAGCGCGCGGCCCCCTGCACATCGGGCAGGCGCACCACGTCGGCGCTTTCGTGGGTGCCGCGCCCCCATGCCCCGGCAGGCGCCTGGCCGCCCAGCCATGCGGTGGCCGACGGGCCCGCGAGGCCGAGCAGGCGCCATTGCGCGCTGGCGTCGGAGAGCTTGCACTTCGCTCGCAGCACGAACATCGACAGGCGCTTGAGCGTGGGCGCGAGCAGGTCGGCGCTGCACACGAGGAGGATGTCGTCGGGCGCGCGCTTCCAGCCGATGAAGCTTGCGAGCAGCCGCCCCTTGGGCGAGCAGTAGCCGGCAAGTCGCGCGGTCGCGGCGTCGAGCAGGGCGAAATCCTGGGTGAGCTGGCTGTGCAGGAAGCTCGCGGCATCGTCGCCTTGCGCGCGGATCACGCCCCAATGCGGCAACGCTGCCGCACCGTCCAGTGCGTAGGAGGAAGTCATGCGGCGATTATCATCAGCCGCCATGATCCCAGTGCGTGAAGGTCTGTTCTGCCGCAACGGCGAAGTGGGCGGCTCGTGAAGTTCCTGAAACGCCTCTTCCAGACGTTGCTGTTGCTCGTGCTGCTCGCCGCTGGCGGCGTGGTGGCGGCGGCCTGGTGGTGGCTGGAGCGCCCGCTCGAGCTCGCCACGCCGTCGGTCGAAGTCTCGATCGAGCCCAGGACCTCGCCGCGCGACGTCGCCCAGGCCTGGGTCCAGGCCGGCGTGCAGACCGATCCCTTCCTGCTCTACGAGTGGTTCCGCTGGTCGGGGCAGGCGCGCAAGATCCGCGCGGGCAGCTACCAGGTCGGCACCGGCGTCACGCCGCGCACGCTGCTCGCCAAGATGGTCACGGGCGACGAGGTGATGGCGCAGGTGCGGCTGATCGAGGGCTGGACGTTCCGGCAGTTCCGCGCCGAGCTCGCCAGGGCGCCCGACCTCAAGCAGGTCACCGCAACCATGAGCGAGGCCGAGCTCATGGCGGCCGTCGGCGCCCCGGGCGTGCGCGCCGAAGGGCGCTTCTTCCCCGACACCTATGCCTACAGCAAGGGTGCGAGCGACCTCGCCGTGCTCAAGCGCGCCTACCGTGCGATGGAGCGCCAGCTCCATGCGGCCTGGGCCGAGCGCGCGCCCGACACGCCGCTCAGGAGCGCCGACGACGCGCTCAAGCTCGCCTCCATCGTCGAGAAGGAAACCGGCGCGGCCAAGGACCGCGGGCTGGTCGCCGGCGTCTTCACCAACCGGCTGCGCATCGGCATGCCGTTGCAGACCGACCCCACCGTCATCTACGGCCTGGGCGAGCGCTTCGACGGCAACCTGCGCAAGGTCGACCTGCTGACCGATGGCCCGTACAACACCTACACCCGCGGCGGCCTGCCGCCCACGCCCATTGCCATGCCGGGGCGCGCCTCCTTGCTCGCGGCCGTGCGGCCCGAGAAGACGCGGGCGATCTACTTCGTGGCGCGCGGCGACGGTTCCAGCCACTTCAGCGAGACGCTCGCCGAGCACAACCGCGCCGTGACGCAGTACCAGCTCAAGCGATGACGCGCCGCTTCATCACCTTCGAAGGCATCGACGGGGCGGGCAAGTCCACCCACATCGAGGCGCTGGCCGAGCGCCTGCGTCAGGCGGGCGGCGAGGTCGTCATGACACGCGAACCGGGCGGCACCGCGCTCGCCGAGAAGCTGCGCGAGCTGGTGCTGCACACATCCATGGATGCGCTGACCGAGGCCTTGCTCGTCTTCGCGGCGCGGCGCGACCACGTCCGGCAGGTGATCGCCCCGGCGCTCGCGCGCGGCGCCACCGTGCTGTGCGACCGTTTCACCGACGCCAGCTTCGCCTACCAGGGCGCGGGCCGCGGTTTCGACCTCGCGCAGCTCGCCACCCTGGAGGCCTGGGTGCAGGAGGGCCTGCAGCCCGACCTCACGTTCTGGTTCGACCTGCCGGCCGAGACGGCGGCGGAGCGTCGTGCCGCGGCGCGCAGCCCGGATCGCTTCGAGCAGCTCGACGTGGACTTCTTCAACCGCGTGCGCGCAGGCTACGAAGCGCGTGCGCAGCAGTCGCCGGCACGCTTCGCCCGCATCGACGCGGCCCGGCCGCGCGAGGCGGTGTGGGCGCAGGTGGCCGCGCAGCTGGAGCAGCGCGGGTGGTAGGCGCCGACGGCCAGCTGCCGCTCCCCTG
Source organism: Rubrivivax sp. (assembly GCA_044507405.1). Lineage (GTDB taxonomy): Bacteria > Pseudomonadota > Gammaproteobacteria > Burkholderiales > Burkholderiaceae_C > Rhizobacter. Next base: position 5,762 of record JBIQJS010000062.1, on the reverse strand, counting down.
GCTGGGCACGCCGCTGCAGGAGGCGCTGCGCACGCAGCGCGGCCATGCGCTGCTGGTGCACGGGCCGCAGGGCACGGGGCAATTCGAGATGTCGATGTGTCTGGCGCAGGCCTGGCTCTGCGAGGCCGGGCCGGGCGCACAGAGGCCCTGCGGCCACTGCGCCAGTTGCCACCTGGTGCAGGCCCATTCGCACCCCGACATGATGGTGATCGTGCCCGAGATCGACTGCGAGCCGCTGGGGTGGCCGTTCTTCGGGGAGGAGAGCAAGGGCAAGACGCCGAGCAAGGAGCTCAAGGTCCACGAGATGCGCGTGGTCGTGTCCTTCGCCCAGAGCACCTCGGCCCGCGGGCGCGGCAAGGTGGTGGTGATCCACCCGGCCGAACGCATGAACGCCATTGCGGCCAACACGCTGCTCAAGACGCTCGAAGAGCCGCCGGGCGCGGCCCGTTTCCTGCTCAGCTGCGGCGCTCCCGACGCGCTCCTGCCCACCATCCGCAGCCGCTGCCAGGCGGTGGCCCTGCGCCTGCCACCGGCCGACGTGGCCAGCGCCTGGCTCGCACAGCACAAGGTCGCCCAGCCCGAGGTGATGCTCGCCGCTGCCGGCGGCCAGCCGCTGGAGGCGCTGGCCTGGATCGAGCAGGGGATCGACGCGGTGAGCTGGACGCGCTTCCCCCGGCAGATGGCCGCGGGCGAGGCCGCACCGGTCGCTGGGTGGCCGCTGCCGCTGCTGGTCGGCGCGCTGCACAAGCTCTGCCACGACGCGATGTGCGTGGCGTCGGGTGCGCCGCCGCGCTACTTCCCGCCGGCGTCGATGCCGCCCGCGGCGGCCTTGCCGGCGCTCGTGGCCTGGTCCAAGGCGCTGCGCCAGGCCGCGCGGCACGACGAGCATCCGTGGAATATGTCCGTGATGGCGGAATCCTTGGCGCTGCAGGCCGCGCAGGCCTTGCGTCCGGCCGCTTCCGCGAAACCGCCTTCTGTACACTCGGCCGGATGAGCGAAGCGCCAGCGACTCCCGTCCGAACAGCCGGCAACGTGGTGCCTGCGGCCGGTGGCGCGCGGCCGAGCGTCATCCAGCTCGTCTTCCGCGAGAAGGGCGCGCTCTACGCCGCCTACATCCCGCTCTTCACCGATGGCGGGCTCTTCGTGCCCACCACGCGCGAATACAAGCTCGGCGAAGACATCTACCTGCTGCTGTCGCTGCCCGACGATCCGCAGCGCTACCCGGTGGCCGGCAAGGTCGCCTGGATCACGCCGGTCAACGCCTCCGGGGGCCGCACGCAGGGCGTGGGGGTCAAGTTCCCCGCCGACGAGAAGACGCGCGTGCTCAAGATCAAGATCGAGGAGATCCTCGGCACCTCGATCCAGTCGGCCAAGCCCACGCAGACCATCTGACCGCGGCCCGCTCCGGGCTGCCATTGCGCCGATGTACGTCGATTCCCATTGCCATCTGAGCTTTCCCGAGCTCCGGGCGCAGCTGCCCGAGATCCGCGAAGCCATGCGCGCCGCGCAGGTCGACCGGGCGCTGTGCATCTGCACCACGCTCGAAGAGTTCGACGACGTGCATGCGCTCGCGACCGCCTACGACAACTTCTGGGCGACGGTGGGCGTGCACCCCGACACCGAAGGCCTGCGCGAGCCGAGCCTGGACGAGCTGCTCACGCTCGCCGCGCGCCCGCGGGTGATCGGCATCGGCGAGACCGGCCTCGACTACTACCGCCTGAACGGCCGCTCGATCGCCGACATGGAATGGCAGCGCGAGCGCTTCCGCGTGCACATCCGCGCGTCGCGCCGGACCGGCAAGCCGCTCGTGATCCACACCCGCAGTGCGTCGGCCGACACCCTGGCCATCCTGAAGGAGGAGGGCGGTGACCACGGCGTCTTCCACTGCTTCACCGAGACGATGGACGTGGCCCGGGCGGCGCTCGACCTCGGCTTCTACGTCTCCTTCTCCGGCATCCTCACCTTCAGGAATGCGGCCGACCTGCGCGAGGTCGCGCGCTACGTGCCCATCGAACGCTGCCTGATCGAGACCGACAGCCCCTACCTCGCGCCGGTGCCCTACCGCGGCAAGACGAACAACCCGTCGTACGTGCCGTTCGTGGCCAAGCAGATCGCCGAGCTCAAGGGCATGACGCCCGAGGCGGTGGGCGAGCACACGAGCCGCAACTTCGAGCAGCTCTTTCTGCAACCGAAGGTCACATCGCCTGCGTGAAATACGCACGACGCGTGTGCCGCGTCGTCTGCGCGCAAGGCCTTGTCGCGGCTGCGTTTTCACCCGTTTGAGGCTCGCTGTTCAAACCGGCCGCCCTGACACGCTTGTCAGGGAAATTCCGACCCCGGGTCTGGTGCCCACCTGACTATCTGCCCCGAGGGGGCCGCCCCTACATTGCGTTCACTGTCATCGCACTGTCTGGAGCACAACATGGCGACCTCTGAAATCCTGTCGAACCCGTTTGCCCTCATGATGAATCCGGCCGAAGTGCTGGAAGCGGTCGAACGTTCGACCCGCCTGGACCGCCTCGCGCGCCGCATCTGCCGCCCGCTGGACAAGCCGCTGATCGCGAAGAAGGAAGCGGAGATGAACGACTACGACCGCGCGATCGACAACGAGCTCGAGTCGGACTGACCTCCGCTGACCGGCTGGCGCCCCCGCGCCGGCCGTCCCCGAACGGCCCGCCCGCGCGATGCGGGCACAGACCTTGCCCCTGATGCTCTCGACGAGAGGGCTACATGCACCACAGGCAAGGCGCGACACCCACCCCCCACCTCCCAGCGGTAAGGCATGCCGTCAAAGCTGCCTGCGCCGGGGTCTTCCTTGCGACGCGAGCGTCGCGCAGGAGCGTGCCGTGAGCGCCGCGCAGACCGCGTCCGGGCTCACCGAGCAGGACGTCTATCTGTTCCGCGAGGGCACGCACGCCCGGCTGTACGACAAGCTCGGCGGCCGGATCGAGGACGACGGCGCCCGCTTCGCCGTCTGGGCGCCCAACGCCGAGGAGGTGTCGGTGGTCGGCGAGTGGAACGGCTGGGACCCGTCGGTCGACCGCCTCCAACCGCGCGGCGACCACAGCGGCATCTGGGAAGGCCGGGTGCGCGCCGCCCGCCACGGCCACACCTACAAATTCCACATCGTCTCGCGCCACCGCGGCTACCGCGTGGACAAGGCCGATCCGTATGCGCTGGTGGCCGAACAGCCGCCGGCCACCGCCTCGCGACTGTGGTCGCTCGACTACGACTGGCACGACGGCGAATGGATGGCGCACCGTGCGCAGAAGAACGGTCTCGGCGCGCCCATCAGCATCTACGAGCTGCACCTGGGCTCGTGGCGCCGCCCGGGCAGCGGGCAGTTCTACAACTACCGGGATCTCGCGCCGCTCGTGGCCGACCACGTGAGCGCGCTCGGCTTCACCCACGTGGAGCTGATGCCGCTCACCGAGCACCCGTTCTACGGCTCCTGGGGCTACCAGACGACGGGCTACTTCGCGCCCACCTCGCGCTACGGCACGCCGCAGGATTTCATGGCCTTCGTGGACCACCTGCACCAGCGCGGCATCGGCGTGATCCTCGACTGGGTGCCCTCGCACTTCCCGACCGACGAGCACGGCCTGCAGTATTTCGACGGCACGCACCTCTACGAGCATGCCGACCCGCGCCAGGGCTTCCATCCGGAGTGGAATTCCAGCATCTTCAACTACGGGCGCAGCGAGGTGAGGAGCTTCCTGCTCTCGTCGGCGCTCTTCTGGCTCGACAAGTACCACCTCGACGGCCTGCGCGTGGACGCGGTGGCCTCGATGCTCTACCTCGACTACGCCCGCAAGGCCGGCGAATGGATCCCCAACCCGCAAGGCGGGCGCGAGAACCTGGAGGCCATCACCTTCCTGCGCACGCTCAACGAGGCGGTCTACCGCGAGCACCCCGACACCATGAGCGTGGCCGAGGAGTCCACCGCCTGGCCGCAGGTCTCGCGGCCGACCTCGGCCGGCGGGCTGGGCTTCGGCATGAAGTGGAACATGGGCTGGATGCACGATACGCTCGCGTACTTCAAGCTCGACCCCATCCACCGCAAGTACCACCACGGGCAGCTCACGTTCTCGCTCGTCTATGCCTTCCACGAGAACTTCGTGCTGCCGCTCTCGCACGACGAGGTCGTCTATGGCAAGGGTTCGCTCATCAACAAGATGCCCGGCGACACCTGGCAGCAGTTCGCCAACCTGCGCGCGCTCTACGGCTACATGTGGTGCCACCCGGGCAAGAAGCTGCTCTTCATGGGCGGCGAGTTCGGCCAGCGCCGCGAATGGACGCACGAGGGCGAACTGGAGTGGCACGCGGCCGGGACGCCCGAGCACGCCGGCCTCATGCGCTACGTGGGCGACCTCAACCGCCTGCTGCGCGAGCACCCGGCGCTGTACGAGGTCGATTTCTCGCACGAAGGCTTCGAGTGGACGGTGTCCGACGACGCCAGCGCGAGCGTGCTCGCCTTCCTGCGCAAGCCGCGCGGCCGCGGCGCGACGCTGCTCGTCGTGTGCAACCTCACGCCGCTGCCGCGCGAGCGCTACCGCGTGGGCGTGCCGCTGCCGGGCTACTGGCGCGAGGTGCTCAACAGCGACGCCACGCACTACGGCGGCTCCGGCTGGGGCAACCTCGGCGGCGCCGAAGCGCAGACCATTTCCTGGCATGGCCGCCCGTGCTCCGTGAGCCTGACGCTGCCACCCCTCGCCACCATCGTCTTGCAGCAGGAACACCATGACCCGGGCCAAGCTGACTGAAGCACCTGCCGGCATGCCGCCCCAGGGGCGCGCGCGTGCCGTGATCGACGCCATGCTGCCGTGCATCGACGGTGGCCGCTTTCCGGCCAAGTGCATCGCCGGGCAGCCGTTCCACGTGACGGTGCATGCCTTCACCGACGGGCACGACGCCCTGCGCGTGATGCTGCTGTGGCAGCAGGAGGGCCACGCCGTTCAGGAAGTCGAGATGGCGCTGCGGCACAACGACGAGTGGCATGCGCACTTCACGCCGTCGGTGCCGGGCCGCTACCACTACGAGGCCGTGGCCTGGGTCGATCACTTCCGCTCCTGGCGGGCCGAGCTGGTGCGCCGCGTGGAGCCCGAGGACATCCGCATCGCCGCGCGCGTGGGCGCCGAGCTCGTGGACGAGGCCGCGTCGCGCGCCAAGGGCGACGACCGCGAGGCGCTGCTGCGCTTTGCGGCCGCGCTCAAGAAGCCCGCCGGGGAGCCACACGAGGTCGAAGCGCTCAAGGCGCTCGCGCTCGATCCGCTGCAGGCCGCGCTCGTGGACCGCTATCCCGACCGCAGCCTCGCCGTGACCAGCCCCCACATGCTCGCGCTCGTGGCCGACCGCGAACGCGCCGGCTTCTCGGCCTGGTACGAGCTCTTCCCGCGCTCGACGTCGGCCGAGGAGGGCGTGCACGGCCGATTCAGCGACGTGGAGCGCCTGCTGCCGCGCATCGCGCAGATGGGCTTCGACGTGGTCTATTTCCCGCCCATCCACCCGATCGGGCGCGAGAAGCGCAAGGGCAGGAACAACGCGCTGACCGCCGAGCCCGGCGACGTCGGCAGCCCCTGGGCCATCGGCGCGGCCGAGGGCGGGCACAAGAGCATCCTGCCGGCGCTGGGCACGCCCGAAGACTTCCGCCGGCTGGTCCAGCGCGCCAGCGAGCTCAACCTCGAGATCGCGCTCGACATCGCGCTGCAGTGCGCGCCCGACCACCCTTACGTGAAGCAGCACCCGCAGTGGTTCCGCTGGCG
>JBIQJS010000061.1:0-22804 GCA_044507405.1 Rubrivivax sp. | reverse complement strand
TGGGCGGCTTCTACCGCGTGAACGCCGAACGCGGCATCGACGAGAACCTCAACTCCCCGGGTGCGAGCTTCGTGCCGCTGGCCTTCGCCGAGTCGAACCAGCTGCCCAAGCCGGGCGTGAAGCCCGGGGCCAGCGCACCCAACCGCTTCTACATGTATGGCGTGATCGCCCGCCTGGCGATGCTGGCCGCGAGCTACGAGCTGGAAGCCACCGACCCCGACGCCGAGGTCTACGAGTAAGTTGCTGCGTTGCAACATCGCCCGCGCCAGGCCGACCCAGCCGGCGTGCCGGCACGAAGCCGCGGAGCACAATAAGCGCCCTTCGTGACTCCACCGGGCCGGCTGCGAGCCCGGTCGAACGTGAACCCTCATCGCCCCAGCTCCGGCCTCGCGGCCCTCACGCTCGCCGCCATCGGCGTCGTCTACGGCGACATCGGCACCAGCCCGCTCTACGCGATCAAGGAGGTGTTCGCGCCGGGTCGTGTGCCCCTGACGCCGGACAACATCTACGGCGTGCTGTCGATGATGTTCTGGACGATCACCGTGGTGGTGTCGCTCAAGTACGTCGGCCTCATCCTCCGGGCCGACAACAACGGCGAAGGCGGGCTGATCGCGATGCTCGCGCTGGCCTCGCGTGCGGTGCACGGCCGGCGGCGCCTGCACCGGGTGCTGATGATCATCGGCATCTTCGGCACCTCGATCTTCTTCGGCGATGGGGTCATCACGCCGGCCATCACCGTGCTCAGCGCGATGGAGGGCCTGGAAGTCGCGGCCCCGGGCCTGCACAGCTTCATCGTGCCTGCATCGCTCGCGGTGCTGACGGTGCTCTTCTTCGTGCAACGCCATGGCACCGGCCTCATGGGCAAGCTCTTCGGCCCAGTGATGGTGACCTGGTTCGGGGTGCTGGGGCTGATGGGCCTGCCGCACATCGTCGCCAACCCGGCGATCCTCGGCGCGCTCAGCCCCGCCTTCGCCCTGAGCTTCGCGCTCGACCACCCCGGCATCACCTTCGTCGCGCTCGGCGCGGTGGTGCTCTGCGTGACCGGCGTCGAAGCGCTCTATGCCGACATGGGGCACTTCGGCAAGACGCCGATCCGCCTGGCGTGGTTCGGCCTGGCGATGCCCACGCTGCTGCTCAACTACTTCGGCCAGGGCGCGATGCTGCTCGCCCAGCCCGGGAACGTGAAGAACCCGTTCTACGAGATGGCGCCCAGCTGGGCGGTGTACCCGCTGATCGGCATGGCCACCTTCGCCGCCGTGATCGCCTCGCAGGCGCTCATCAGCGCCGCCTTCTCCATCACCAAGCAGGCCATCCAGCTGGGCTACCTGCCGCGCCTGCGCGTGCTGCACACCTCGGTGAAGGAAACGGGCCAGGTCTACGTGCCCTTCATCAACTGGAGCCTGTACGTCGCCATCGTGCTGGCGGTGGTGATATTCGGCAGCAGCAGCCGGCTGGCCGGCGCCTACGGCATCGCCGTCACCATCGACATGCTGATCACCACGCTGATGACCTTCTTCGTCATCCGCTACGCCTGGAACTACCCCTGGGCGGTGTGCGTGGCCGCGACGGGCTTCTTCTTCCTGGTCGACCTGCTGCTCTTTGCGGCCACGTCGCGCAAGCTCTTCGATGGGGGCTGGTTCCCCGTGGTCATCGGCGCTGCGATGTTCACGCTGATGACGACCTGGAAGCAGGGCCGCGCGCTCATGCGGGCGCGCCTGCACGATGACGCCATCGAGCTGCACAGCTTCCTCGAAGCGGTCTTCTTAAGCCCGCCCACGCGGGTGCCGGGCACGGCGGTCTTCCTGGTGCCGGAGGTCGGCGTCACGCCCAATGCGCTGCTGCACAACCTCAAGCACAACAAGGTGCTGCACGAGACCAACCTCTTCGTCACGGTGCAGCACCACGAGGTGCCGTGGGTCGGCTTCGACAAGCGCTGCGAGATCGTGCCGCTCGGGCGCGATTGCTGGCAGGTCACGCTCAACTTCGGCTTCAAGAACGACCCCGACGTCCCGGAGGCGCTCAAGCTGCTGCGCGGCCACGGCGTGCAGCTCGACGACATGGAGACCTCGTACTTCCTGTCGCGCGACATCGTGATGCCCACGATGGCCACCGGCATGGCGATGTGGCGCGAAAAGCTCTTCGCGAGCATGCACCACAACGCGAGCGCGGCGGCCGAGTACCTGAGCCTGCCGACCAACCGGGTGGTGGAGCTGGGCTCCAAAGTCGAAATCTGACCGGCCCGCGCGCCGGACCTTCCCGCGAATGCGCACGTTTCTCCGCGACAGTTCCCTCTCCACCCTCGCTGCCGGCTTCATTGCCGTGCTGGTCGGCTTCACCAGCTCGGTGGCCATCGTCTTCCAGGCAGCGCGTTCACTCGGCGCCGACACGACGCTCGTCAGCTCGTGGATGTGGGCGCTGGGCGTCGGCATGGGCCTGTGCTCGCTGCTGCCCTCGCTGTGGCTAAAGAAGCCGGTGCTGACCGCCTGGTCCACGCCCGGCGCGGCGGTGCTGGCCACGGCCGGGGCGAGCGGCGGCTTCGGCATGGCTGAGGCGGTGGGGGCCTTCCTCGCCTCGGCGGCGCTCATCACGCTCTTCGGTGCGACCGGCTGGTTCGAGCGGCTGATGGACCGCATCCCGCTGCCGATCGCCAACGCGCTTCTGGCCGGCGTGCTCGCCCGCTTCGGGCTCGACGCCTTCATCGCAGCGAAGTCGGCCTTCGGCCTGGTGCTGCTGATGCTGGTGGCCTACCTGGCCGGGCGGCGCTGGTGGCCGCGCTACGCGGTGCCGGTGGTGCTGGCGCTAGGCATCGCCTGGGTGGCGGGGCACGGACAGATGACGCTGCCCGTCGTCGACTGGGGGCTCACGCAGCCGGTCTACACCGCGCCGCGCTTCACCTGGCAGGCGATGGTGAGCCTCGCGCTGCCGCTCTTCGTCGTGACCATGGCCTCGCAGAACCTGCCCGGTGTGGCGGCGATCCGCGCCGCGGGGTACACGGTGCCGATCTCACGCGTCATCACGCTCACGGGCGTGGCCACGCTGCTGCTCGCCCCCTTCGGCGGCTATGCAATCAACCTCGCCGCGATCACCGCGGCCATCTGCATGGGCCGCGAGGCCCACGAAGACCCGGCGCGGCGCTACGCGGCAGCGGCCACGGCGGGCGTCTTCTACCTCGCCATCGGCCTCTTCTTCGGCGCAGCGGTGGCCGGCGTGTTCGCAGCCTTTCCCCCTGAGCTCGTCGCGGCCATCGCAGGCCTGGCGCTGCTCGGCAGCATCGGCGGCGGGCTGGCCGCGGCACTCAAGGACGAGCCCTACCGCGAGGCCGCACTCATCACCTTCCTGGTCACGCTGAGCGGCCTCACGCTGTGGGGCATCGGCTCCGCGTTCTGGGGCGTGGTGGCCGGCGCGCTCGCACTTTTTGTGCAACAGTGGCGGCCCCGATTCACTGCCTGAGACACCCATGAAGCTGTTGTTCGTGGCCGACCCGCTGGAGGGTTTCAAGACCTACAAGGACACGACCTTCGCGATGATGCGCGAAGCCGCGTCGCGGGGCCATGAACTCTGGACCTGCGAAGCGCGCGACCTGGTCTGGCAGCGTGGCTCGCGCGTGTCGGCGCAGGCGCGCCGCGTGACGCTCACCGGCCACGCCGAACGCTGGTTCGAGGCCGAGGCCCGCGCCGGCATTGCGCTCGCCGACATGAGCGGCGTGCTCATGCGCAGCGACCCGCCCTTCGACAGCGAGTACTTCTACGCCACGCACCTGCTCGAACAGGCCGAGCGCGAGGGCGCGCGCGTCATCAACAAGCCGGCCGCGCTGCGCGACCACCCCGAGAAGCTCGCGATCCTCGAGTTCCCCGGGCTCATCGGCCCGACGCTCGTCACCCGCCACGCGGCCGAGATCCGCGCCTTCCACGCCGAGCAACGCGACATCATCCTCAAGCCGCTCGACGGCATGGGCGGCATGGGCATCTTCCGTGTGGGGCCCGACGGCCTCAACCTCGGCAGCATCATCGAGACGCTCAACAAGCACGGCGCGCAGACCGTGATGGTGCAGCGCTACCTGCCCGAGATCGCGCAGGGCGACAAGCGCATCCTCCTCATCGACGGCGAGCCGGTGCCGCATGCGCTCGCGCGCATCCCGCAGGGCAGCGAGATCCGCGGCAACATGGCGGTAGGCGGCAAGGGCGTGGCGCAGCCGCTCTCGGCGCGCGACCGCGAGATCGCGCTGCAGGTGGGCCCGGTGCTCGCCGCACGCGGGCTGCTGCTCGTGGGCCTGGACGTGATCGGCGAGTGCATCACCGAGATCAACGTGACGAGCCCGACCGGCTTCCAGGAGATCACGCAGCAGACCGGCCACGACGTCGCGCGCACGTTCATCGACGCAGTGGAGCGCCGGCTGGCCTGACGTCCTTCCATGGCAGTCCTTTCCCTCACCCAGGCCGACCTGGCCTATGGCCACGTGGCCCTGCTCGACAAGGCCTCGTTCTCGCTCGAGGCCGGCGAGCGCCTCGGCCTCATCGGGCGCAACGGCGCCGGCAAGTCCTCGCTCCTGAAGATCATCGCGGGGCTGGAGAAGCCCGACGACGGCCTGCTGCAGATGACGCAGGGCCTGCGCATCTGCTACGTGCCGCAGGAGCCGGTGTTCGACGCGCAGGCGAGCGTCTTCGACACCGTGAGCGCGGGCGTGGCCGAAGCGAAAGCCGTGCGCGAGCAGTACGAGGCGCACGCCGAAGGCACCGACCTCGACGCACTGCAGACCCGCATCGAGGCGCTCGACGCTTGGAACTGGGAGCAGCGGGTGGACACCACGCTGGCGCAGCTCCACCTCGACGGCACGCGCACCGTGGGCGAGCTCTCGGGCGGCATGAAGAAGCGCGTGGCGCTCGCGCAGGCGCTGGTCGCCGTGCCCGACGTGCTGCTGCTCGACGAGCCGACGAACCACCTCGACCTCGACTCCATCGCCTGGCTGGAGGAGCTGCTCAACGGCTTCAAGGGCAGCGTGATGCTCATCACCCACGACCGCGCCTTCCTCGACCACGTCTGCACGCGCATCCTCGAGCTCGACCGCGGCGTGATCCGCAGCTACCCGGGCAACTTCAGCGCCTACGAGCGCACGAAGGAAGAGCAGCTCGCCGCCGAGGCGCTGGCCAACGCGCGCGCCGACAAGCTGCTGGCGCAGGAGGAGGTGTGGATCCGCAAGGGCGTGGAGGCGCGGCGCACGCGCAGCGTGGCGCGCGTCGAGCGGCTGCAGGCGCTGCGCGCGCAGCGCGCGAAGCGGCGCGAATCGCTGGGCCAGGTGCGGCTGGAGGTCGACTCGGGCGTGCCCAGCGGCAAGATCGTGGCGGAGTTGCGCGACGTGTCGCTCAGCTTCGGCGGCAAGCCCATCGTCGACCGCTTCAGCGCCACCCTGCTGCGCGGCGACAAGGTGGGCCTCATCGGCCCGAACGGCGCGGGCAAGACCACGCTGCTCAAGCTCATCCTCGGCGAGCTGCGGCCCGATTCGGGCAGCGTGCGCCAGGGCACGCGGCTCGAGGTCGCCTACTTCGACCAGATGCGCAGCCGGCTCGACCTGGACGCGACGCTGGCCGACACCATCAGCCCCGGCAGCGAATGGGTGGAGGTGGGCGGCGCGCGCAAGCACGTGATGAGCTACCTCAACGACTTCCTGTTCTCGCCCGAGCGCGCGAACTCGCCGGTGCGCACGCTCTCGGGCGGCGAGCGCAACCGCCTGCTGCTCGCGCGCCTGTTCGCGCTGCCGGCCAACGTGCTGGTGCTCGACGAGCCGACCAACGACCTCGACATCGACACGCTGGAGCTGCTCGAGGAGCTGCTGCAGAACTACGGCGGCACGGTGTTCCTGGTGAGCCACGACCGGCGTTTCCTCGACAACGTGGTGACCAGCACCATCGCGTGGGAAGGCGACGAGGCGCCGGGCCTGTGGCGCGAGTACGAAGGCGGCTACGAGGACTGGAAGACGCAGCAGGCGCGCGCCCGCGCCTTGCGCGAGGAGAAGGCCGCGAAGAGTGCCCCGCCGCCACCGCCTGCGGCCCCCTCGCCCGCACCGGCCCCGAAGAAGGCCAGGCTCGGCTACAAGGAGCAGCGCGAGCTCGACGGCCTGCCCGCGCGCATCGAGGCGCTGGAGGTCGAGCAGAAGGCGCTCGCCGAGCAGCTGAGCGGCACCGCGATCTACAGCGGCGATCCGCAGGTGCTCACGCAGACGCAGGCACGCTATTCCCAGATCGAGACCGAGCTGATGGAAGCGCTGGAGCGCTGGGAAGAACTCGGCTCGCGCGCCGGCTGAGGCGCGAGCTTCAGCGCCCGAGCGCGCCGAAGAACGATTCGCCGAAACCCGTGGGCCGTGTCCGGCTCACGATCAGCCCCGACTGCAGGTAGAGCGCATTGAGCAGCCGCGAGGCGCGGTCGGTGTCGAAGCCCGGCCAGTCGGCCAGTTCGCGCAGGGTGTAGCGGTCGCCCTGCAGCTTGAGGATCGCCGCCGGCAGCGCCCCGGCCACGCGCAGGCCGGACAGGTCGACGCCGGGCGCCACGCGGTAGGCGACCTGGCCCGCGATCTCGGGCAGGAGCGTGCCGCGCGCACCGCGCAGGGCGAGTTCCCACAGCAGCGGGCGCAGCGGGTGGTAGTGGTGGCTCTCGCCGACCAGCGACGACTCGGGGTCGCCCGGCGGGCGCAGGATGGCCGGCTCCACGTGCAGCACGCGCAGCTCGGTGGGGCGCTTGAGCAGCAGCGAGTCCACCGGCACCGGGCAGTGCACCAGGCGATCGACCGCGAAGACGGTGAGCGGCACCACCGATTCGCCCATCTGCAGGTGCACCACGACGTGCTGTGCGTGGCGCACGCAGGCGGCCAGCACCTCCAGCGCCTCCGACGCCTGGCCGGCGTACTCGAAGCGCATGAGATCGGCGAGCAGCGAGGGGCTCAGGCCCTGCAGCCCGTGGGCTCCGTCGGCCACGACGCGCGCACGCGGGCCGCCCGGCTCGTGCAGGTAGCGCTGGAAGTCGCTCACCCGCATCAGCTCGGGCTCGCCGAAAGGGATGGTGGGTTCGAAAAGGCTCATGAAGAAGAGTGCGAATGTAGGCGACGCTCCCGCGGCCGGCAAATCAGCCGGCGCGGCGCATGGTGTCGCGGGTGTGTTCCAGCGCGCGCCAGAAACGGGCGTCCTGCGTGGTCGCGAAATTGATGCGCATCAGCGTGGTGGGGCGCGGCGTGGCATGGAAAAGCGAGCCGGGGGCGAGCAGCCAACCCTGGTCGACCATCGCGTGCGACAGCCGCTCAGTGTCCACGCCCACGTCGACCCAGCCGAATAGCCCCCTTGGCGGCGTGGCGAAGCGGCAGCCGGCCGCCTCGGCGAGTCGCACCGAGCGGTCGCGCGCGGCGTCGAGCCGCTGGACCACCCGCTCGGCGTGGCGACGCAGCAGCCCCTGCTCCAGGCAATGGGCGAGCGCCGCCTCGGTCAGCCCGGGGCTGGTCAGGCTGGTGAGCAGCTTGGTGTCGACGAAGCGGTCGAGGAGCTTGGTCGGCGCGGCGAGATAGCCCACGCGCCAGTTGGGCACGAGGATCTTGGAGAAGCCGGAGATGTAGATCGTGCGCTCCAGGCCGTCGAGCGCGGAAAGCCGCGGCAGGTGGGCCGGCGCGAGGTGGGCGTAGGTGTCGTCTTCGACGATGTGCAGGTCGTGCGCCTGCGCGAGGCGCAGCAGCCGGTGCGCGGTGCCGAGCGAGAGCGATGCGCCGGTCGGGTTGTGCAGCACCGACACGGTGATGTACAGGCGCGGGCGCTCGGCGGGCTTCTGTGCCTCGATCAGGCGCTCCATCACGGCGAGGTCGGGGCCCTCCTCGCCGCGCGGCACGGGCAGCAGGCGCAGGCCGAGCGCGGTGAGCCGGGCGTATTCCACCGACCAGCCGGGCTCGTCGATCAGCACGCTGTCGCCGGCGTGCAGCAGGCTGCGGGTGACGATGTCGAGCGCCTGCGTGGCGCCCACCGTCGTCACGATCTGCTCCGGCGCCGCCTTGACGCCGAAGTCGCCCAGCCGCATCGAGAGCGCCCGGCGCAGGCGCAGGTCGCCGGCGGGCTCGCCATACTGCAGCGAGAGCGGTCCGAGCTGCGACGGCGTGCTGACGCGGCGCAGCGCCGCGCCCAGCATGGGCAGGTCCAGCCATTCCATCGGCAGGGTGCCGAGCCCGGGCATCGGGAGGGCGCCCGGCGGCTGGAACATGCTGCGCACGAGCGTGGTGGCGCTCACCGGCGCCGCAAGCCGTGGCGCGGGGGCGGGCGGCTGCGGGACGGGTGCGCTGCCGCTGCGCTGGTCGCGCACGAAGAAGCCGCGCTGCTTGCGCGCTTCCACCAGGCCCTGCGCGAGCAGCTGGTCGTAAGCCGCGACCACGGTGTAGGGGCTCACACCATGGCGTCGCGCGCACTCGCGAACCGAAGGCAGCCGCGCGCCCGGCGCCATCAGGCGCTGCCGGATGTGCTCTGCAAAGCGGCTGGCCAGCTGCTCGGTGAGCGTGGCATCGGACTGGCGGGAAAGGGGCTGGACGGCCGACATGTGCAGGGGAAGATGTGTCGGCGCTGCAGCCGATACAGATGATGGAATGTGCCGGCCAAGTGTATCGGCTCTGTGCTGGTGTCGCCGCCTAGACTGGCGCCATGCATCCTCCCCACCGTGGCATGTGGCTGGGCCTCGTGGCCGTCGCCCTCTTCGCCCTCACCACGCCCATGACGCGGCTGGCCGTCGGCCCGGCCGAGGCGCCGCAGCTGCCGCCGCTCTTCGTGACGGCCGGGCGCGCCGCGGTCGCCGGCGTGCTGAGCGCGGCCTACCTGCTGCTCACCCGCGCGCCGCGGCCGACCACGCGCCACCTCCGCGCCCTGCTCGTGAGCGCGGCCGGCACGGTGATCGGGTTCCCGCTCTTCCTGGCGCTGGCGCTGCGCGAAGTGGCGGCCATGCACGCGGCGGTGGTCACCGGCGTGCTGCCGCTCGCCACCGCGGTCGTCGCCTCGATCGTGCTGCGACAGCGACCGTCGGCCGGCTTCTGGGCCTGCGCGGGGCTCGGCTGCGCGCTGGTGGTGGGCTTTGCGCTCTCGTCGAGCGGCCGTGTCTCGCTGGCCGATGGCTGGCTGCTGCTGGCCGTGCTGAGCGCCGCCATCGGCTACGTGGCGGGCGCAGCGCTGGCACAGGACTGGCCGGCCGAGCAGGTGATCTGCTGGGTGCTGGTCGTGAGCCTGCCGCTCACCGTGCCGCTGGCATGGCACAGCTGGCCGGCGCAGCCGGCGCGCGCTTCGGCCTGGATGGCCTTCGGCTACGTCACCCTCTTTTCCATGTGGATCGGCTTCTTCGCCTGGTACCGGGCGCTGGCGGTCGGCGGCACGGTGCGCGTGAGCCAGGTGCAACTGGTGCAGCCGTTCCTCTCGCTGCTGTTCGCCGTGCCGCTGCTCGGCGAGCGGCTGGAGCCCACGACGGTCTTTTTTTCACTCGCCGTGATCGCCACGGTCCTCCTCGGACGGACCATGCCGGTCCACACTTCCCCACCCGCAGCCCGCTGACCCTCCACTGCCATGACCCAGCCCACTCCCTGGACGCTCGCCCGACGCGCGGGCCGCATGAACCCTTCGGTCATCCGCGAGATCCTCAAGCTCACCGAGCAGCCCGGCATCATCTCGCTGGCCGGCGGGCTGCCGTCGCCCGACACGTTTCCGGTCGACGCCATGCGCGAGGCCACCGCCCGCGTGCTGCGCGACCAGCCCCGCGAGGCGCTGCAATACGCCGCGAGCGAAGGCTACGGCCCGCTGCGCGAGTGGGTGGCCGCCGAGCTCGCGGGCCAGGGCCTGCAGGTCGAAGCTGCACGCGTGCTCATCACCACCGGCTCGCAGCAGGGCCTCGACCTCGTCGGCAAGGTGCTGATCGACCCGGGCAGCACGGTGGCGGTCGAGTCGCCCACCTACCTCGGCGCGCTGCAGGCCTTCAACCCCTGCGAGCCGGCGTTCGTCTCGGTGGCGTGCGACGCAGACGGCCCGCTGCCCGAGGCGCTGGGCGCGGCCCGCGGCGCGCGCTTCCTCTACGCGCTGCCCAACTTCCAGAACCCGAGCGGGCGCTGCATCGGCGCCGAGCGGCGCGACCACCTGATGACCGCCGCCGAGGCGATCGGCCTGCCGGTGGTCGAAGACAACCCCTACGGCGACCTCTGGTTCGACACGCCGCCGCCCCGACCCCTCGCGGCGCGCTGGGCCGAAGGCGCGGTCTACCTCGGCTCCTTCTCCAAGGTGCTCGCGCCGGGGCTGCGGCTGGGCTACGTCGTCGCGCCGCCGGCGCTCTTCCCCAAGCTGCTGCAGGCCAAGCAGGCGGCCGACCTGCACACCCCCGGCTTCAACCAGCGCGTGGTGCACGAGGTGATACGCGAGGGCTTCCTGCAGCAGCACGTGCCGACCATCCGCACGCGCTACAAGGCGCAGCGCGACGCGATGGCGCAGGCCTTGACGACTCACCTGCCGACGGGTTGCCGCTGGAACACGCCGCAGGGTGGCATGTTCTTCTGGGTCGAGCTGCCCGAAGGCGTGGACGCGACCGCCCTGCTGCCCCGAGCCGTCGCCCTCGGCATGGCCTACGTGCCGGGCGCGGCGTTCTTCGCCGACCAGGCGCGCGCCAACACCTTGCGCCTGTCCTTCGTCACCGTGCCGCCTGCGCAGATCGACCGTGGCGTGCAGCTGCTGGCGCAAGCCCTGAACGACCCCCGCTGAGCCCCACACCATGAGCCGCCACACCTACACCCAGGTCGACGTCTTCACCGACGAGCCCTTGAAGGGCAACCCGCTCGCTGTCGTCCACGGCGCCGAGGACCTGACCGACGCACAGATGCAGGCCTTCGCCCGCTGGACCAACCTGTCGGAAACCACCTTCCTGCTCAAGCCCACCGACCCAGCGGCCGACTACCGCGTGCGCATCTACACCCCGGGCGGCGAGCTGCCCTTCGCCGGCCACCCGACGCTCGGCAGCTGCCATGCCTGGCTGCGCGCCGGCGGCACGCCGCGGGTGCGCGGCATGGTGGTCCAGCAATGCGGCGTGGGCCTGGTGCGCATCCGCCAGAGCGAAGACGGCTCGGCGTTCGCCGCCCCGCCGCTCATGACCGAACCGGTGGACGAGCCCACGCTCGGTGCGGTGCTCTCGGCCCTCGGCCTCGCGCGTGATCGCGTGCGCTCGGCGCAATGGCTGGACAACGGGCCCCGCTGGCTCACGTTGCTGCTCGACCACGCCGACACGGTGCTCGCGCTGGCGCCCGACCACCACGCGCTCAAGGCGATCGCTGCGGTCGGCGTGGTTGCACCGCATCCGCAAGGGCAGGAGTGCCACTTCGAGGTGCGAGCCTTCGCCTCGCACATCGGCATTCCGGAAGACCCGGTCACCGGCAGCCTGAACGCCGGTGTGGCGCAATGGCTGATGGACACCGGCGTGGCGCCGCGGCGCTACATCGCCGCGCAAGGCCAGTGCCTCGGACGCGCCGGCCGGGTGCACCTCGACCACGACGGCCGCACGCTGTGGGTGGGCGGGCGCAGCGTGAGCTGCATCGAGGGCGAGCTGATCCTCTGAGGAGGATCAGCCGCGGCTCACCCCTTGCGGCGCAGTCGCCAGGCGGCAGCCATGCGCTGCCACGCCTGGTCGGCCTCGGGATCCTGCTCGCGCACCAGCGCACGGTAGCGCCGGGCGATCACCCAGACGCACGACAGCAGCAGCGCGACAAGCGTGCTGGCGAGCACGATGAGCGCGCGCGAGGGCTTGGACTTGCGATCCGGCGGCTGGGCCACGTCGACCTGCTGCAGCGCCGGGCCTTCCTTGGCCTCGTCCAGCTTGGCGGCCTCGTACTGGCGCAGCATGCTCGCGAGCATCGTTTCCTGGAACTTCACCTCGCGCGCCGCACGCACGTAGTCGATGGCGGCGGCCGGCAGCTTGCCGATCGGGATGTCGATGCCGCCGGGGCCCGACGCCGCCTTGGCCGATGGCGGCACGGAGGACTCCATGCGCGCGAGTTCGCTGCGCAGCGCGGCGAGCTCGGAGGTGAGGAGCTGCACGTCGGGGTTCTCGGCCGTCGTGGTCGTGCGCATGACACGGAGGCGCACCTCGCGCTCGACGATGCGCGCCTTCAGTTCGGCCACGGCCTTGATGATGGCCTCGGCCTGCTGGTCGAGCACGATCATCCCGGACGTCTCCTGCACGCTGCGCAGCGCCTGCTCGGCCTTGACCAGGTTCTCCTTGGTGTCCTTGAGCTGCTGGTCGAAGAAGGCGCGACGCTGCTGCGCCTCGGAGACGGCGAGCCGGCCGAGCAGCCGGGTGAGTTCGCCGGCATAGGCGTTGGCGAGCTCGGCGGCGAACTTCGGGTCTTCGTCATCCACCTCCAGCGTGATGACGCCGGACTTGCGATCGGCGGAGACGCGCACGTACTTCTGGAATGTCCTGCGCAGCACCTCGTAGGTCTCGACGTCATAGCGCTTGTACAGGTCGAAGCGCGTGGCCAGCGCACGCTGCACCGTGTCGCTCTTGAGCAGGTTCACGTAGAGCTCGTCGGGCGTCTTGGCGGCAATGCCACCTGCCAGTCCGCCGAGCGACCCGAGCGCCGCCAGTGCCGCCGCGGAGGCGCTGGACTGTTGCGACGACGGCGGAAGGAGCGTCGTGCGCGCCGTGTAGATCGGCGTCTTGAGCAGGGCGTACACGAGCGAGCCCACGATGGCGAGGCCGGTGACGATGGCGATCGTGCGCTTGCCTTCGCCCAGCCAGGTGAGCAGGTCCAGCAGGCTCAGGCTCGGCCCGTCGTCGAATTCGTCGTCGTCTTGCGGCGCTTGCGGATTCACGGTGTTCATCGGCATCAGTTCCTGCGCAGCGTCTCGATCGCGGCGGCGCCCAGGCCGAACTGATAGAAGATCTGGCTGAAGTCCTTGAGGTTGCGCACCAGCGCGCGCCCCCAGGTCTCGAAGTCGAGCTGCGTGGGGATCACGATCGCATCGCCCGGCTGGATGGGCTGCGACTCGATGTTGCGAAAGCCCAGGAAGCCACGGCGATCGGTGGCGTGCAGCACGGTGCCGTCGGCGCGCAGCACGAACATGTTCGCCCGCTCGGCCGCTTCGTCCAGGCCCGCCTGCAGGAGGTAGTCGCCGACGGTGCGCCCGGGCTTCCACAGCAGCGCGTTGTTGTTCACGACGGCGCCCGCCACGGTGACGAAGGCCGGTCGAGCCGGCACCGAGATGCGGTCGGCGTGTTCCAGCGGCACGTCGGGCAGGCTGGCGATGGTGGTGTCGTCCGGCTCCAGCTCGAGCGCGATGCGGCCGTTGGGCTCGACACGGCGCAGCCGCGCCATCTGCGCCTGCGTGGCCGCGGCGCTCACCGAGGCGCTGCGGTCGGCGTTGACGTCGTCGCGTCGGTTGGCCGCATCACGCGCGCTCTGGGTGGCCGCGAGCGTCTCCAGGCGCGCGATGGCTTCGCTCAGGTTTTCCTTCTGCTTGCGGCGCGTCTCGTCGCGGGTGAACTCCAGCCCATACACATACGCCTGCGGCGTGAAGCCGCCGGCGCGCGCGATCAGCTGCGGCAGCGTCTCGCCGGGCAGCAGCTGGTACACGCCGGGGGCGGCCACTTCGCCTTCGACCGAGACCAGTCGCGTCTGCTTGGCGACCGGCACACGGATGTCCTTCTGGCTGTACACGGTCACCACGTCGCCCGGCAACAGCTCGAGGTTCTGCGACGGGTCGCCCTTCAGGACGACCTTGCCCAGGTTGAACGGGATGACCTGGGTGCTCAGGTCCGGGTTGAGGCGCTCGATCACCGCGTAGTCCCAGTTGAGCTCCTCGAACAGGGCCGCCGGCGCCTTGCGGGCGCGCTCGGCGGCCCGGCGGTCTTCTTCGCGCCGAGCGCGCTCGGCCCCACGGCCTTCCGGCCGGCGGCCAGGCTCGGCGCTCGCACGTCCGGACCGGGGGCGTTCGAACATGGCGTCGTCCGCGACGGGCTCCTCGTCCTCCTCCTCCTCGAGGACGTCGCCCGCCTGCACGAGCAGGTTCTTGCGGCGATGGAAATCCGGGGTCACCAGCGCATCGGCGCTCGGGATGAGGTCGCGGATGCGCATGCCGGGGCGCCAGGCGTGCCGCAGCGGCTGCGCCACCGCGCCTTTCAGGGTCACGGCGTTGGCGAACTGCGGCGAGATCGGCAGCAGCGTGACCACGTCGCCGTCGCGCAGCGGCCGCTGCAGGCCGGCTTCGTCGAGCCGGAACTCCTCGACGAAGCGCGCGGCCGGCACCCGGGCCGGGTCGATGCGCTCGACCAGCACCTTGTTGGGGTTGGTCAGCACCGGGGTCCCGCCGGCGTAGCGCAGCACGTCACGCATCGGCTCCTGCGCCGACTTGAGCTCGTAGATGGCCGGGGTGTCGAGCGCGCCATGCAGCGCCACGCGCGGCCCGGCCGGCTGGAACACCACCACGTCGCCCGCGATGAGCTGGACGTCCCGGGACTTGTCGCCATGGACGAGGAACTCGTAGATGTCCAGCTCCGAGACGACCGTGCCGTTGCGGCGCAGCAGCACCTTGCGCATGGAGCCGTTGGGGCCGGGGCCGCCGGCGGCCACCACCGCCGACAGCACCGTGCCCTGGCTGGACACCGTGTACACGCCCGGCACGCGCGCCGGACCGACCACGAACACCTTCACGCCGCGCAGCTGCCCGAGCGTCACGTTGAGGTTGAAGTTGGTGTAGAGCCGGCCGATCTGCGCGCGCAGGTGACGCTCGAGATCGGACGCCTTCACGCCGGCGACCGTGAAGCTGCCGATCTTGGGCAGGTTGACGAGGCCGTTGCGGTCGACGGTCGCGCGGTAGTCCACGTCGATGGAGCCCCAGGCCCGGATCAGCACCTCGTCGCCGGGGCCGACGGTGTAGTCGCTCGACACCGGCACGCTGTCCACGGTGGCCAGGCTGTTGGCGGCATCGACGAAGAAGTTGGCGCCGAAGACCGGCAGGCTGCGCCCGGTCGCCGTCTCCACGAACTTCTGGAACTCGCTCGGGCGCGCCGGCGTGAGCTCGATGCGCCGCGGCCTCAGTTCCTCCAAGTGCGGTGCAGTGCCCCGCGCGCCCTCGCGCTGACCCATGCCAGCCGGCGGCGCGTTGCGGTCGCGCCCGGGCAGGTTCGCGCCCGGCGCGCTCGCGCCCGGTGCGGGCGACGGCGCGTAGCTCGGGGTGTTGAAGGTGCCTCGGCCCTGTTCCTCAGGCGCCTGGGCGAAGGTCAGCCCCGACATCGAAGCGAGCAGCATGCAGGCTACCCGCGAAACAAGCGAAGGAGAACGAAGCCGGATCAGTGTCGTCATGCGGAGGGGACTTGTGGGAGGCAGTCGGCGCAGGCGGCATCGACTTGTCGAACAGAGCCGTGAAAAAGGCAGCGGGCAATGGTAGCGGAAGGGCCTGCGCGCCCCGGGCAGGGCAGACCCATGAAAAAGGCCCGCAACGCGGGCCTTGCGCAGCGCGAGTGCGCGATCGGCGTGCCCCGTCAGTCGCGCCGGTAGGTGTCGTGGCAGCCCTTGCACGCCTGGCCGACCGCGCCCGCTGCCGTGCGCATGGCGGCCTGGTCGCCGGTCTTCGCAGCCGCATTGAGCTTGGCCAACTCTTCCTGCATCCGGGTGGCCGACGCGTTGAACTTGTCGCGCTCCGACCAGACGTTGGCCTTGGCGCGCGTGTCGCCCTTGTCCGTGCCGTCGCCGAAGCCGGCAAAGGGCAGCGCCGCGACCATGTTGGCGATCTCGGCGTTGGAGGCTGCCGCCTTCGCATCGAAGGGGATGCGCCCGTTGGCCATCGCCGCCACCCGGCCGAAATGCGCGGCCATGACCGTGAAGGCGGCCTTGCGGTACTTGATGGCGTCTTCGGGCTTGGCGAACTGCGCCGCAGCGGGCACGACGGTCGCGAGGGCCGCAACGGCCACGGCGGCGGTGAACACTCGATTCATGCAGGCTCTCCTGGCAGGGCTGGGGACTCGGGGCGCACCATGCGCCGGCATCGCCAGCCGCGCGCAGTGTATGCAGCACCGGCCTCGCGGCGCCCTTGTGGGATATCCCGAGTGCGGCTCGCCACCGCCTGCCCAAGCGGGTATCTTTCAGCCTCCCTTTTCGCACCGCCCCGCCATGCCCCCAGCCTTTCGCCGCATCCGCGTGTGGGACCTGCCGACGCGTCTCTTCCACTGGCTGCTGGCCGCCTGCGTGATCGGCTCGATCGTGAGCGCCAAGGTGGGCGGCAATGCGATGGTGTGGCACTTCCGCCTGGGCTACGCCATCCTCGCGCTGCTCGCGTTCCGGTTGGTGTGGGGCCTGGTGGGCGGGCACTGGTCGCGCTTCACGCGCTTCGCCTGTTCGCCCGTCACGCTCGTGCGCTACCTGCGAGGGCGCACGTCGGCGGCAGACCACCTCGACGTCGGCCACAGCCCGACCGGCGCCCTCTCGGTCCTGGCGATGCTGGCGCTGCTCGCCGTGCAGGTGGCCAGCGGCCTGGTCGCCGACGACGAGATCGCCAACGCCGGCCCGCTGGTGCGCTTCGTGAGCGGCGCCACCAGCCGCCTCGCCACGGCGTGGCACAAGGGCTGGGGGCAGTGGCTCATCCTCGGTCTCGTGGCCCTGCACCTTGCGGCGATCGCGTTCCATGCCGCGAAGCGCCGCAACCTCGTCGGCCCCATGCTGACGGGAGACAAGCGCCTGCCCGAGGGCGTGCCCGCCTCGGCCGACGGCGCGGGCGCTCGCCTGCTCGCGCTGGCGCTCATGGCCGTGTGCGCGGCCGGGGTGGCCTGGCTGGTCTCGCTCGGAGCGGCGCCGCGATGAGTGCACCGATCGTTGAACTCGTCACTGTCGAGACGGCCGAACTCATCGCCGCCACACGCGCCATCTTCCGCGAATACGCCGCCAGCCTCGATGTCGACCTGTGCTTCCAGGGCTTCGAGCAGGAGCTCGCGACGCTGCCCGGCGAGTACGCCCAGCCGGCGGGCCAGTTGCTGCTCGCCCTCGTGGATGGCGACGTGGCGGGCTGCGGCGGCTTCCGCCCCCTGCCGGAGGCCGATCACCCCAACGCCTGCGAGATGAAGCGGCTCTTCGTGCGTCCGGCGTTCCGCCGCTTCGGACTCGGCCGGCTCCTCGCGCAGCGCCTGCTCGACGACGCGCGCCGCGCCGGCTACTCCAACATGCTGCTCGACACGCTGGACGACATGGAGTCGGCGCGGGAGCTCTATGCAACGCTCGGCTTCGAAGAGGTGCCGCCGTACTACTACAACCCGATCCCCGGCGCGCACTACCTGCGCGCCCGTCTGGACGATGTCGCCGAGTTCAAGAGCGGGCGCCGCTGAGCCGGACGCGGCGGTCGAACTGCGCAGCGAGCGACTGCGCCTGGCGGTGCGGCCCGACCTCGGCGCCTGCATCGCCGGCCTGTGGCTCGACGGCACGCCGGTGCTGCTGTCGCAGCCACCCGACGCGCTGAGCGCCTCGCGCCCGTCCGGCTGCTTTCCGCTCGCACCCTATTCGAACCGGATCGGACATCGCCGCTTCGAGTGGGACGGGCAGACCTGCACCACCGCCCCGAACTTCGGCGACAGCCCGCACTCGCTGCACGGCGTGGGGTGGTTGCGCGCCTGGTCGCAGGTGTCTCGCAGCGAGGACGCGCTGGTGCTGCGTTACCACCACCAGCCGGACGCCCACTGGCCTTTTGCGTTCGAGGTGGTGCAGCGCTTCCGGCTCGCGCCCGACCGGCTCTCGCTGCAGCTCGAGATGACCAACACCGACCACCGCGCCCAGCCGGCCGGCCTCGGCTGGCATCCGTACTTCCCGAAGCGGCCGCACAGCCACCTGCGCGCGCAGGTGAGCCACCGCTGGGAGACCGACGCATCCCAGCTGCCCACGCACACGACGGCGCACGACGGCATCGATGACGACATCGCCCAGCTGAAGCTCGATCATTGTTTCGACGGCTGGGAGGGCCTGGCGCAGATCCGCGACGAATGCCACGCGCTCACGCTCACCGCCTCGGCCCGCCGCCTGGTGGTCTATACCCCGGCGGACAAGGGCTATTTCTGCGTCGAGCCGGTGAGCCACGTGAACAATGCGGTGCAGATGCCCGACCCCGCGGCCCACGGGCTCGTGACGCTGGCGCCCGGTGCCAGCACCGATGCCTGGATGACGCTCGAGATCCACACGCTGTGACCACCTCCTCCTTCGACATCACCGCCCTCGACGCGCCGGCTTGCCTGCTCGGCGAATCCCCCCTGTGGCATCCGACCGAGCAGGTGCTCTACTGGACCGACATCCCGGGCAAGGCGGTGCACCGCCACGACCCGCGCACCGGTGGACACCGGTCGTGGGCGATGGAGACCGAGGTCGGCAGCCTCGCCCCGATGCGCGAGGGTGGCCTGCTGCTCGCGCGACGCGACGGGCTCTGGCGCTTCGATCCGGCGTCGTCGCAGCAGGTGCTCATGGCCCGCCCGCCCTACGACCCCGAGCGGGAGCGCTTCAACGACGGCAAGTGCGACCCGTCCGGCCGCTTCTGGTCGGCCACGATCTACGAGCCGCGCGAGCCGGCGCTTGCCGCGGTCTACCGCTACGACGCGGCGGCAGGGCTGCGCCGGATGGCCGACGGCGTGACCGTCGGCAACGGCCTCGCCTGGAGCCCGGACGGCCGCACGATCTACTACAGCGACACCAAGGCGCACACCATCTACGCGCACGACATCGACGGCGCTTCGGGCGAACTCGGTCCCCGTCGCGTGTTCGCACGGTTCCCCGCCAGGCAGCCCGGCCAGCCGCTCGAGACCTATGGCGGCCGCCCGGATGGCGCCGCGGTGGATGCCGAAGGAGCCTATTGGTCGGCGATGTTCGAAGGCCAGCAGCTGGTGCGGCTCTCGCCCACGGGGGAGATGCTGGCGCAGATCCATCTGCCCGTGCGCTGCCCCACCATGCCGTGCTTCGGCGGACCCGACCTGCGCACGCTCTACATCACCACCTCGCGCGAGAACCGCCCCGACGCGGAACTGGCCGCGCAGCCGCTCGCCGGCCAGGTGCTCAGCCTCCGCGTCGACACCCCCGGCCTGCCGGCGAACTTCTGCGGCTGAGCAGCGCGCCAAACGCACCTTCCTGAGTTGCCCGTGCAGGCCCATCTGGAGCCTCACGGGTTTCCACGTATAATCCCGAGGCTTTGCTGCAACCGACTGTGACACGAGCCATGACCGATGCACCGGGACGTGACTCGGCGTCAGATGAGGCGGACGAAGCGCCCTTCAAGGCGCTGTCCCCCGAAGAGGCCGAAGCCCTGCGCGCACGACTGCCCACGCTCACACCGTGGCACGTGGTGTGGGCCCAGGCCGCGGTCGGCGTGCTGTGCGCCCTCCTCACGTGGGGCATCACTCAGCGCAGTGCAGCGGCATGGTCGGCGGCCTACGGCGCGTTGACGGTGGTGCTTCCGGGGGCCTTGATGGCCCATGGAATGTCCCGTAGAGCAGGAAGCCCGACGGCTGCCGTCACGAGCTTCCTGTTCTGGGAACTGATGAAGATGGCCTTGGCCATTGCCATGTTGGTGGCAGTGGCCAAGTGGGCGCCGAGCCTGAGCTGGCCAGCCTTGCTGGTCGCGATGGTCGTGTGCATGAAGTTGGGCTGGCTGGCGCTGCTTCGGCGCCGCCGGTGACAGGATCAATCAAGAGAGTCCGATTCGAATGGCTGCCGACAACGCTGCTCACGCCTCCGGTCCAAGTGCCGGTGAATACATCCAACACCACCTCCAGCATCTGCAGAAGGACTTCTCGTTCGAGAGCGTGAAGCAGACGTCGATCGTCGACTTCAGCGTCTTCAACCTCGACTCGGTCTTCTATTCGGTCGTCCTCGGCATCCTGGGCTGCTTCATCCTGTGGCGCGCCGCGCGGCGTGCGACGTCGGGCGTGCCGGGCCGCTTCCAGGCCGCGGTGGAAATCCTCGTCGAGATGGTCGAGAACCAGGCCAAGGGCGTGATCCACAACGCGCAAAGCCGCAAGCTCGTCTCGCCGCTCGCGCTCACCGTGTTCATCTGGATCTTCCTGATGAACTTCATGGACATGCTGCCGGTGGACCTGCTCCCGCAGATCTGGCACACCGCGGGTCCGGCACTCGGCTTCAAGGACTACATGCGCGTGGTGCCCACCGCCGACCTGTCCACGACGCTCGGCCTGTCGGTGAGCGTGCTGCTGCTGTGCCTGGCCTACAACATCAAGATCAAGGGCCTGGGCGGCTGGGGCCACGAGCTGATTTCCGCCCCGTTCGGCGCACACCCGCTGCTGTGGCCCTTCAACCTCGCCATGCAGATCATCGAATTCGTCGCCAAGACCGTCTCGCACGGCATGCGGCTGTTCGGCAACATGTTCGCGGGCGAACTCGTGTTCATGCTGATCGCCCTGATGGGTGGCGCCTTCACGCTGTCGGTCACGGGCTTCGGCCTCGCGATCGGCCACGTGGTCGCCGGCACCGTCTGGACGCTGTTCCACATCCTCGTGATCACGCTGCAGGCCTTCATCTTCATGATGCTGGCCCTGATCTACCTCGGCCAGGCGCACGACGCCCACTGAGCGCGCACCCCTTTCCCCTTCCCAACGCTTTTTCCCTCAACTAGGAGCAATCATGGAAAACATCCTCGGTCTCGTCGCGCTGGCTTGCGGCATCATCGTCGGCCTGGGCGCTATCGGTGCCTCGATCGGCATCGCGCTGATGGGTGGCAAGTACCTCGAGTCGTCGGCCCGCCAGCCCGAGCTCATGAACGAGCTGCAAACCAAGATGTTCATTCTGGCCGGCCTGATCGACGCTGCGTTCCTGATCGGTGTCGCCATCGCCCTGCTCTTCGCCTTCGCGAACCCGTTCGTCCTGGCTTGATCCACGGCGCTTCCCTTTCACACTTCCACGGTTGAAAGGATCGTGCAGTGAATATCAACGCAACCCTGTTCATCCAGGCGATCGTCTTCGCGATCCTTGTATGGTTCACCATGCGTTTCATCTGGCCGCCGATCACCAAGGCGCTGGACGAACGCGCCGCCAAGATCGCTGAAGGCCTGTCGGCTGCCGATCGCGCCAAGAGCGAACTCTCCGCCGCCAACAAGCGCGTCGAAGAGCAGCTCTCGGCCGCTCGCAACGAAACCGCGCAGCGCCTCTCGGACGCGGAACGCCTGGCACAGTCGATCATCGAGGACGCCAAGACCCGCGCGACGGAAGAGGCCGCCAAGATCGTCGCCGCCGCCAAGGCCGAAGCCGCCCAGGAATCGATCAAGGCCCGCGAAGCCCTGCGTGACGAGGTGGCGGCCCTGGCCGTCAAGGGCGCAGAAGCCATCCTGCGCAAGGAAGTCAACGCCGGCGTGCACGCCGAGCTGTTGAGCCGCCTCAAGACCGAGCTCTGACCATGGCCGAGCTTGCAACCATCGCGCGTCCCTACGCGGAAGCCCTGTTCGACGCAACCGCGCAGGGCGACCTCGCGCAAGGCGTCGAGCAGCTCGAGGCGCTCGCCACCGTGGCCGAGAACGAGCAGCTGCGCCAGTTCGCCCAGAACCCGAAGATCTCGGACGAGGTGGTGATCGACACCATCGTCGGCGTCGTCAAGGCGCCGCTGTCCGAGCCGGTGCGCAACCTGCTGCGCACGATCGTGGAGAACGGTCGCCTGGAAGCGCTGCCCGAAGTGGCGCGCCAGTACCGTGCGCTCGCCAGCAGCCGCGCCGGCGTGTCCGACGCGTTGATCGAGAGCGCCTTCCCGATCGAGGCCTCGCATCTGGCCGATGTGATGGCCGTCCTCGAGAAGCGGTTCGGCCGCAAGCTCAACCCGAGCGTGCAAGTGGAGCCCGGCCTGATCGGCGGCATCCGCGTGGTGGTCGGCGACGAGGTGCTGGACACCTCGGTGAAGGCCCGTCTTGAACAAATGAAGGCAGCGCTGACGGCGTGAGGCCCGCATGGGCAGCGCCGCGAGACGCCATGAAACCGTCGGCCTCGTGCCGCTGACCGGAGAGTAGCAATGCAACTGAATCCCGCAGAAATTTCCGAGCTGATCAAGAGTCGCATCGAAGGCCTTGCAGGTTCGGCCGACATCCGCAACCAAGGCACCGTGATCTCGGTGACCGACGGCATCGTCCGCATCCACGGCCTTTCGGAAGTGATGCAAGGCGAGATGCTGGAATTCCCCGCGACCAAGGAGGGCCAGCCCACCTTCGGTCTCGCCCTGAACCTGGAACGCGACTCCGTCGGCGCGGTGATTCTGGGCGAGTACGAGCACATCTCCGAAGGCGACACCGTCAAGTGCACGGGCCGCATCCTGGAAGTGCCGGTCGGCCCCGAGCTGATCGGCCGCGTGGTCAACGCGCTCGGCCAGCCGATCGACGGCAAGGGCCCGATCAACGCCAAGCTGACCGACGTGATCGAGAAGGTCGCCCCGGGCGTGATCGCGCGCCAGTCGGTGTCGCAGCCGCTGCAGACCGGCCTCAAGTCCATCGACTCGATGGTGCCCATCGGCCGTGGCCAGCGCGAACTGATCATCGGTGACCGCCAGACCGGCAAGTCGGCCGTCGCGGTCGACACGATCATCAACCAGAAGGGCCAGGGCGTGACGTGCATCTACGTCGCCATCGGCCAGAAGGCGTCGACGATCAAGAACATCGTGCGCGCGCTCGAGCAGAACGGCGCGATGGAATACACCATCGTCGTGGCCGCGTCGGCGTCCGAATCGGCCGCCATGCAGTACGTCTCGGCCTACTCCGGCTGCACGATGGGCGAGTACTTCCGCGACCGCGGTCAGGACGCGCTGATCGTCTACGACGA